>JBKCKE010000320.1:0-5259 GCA_046301395.1 Verrucomicrobiota bacterium | reverse complement strand
AGCTTGTCGCCGGGGTTGTCCGGCGGCAGGATGAGATCGGTCAGCGAGGCGGCGGCCTTGCGCTGTTTCGGGGTGAGCGTGAGCGCCCAGAGGTCGCCCGGGGCGTAATTCTTGTTCAGGACCGGGTCCCAGCCGATGCGGTTTCCAACGGTGCCAGCGGGGGCGCCGGCCTGACGCTGCAGGCGGCCTTGGGCCGACGCATGAGGGAACGTCGCGGCGGCCGCGGCGGCGGCACCGATCCACTTGAGCGCCTGGCGGCGGTCGATCTGTCCGGAATTGTCAGCGGGAATGTTTTCCATGTTCGTAAGGCTCAGAGGTTACCCTTGCGCATCTCTTCGATGAGATGGTCGGTGGCGCGCCACGCGAGCGCCATGATGGTGAGCGTGGGATTCTTGTCGGGGTTGCTGCAGAAAGCCGAAGCGTCGTTGAGGAGCAGGTTCGGCACCTCCCAGCACTGGTTCCACTGGTTGGTGACGGACTTCTTCCCATCGGCTCCCATCATGGCGCCGCCGACCTCGTGGATGATCGAGCCGCCTGGCTCGATCGCCTTCGTGCCGTCGGTCTCAGGCTTCTTGGCCTTGCCGCCGATGGCTTCGATCATCATCGCGAACGTGGCCTCCATGTGCGCCGCTTGCTTGGTCTCGTGCTCGGACCACTTCCAATGGAAGCGCAACACGGGGATGCCCCACTTATCCTTCACGGTCGGGTCGAGCTCGCAGAAGCAGTTTTCGTTCGGGATCATCTCGCCGCGTCCGGTGAAACCGATGGCGGCGCCATACTTCTGGCGCACCTCCTCCTTGTAACTCTTGCCGTAGCCGGGGCTGGCACTGCCCGCGCCCAGGCCAGGCATGCGCCGTCCCGTGGCGAATTCGACGTGATAGCCGCGGGCAAAACCGAGCTTACCAGCGTCCTTATACAGCCACCAAGGGATGTACACGTGGGCGCCGGCGCCTTCTTCGTTGTGGACCGGCAGATTCTCGAAGGCCGGGACGGTGCCGCCCAGCTTTCCGCCGACGGTGTCCATGATGTACTTGCCGACGAGGCCGGAGCCGTTGGCGAGTCCGTTCGGGAAGCGGTTGGACTTCGAGTTGAGCAGGATGCGGGCGGTCTCGCCCGAGCTGGCGGCGAGGATGACCGCGCGCCCCTTCACGGCACGCTCCTGACCGGTGGCCTTGTCGATGTAGACGACACCGTTGGCCTTGCCGTCGGCGCCGAGGGTGACCTCGCGAGCATGGGCGTTACATAGGACATCCAGGTTGCCGGTCGCGAGCGCGGGCGGCAGGTGCACGGTGGTCGACTGGTAGTTGGCCTTGATCGAGCAGCCTCGGCCGCAGTCGGTCGCCCAGAAGCAGGCGGCGCGCTCCTGCATGGCCTTGGCGAGGATCTTCTGCGCCTTGGGATTGTTCGGGTGCAGGCGGGCCGGAAAATTCACGTGGTCCTGGCGCGTCGAAAGGATGGCGCGGTGGATCGGGATCACGGGGATGCCGAACTTGGCGACGTGCTTCTTGACGTAGAGTTCGCCGGCGCGGGCCTTGGGCGGCGGGAGCAGCGTGCCGTTCGGGGAGTCAGGCGTATTCTCGAGGCCTTCGTTGGACCCATAGACGCCGACGAGCATCTCGACCTTGTCGTAATACGGGGCGACGTCTTCGTAGCTGATCGGCCAGTCAAAGCCAAGGCCGTCACGGGAATAGGGCTTGAAGTCATAAGGCCCGTTACGGAGCGAGATACGTCCCCAGTGGTTGGTGCGTCCGCCGAGCATACGGGCGCGCCACCAGTCGAATCGCTGCTTGGGGTCGGTCGAAGCCTGCGTGTAAGGCTCGCCCGGGACCTCCCAGCCGCCGTCGACGGTCGCATCATGGAAACCGAACGGCTTCTCACGCGTGCTCATGGCACGCAGGGGCGCATCGGCCTTCGACTGGAACATCGGGGTCTCGGTGACCGGGTCGTAATTGCGACCGGCCTCGAGCATGAGGACCTTCACGCCGTTCATGGTGAGCGTGTAGGCGGACTGACCGCCGCCCGCGCCGGAACCGACGACGATCACGTCATAGGTAGGCTGCAGGTCTTTTTCGGTGATGATGGCCATGGGATTGGTAAATTGGGATTACTTAGAAGCGCGGAACTGCCAAGCCTCGTCAAAGAAGCCGGCGGCGGGGATGGCGCCCGGGGCGATGGCGTCCGGGGCGACCTTCAGGTCGACGACGGCCCAGTCGGGCAGCTTGGCGACCTGGCGGGCGTTGTTCAGGTAGTCGTATTCGCGGTAGGTGAAGCTGCTGTTGATCACGACGTACTTCTGAGGGTTCAGCGGATTCGGGTAGATCAGGATCGGCGCATGGTCGGCGGACGAGTAGGTCTTACCGTCGACGACGAGCTTATCGGCGGTCCACCGGATCGGGAGCTGGGCGACGATCTTGGCGAGGACCGCGTTCGAAGAGGGATCGCCCCAGAGGATGAGGTTGCTCTTGGCGATGTCCTCGTCCTTGACCTGCGCGTCGGTCTTCGTCGGCGCATCGCCGCGGAACTGACGACGCCATTCCCGGGCGCCGCGCTCCATCTCGGACTTGGCCCAGCCGCCGACCTTGGCGTTGAAGGGCTGTCCGGTCGGGGCGACGTAAAGGAAGGAGTCCATGAACGCGTCGTCGATCGGGCCGGAAAGTCCGTGACGCTTATGCGCGCCCTTGTCGGCATGCGCGGCGACCTGCGTCCATTCGCCGTTCTTAGGGTCACGGGCGAAGGCAGCCTTCCACGAACGGTCCGAGGCGGCCTTGACCGAGGTCAGGACCTTATGGCCATCGATGGTCACGGCGGTCGGGGCGAACTGCGACTGGACGGCATCGCCCGGGGCGAAGTCGAGCGTCAGGCCGGCGACGTTGGTCGTCTTGACCTCGATGGCGCGTTCGTCGACCAGCTTGGCGTCGACGCGGGCCTGCTTCCAGTGCTCGACCATGCGGTCGACCTGCACCCAGTGCATGCGGTCATAGCGCAGGAAGTAGGTGGCGAAGGAGACTTCCTTCGGCGTGCGCACGCGACCGCGCGCCGCGATGGCGGCAAGGCGGCGCTCGATCTCGACCATGGAGTCCGGGTGGATCTTATGGGCGGTCTGCGGTCCGATGATGTGCGTGAGCTCCAGGCCGACCTTGCCCATCTCGCGAGCCATGACGTCGGCGGCCTGCTTCTGCTTGTCGATCTCGCCGCTGTAGGCGACCGTCGGGGCGTTGCGGAAGTTGATGGCGCTGTCGGTGGCGTTATACCAAGCCCACAGGGTCTTCTGCCAGGAAGGGATCTTGGAGACGTCCTCGTTCTGGAAGACGTTCAGGAACTCCGGGGTCTCGGAGAAGCCGGCGCCGGGATTGATGCCGCACCAGCGATCCGTGTAGTGGGCGCCGAACTGCCAGACCGCCGCGCCGCCCATGGAGAAGCCACGGATGAACAGGCGATCGTCGTCGATGTTATAGCTCTTACGGGCGTGGGCATAGGCCTCCCAGAGATCGACCTCGCCGGCCATCTTGTTGGCGCAGCAGTAACGGCCATAGAGATGGAGGACCAGGCGATTGTTGGCCGGGAGCTGGCCGACGTTCTTGCGACGCTCGCTGAGGAAGGCGAGTTCGCTCAAGGTCTCGCCGCGGCCGTGACACCAGAAGTCCAAGCGCATCAGCGACCCGGCGTAATTGTCTGGGATGACCATGCCGTAAGGCTGGACGGAGCCGTCGATCTTCGACTTGTACCCGCGCACGACCAGGCCGGTCTGGCGGGTCCACGGGGTCTCGCCTTTGAGGAACGAGGCGGCGCGGGCCTTGCCCTCGGCGATCAGGTCGTGAGCGGATTTGAATTCGCCCTTATTGAAGTACTCGTTGTAGCGACCGGCCCAGTCGACGGCCTTGTGGAAAATCTCGATGTCCGCCAGGAACTCCTCGAGGCGCGGATTCTTCGCCTGAGCCTTCGCGGCGGCGTCGATGGCCGTACGCAGCTCGGCGAGTTCCATGGCCAGCAAGACCTTGTCGGCCTCGGGCAGAGCCACGGCCTTGTCGGTCGGCGGTATCGGCCGGACCGCGGCGGGAATATTGTCCTTCGGACCGTCGGCCAACGCCGTCGCGGCGAAAAGGGAAAGAAGCAGGAGGGAGCGCATGCGGAGTAAGGGATTAGCGGACCTGAAGGCAGGCCGTCACGGGGCGCCTAAAGGTCTAGACTACGACCCACCTGACGGACAAGTGTTCCTTCTGGCGGGATAACGACAGCCACGGGGTCAGATGGCCATTTTCCTCGCCTCCGCCCTTCCCCTTCCCCACATCTCCGGGCAATGGCCCTCCTCAGTCTCCTCGACGTCTATGTCAGTTTCGGCGGCCCTCCCGTCCTGGACCACCTCAACCTCCAGATCGAGGAAGGGGAACGGGTCTGTCTGCTCGGTCGTAACGGCGCCGGCAAAACAACCCTGATGCGCATCGCCGCGGGTGAGTCCGCCCCCGATACGGGTACGGTCACCATCCCTGAAGGCGTCTGCATCGCCCGCCTGACCCAGGAGATCCCCGAAACCCTGCCGGGCAACGTCCGGGACATCGTGACTTCCGGCCTCCGCGACGACGATGTTTCCGAAGACTGGGAGAAGGACCTGCGCGTGGATGACCTCATCGCCCGTCTCGGCCTCCCCGAAGACCGCGCCTTCGACGCCCTCTCCGGCGGCCTGAAGCGCCGCTGCCTCCTCGCCAAGGCCCTCGCCGCCAAGCCCGGCCTGCTGCTCCTCGACGAGCCGACCAACCATATGGACCTGGATTCCATCCTGTGGATGGAAGAGTTCCTGCTCGAACAGAAGATCCCCCTGCTCTTCGTCACGCACGACCGTGCCTTCCTGCGACGCATGGCCAATCGCATCATCGAACTCGACCGCGGCAAGCTCGCCAGCTGGTCCTGCGATTACGACACCTACCTCGTCCGCAAAGAAGAGCTCTTCGTCGCCGAAGAACGTCAGCGCGCCGCCTTCGACAAGAAACTCGGCCAGGAAGAAGCCTGGTCCCGCCGCAGCCCGGGCGCGCGCCGTACGAAGTCCAACGCCCGCATGGAGGCGCTCGTGAAGATGCGCGCCCAACGCGGCGCGATGCGGACCGCCACCGGCTCCGCCAAGATGGAGATCAGCGAAGCCGAACGCTCCGGCGTCCGGGTGGTCGAAGCCGAGAACATCGCCTTCGCCTACCCTTCGGGCACGCCTCTGATCCGCGACTTCAGCTTCGTCCTCAACCGCGGCGACAAGGTCGGCCTCATCGGCCC
>JBKCKE010000319.1:0-11071 GCA_046301395.1 Verrucomicrobiota bacterium | reverse complement strand
CGGCCCGGACGCCAACGACTTCCTCGACAAGATCATGGCCCACACCCGCAAGGTGGACGGGACGACGATGGTCCAGGTCGGCTTCATCCAGCCGGACGGTCGCGTGCTCGTGGCCGAAGCCGCCCGCGGCATGACGACCCGCTTCGACACCGAGAGCTACGGCCTCTTCGGCCGCCATCCGGCCTGCGCCGGCGTGCAGATCGAGCCCGTGCCGCCGACCCTGCCGCCTCAGCGGAAGTTCGGCCCGCGCCCCTGAGCCCCCGGACGCCTGACATGATCCGCATCGCCTTCAGTGACCATTACGACTTCTTCGCCCCGGAGAAATCGCGCGTCTTCCGCTCGCTTGCGGCGGTCACCGACGTGGTCGTCTGCGACGTCACGGATTCACCCGACCTACTTGTCTACGGCGACTTCGGCGAGGCCCATTGGTCTTTCCATGGACTGAAGGTCTATCTGACCGGCGAGAATATGACGCCGGACTTCGACCAGTGCGACCTCGCCTTTACCCCCTTTGAAATACCCGGCGACCCGCGGGCCGTAAGGCTGCCCTATTACGCCCAGGTGCTTACGGACCCTGCGCCGCTCTTGGAGCGGGCCAATGCCGCTCCGCGGTCAGGCCTGGCCGCAGGCTTCTGCAGCTTCGTCGTGAGCAACCCGCGTTCATGGCCCCGCAACCGCTTCTTCAAGAAGCTGCTGCGTCGGCGCCACGTCGACTCCGGCGGAAGCCTCTTCAACAACATGGGCGGCCGAGTCGCCGACAAGATGAAGTTCGTCTCGGACTATCGCTTCAACATAGCCTTCGAGAACACCGAGACCGACGGCTACATCACCGAGAAGCTCGTCGAGCCGCTGCTGGCCGGCACGATTCCGATCTACTGGGGAGCCCCGGACGTCCTCCGTGATTTCGATGCCCGGTGCTTCGTCCATGCGCGTGATTTCGAAGACCTCGACGCGCTGGCCGACTTCGTCATCGCGCTCGATGCTGACCCGGCAAGGCAGTTGGGCTACTTGAATGCCCCGGTCTTCCAAGGGGGCGTCCCGCCTCCCTGCCTGTCCGACGCTTACGTGGCCGACCCCATCCTCAGGCTGCTCAAGAACGGCCAGCCGGGCCGGCGTAGCTATCGACATCGCCGGATCCGCGAACACGTCTACCTCGGGCGCAGCTGGTTCGCGAACAAGTGGGAACGCTTCAGCTGTAAGTTCGAAGCCAAGGCCTGGAAGCTGGGCTGGCGCTTCTGAGCGCGGCTCACCGACGACGGCGGGTACGTTCGTACGCCATGGCCTCGGCCAGGAAGACGTAGAAGGCGTCCTGCATGGCCCGAACGAATCCGCGGGGCCCGGAGAATATCATCCGGCGGAAAAACAGATGCTTGAACAACGCCAAAGGGAAAGCTGCGATGACTCTGAGGGCCGAACCCCTGCGGCCGGACTTCTCCCACATGATGTTTTTCAGGGCGGCGTAACGGTTCAACTTATCCATGTAGACCGTCACTTTATCGTAACCTTTATGGTGGATGACGACGCCGGGGATGGTCGGGTGCTTGCCGGGCACCTCGATGTGTTCGTGGACAGTCTTCTCCAGGTCCCAGGCCGCCTGATCGCGGCGGTAGACACGGAGGAACGGCCGGCAGTGGGAGCTGGCCATGGACTCCCCCATGAATTCGTCGTCCCGGGCGATCTGGTAGCCGACCGCGTCCCCGCGGGCGATGGCCTCGCGGATGCGCGGCATGGCCCCCGCGGAAAGGATTTCATCGCCGTCCATGTTCAGCACCCATTCGTGCGCGCACTGCCTGAGGGCGAAATCCTTCTGTCGGGCGAAGCCCAGCCAGTCCTGATGGATGACCTTGGCCCCGGCCGCCCGGGCGATCTCCAGGGTCCGGTCGGTCGAGCCGCTGTCGACGACGATGATCTCATCGGCGCCGGCGCAGGAAGCGAGGACCGCTGCGAGATGAGCCCCTTCGTTCTTGGTGATCAGGTAGACGCTCAGCCCCATGGCCCCAAGCCTTGAAAACTCCGCCTTGATTGCAAGACGTACCACGCTACCGCAGGAAGACATGGGCATCGTGGATACGGCAGGCAATACTGCGAAGCCAAGGGGCTGGCGGCGGCTCGCATGGGCAGGCGGAGGCGGGGTATGCAAGGCGCTCTTGACCTCCCGTCCGCCCTCGCCTGCCATAACCCACCGTCGATGAGCCACCCTCCCGTCATCGTTATTTCCGCAGCCAGCGGACGGAGGCACGACCTCATGAAGGCCCATCTGGGTGCGATCGGGCTTTCCTTTGAACTGTCGCCCCCCGTCTTCCTACAGGGAACGCCGGAAGAACTGTCACAATATGACGGTGCCAAGCGAACCCATGAGCTGGGGTATCCGCTGACCAAGGGAGAAGTCGGCTGCTTCCTGGCGCATCGGGCCGCCTGGGAGCGGGTGGCGCAGATGGGCACCTCCTGCCTGGCAATGGAAGACGATGCCCGCCCGACCGCTGAGCTTGTCGCCACGCTATCAGCCGTCGCGAACGCAATCGCCGGCCAGCGGATGCTCGTCCGTTTCTACAGCGTGAAGCATCCCCGGCATAAGCGCTGGAAGCAGCTTACGGAGCGGTTCTCGTTGGTGAGACCGCTCTCACCTGGCGGATCCACCGTCGCCTACCTCCTGACCCCGGAATGCGCTCGGGCGTTGCTCGAGGGCTCTCGGAGCTTCTGGCTGGCGGTGGACGAGTTCATGGACGACGAGCCGTCTCATGGCTGCATCATCCTCCATGGCTTTCCCGAGTGGGTCGCGCATGAAGACGAGGGCGCTTCCATGGTCGGCGCCAGAGTCAAACCGCCTCTGAGCCTAGGCCGTAAGGCGTTTCGGGAGTGGAGACGAGCACTACGCAACGCACGTCAATTCATCCACCGCGAGAAAGTGCTCTGGCAGCTTGGCCTGCGCTTCTGACCAGGGCCGGCTGTCTTTAACGGGCAGCCAGCCACAGCGCGATGGCGGCAACCAAGCCGATACCTAAGATAACGGAGATGATGCGCTGCCGTCGCAGCCTGCGGCGCAGGTCGTTGATTTCTTTGACCGGGGAGCCATGCGGCCGAGGCACCGCCGCCATGAAATCTTTGTAGGTGAAACCGGCGCAGGCCGCCAGGGACTCCGCCACGCCCGGGGTGGAGAGGTGACGCATGATGGTCTCATAGCCCCAGCATCTTTTTTCGTGGTGATCAGAGCGCAGCGCCAGGCGGCCGAGCACGTAAGGGACATGGGCATCCGATAGCCCGGCGAACTCCTCCATCTCTTTTCCGAAGACGTCCCTCAGTTGATCAATCGTCCGCAGGCTCAGGAAATCATCCATCATCAGCCGGGTCTCCGCGGCCTCTCGGCCGATCGCCGCATCCGAGCGCCCACTGAGACTGCCGGCGGCGACCCGGTAGGCGACCATGGGGGCGTCGGACAGGACGACCTCTCCGCGCATGAGCAGCCGGTTGTTCAGCATCCAATCCGAATACTGTGACACTCCCTCCGGCAGCAGCGCTTCCACGGCTACCGACCTGCGCACAGCCATGCCGGGCGAGGGCAGCTGGTTTCCTCCCATGAATGATCGCCGCAGCAGTTCGCGATGGCCCGCGCCAGAAGGCAGGCTGACCCGCCCCCCCAACGACTCCCCGCTTTCGCCGATTTTCCGTAACGGGAAATACACGCCGACCGCCGCAGGATTCGTATCGAAACCCCGCAGGGCAGCTTCGAGATAACCTGGCTCAGGCAGGTCATCCGTCGCGAAAAAGCAGATGAGATCGGCCTTGGCCATCCGGAACCCCTCGTTCATTCCTGCCGCAACGCCGCGATTTGCCTGACGGGAGAGGAACCGAATCCGGCTGTCCTGGAAGCGCCTGATCTGTTCGACGTTATCGTCGCTCGAAGCGTCATCGATGATGATCAGCTCGAAGTTCTGGAAGCTTTGTGCCAAAAACCCTTTGATGCAGGCGTCCACGTATCTTCCATGGTTATAGGAAGGCATAACGACGGATATTGCTGGCTTAGCGCTCATTGCGAGTAAACGGAGATAAATGTTGCTGCTTAAAAGTTCTTCGGGAGCCGAATTCGTATGATGAATCCGAGGATCTTGATGACCGTCGCGCCGTCGCGCTCGACCGTGGAAATAAATACCCGGGGCAACTTTAAGTATTTCAAGAAATAGACGGCGTGGCCGGATGATCGCGGACGCCTTCCCGGGATTTCCGGAAAGCCCGAGCGACGATGCCAGAAGTGCCAGATCGCATCTCCCTCGCAGGAGCCAGCCCATGGCTTGGCGTAAGCGAAATGGATGATCTTTGGGCGGAAGAGGGCTTCACGCAGCTCTTGGCCTGGGTAGTGTCGGTCCATGTAATCGACTTTCTCCAAAATGGTGCGCCAATGCGGAATCGCGCAGTAACGATAACTGATGAAGCCCACCTTCCCATCGCAGGCGAGATTCATCACATCTTGGTCGTTCCAGATAAACCTGAACGGCGGATTTTGCATCAGGCCGACTATTTTTTCGCCCATCCCATCCTGCCTCATCTGCTTCAGGTTCATTAACCAAATACCGCCGGCGACGTAGCTTTCCCTAAGCTTTTCCGGGATATGCGCTACCTGCCCTGCGAGAAAGGCAGGGATGCGGCATCCTGCCAGATAAAGGCCTTCAAGGTCGGCCTGAAAGAGTTCGGAGATGTCGTCGACCACGCAGATATCTACATCCGAGTACAGGATGCGATCATACTGCTCAAATTCCGGAACCAAAGTAGGCAGGCAACGGAGCAAAGTCTCTTTTGTGAACTTACCCTTATCGTGGCCGACGCAGAAAAGACGGTCATCGAAGACGATGCCCGCGGATTCCAGCACTCCAGCAACACTGATGAAGGTTAGCGTGGCGTTCCCGTGCCGCTCGACCAACGCGCCGAGCCGGCGCTGGCTCTCCGGCGTGATGCCTTCGTGCAGCACGTAAAGTGCGTACGCCACTTCCGTCCGGGCACTGCTGAGCAGGCCCTCGAACGTCACGGCCGCAGGGGTCACATAGCCTTCGTCAAAACTGAAAAAAATCGGCAACGGCTTCATTTGCAAAGAGCATATAACGCCAGCGCCAGCGCCGAGACCAGAACCATGACCCATCGGCGAAGATGGCGTGCCTTGCGACGAAGTAAGCGCATTTCTTCGATGTGCTCAGGAACGTCGGTTGGAGCCAAGGCCATAAGATCTTTATGAGTGAAGCTGGCTAGCGCTTGTAAGGACTCAGCGATTCCAGGCAAGGACAGGTGCCGCATGATGGTCTCGTAGCCCCAGCAGCGCTTCTCGGGGATGTCGGAAAGCAGGGCGATCCGCCCGAGGACGTAGGGCAGATGCCGGTCAGGTAATGCGGCGAAAGGCGCGATCTCAACCGGGAACACCTGCGCCCAGAAGGTGATGGCCTGGATCCGCAGGAAGTCATCCATCATGATCCTGGTTTCCAGCAGATCGCGGGCCACGCTGCCGACGGACCGGGCGCTGAGGCTGGCGGCGGACACGCGGTAGCGGACCAGCGGCTCCTCGATCATCACGACTTCACCGTGCATCAGGACGCGGTTCTGCAGCATCCAGTCCGAGTATTGCACCGTTCCTTCCGGAAGAAGGATGTCCCTGGCCAGCTCCCGGCGGACCGCCATGCCCGGCGAGGGCAGCTGGTTCTTGCCCAAGAAAGAACGGCGGAGGATCTCCCATCGGGTGGCCGCGGCCGGCAGTCGGCCGACCTCGCCTAGGGAGACGCCCTCCGGGGACATCCGCTCCAGTTCGACGTAGACGGCCGCCGCGGAAGGATTCGCCCCGAAGGCGGCGAGCACGCGCTCGACGTAGCGGGGGTGAAAAAGGTCGTCGCTGGCGAGAAAAGCCACGACATCGGCGCGGGCGAGCCGGATGCCGTCATTGAGGCTGGCGCAATAACCACGGTTCCGCTCGCGGGCCACGAGCTTGATCCGCGGATCATGGCATGCCTTGATCACAGCGAGGCTGTCATCACCGGAAGCGTCGTCGATGATGATGACTTCGAAGCGGCCGTCGGTCTGGGCGGCCATGGCTTCGAGGAAGGCGCCGATGAACCGGCCATGATTATAGCAAGAGCAGACGACGGAGATTGCCGGATTCGCTCCAGTACCGGGATCTTGATTCAGCATATGGTCCGGATGACATGGGCCACCTGGTCATCAGTCATGACGGGACTGATCGGCAGGGAGACGACTTCCCGGTGGATGGCCTCAGTGAGCGGCAGCTTCAGATGGCCGAGTTCTTTGGCGTAGGCCTGCTGGTGATGCGGAGGAATCGGGTAATGGATGAACGTGTGCACGCCCTTCTCCAGCAGACGCTGCTGGAAGGCGGCACGGTCGGGGACGCGGACGACGAAGAGGTGCCAGACATGTGAGTCTTCGCCCGCACGAACAGACGGCAGGCGGACATCGGGATGCTTGATCTCGCGGAGATAGCGCGTGGCGATCTCGCGCCGGCGCGCATTATCGGCGTCGATGTGCTTCAGCTTCACGCGGAGCAAGGCGGCCTGCAGCTCGTCCAGCCGGTCGTTGGGGCCCTGGACGAGGTTCTTGTATTTCTCGTGCGAGCCGTAGTTACGAAGGGCGCGGACGATCGCGGCGAGTTTTGCGTCCTTGCAGGTAAGGGCGCCGGCGTCGCCGAGGGCGCCGAGGTTCTTGCCGGGGTAGAAGCTGAACGCCGCGGCATCGCCCCAGGCGCCGGCTTTGACGCCGCCGATGTGTGCGCCGTGGGACTGGGCGGCGTCCTCGAGTAGGAGCAACCCGCGGTGACGGCAGAGCTGCGCGATCGCCGGCATGTCGGCGAGCTGGCCGTAGAGATGGACCGCCAGGACCGCCTTCACGTCCGGCGTCAGCGCAGCGGCAAGTTTCGCCGCACCAAGGTTGCAGGTGTCCTCATCAGGCTCGACGAGCACCGGGCGGAGCCGGTTCTCCGTGATGGCGAGGATCGAGGCGATGTAAGTATTGGCCGGGACCGCGACGGCGTCGCCGTCCTTGAGCAGGCCGAGTTCCTTCCAGCCGCGCAGGGCGAGGATGAGCGCCGACAGGCCGTCGGAGGTGCCGACACAATGCGGCGAACCGACCCAGGCGGCGAACTCGGCCTCGAAGGCCTTCACCTCTTCGCCGAGGACATACCAGCCCGAGTCGATGACTCTGGCCGAGGCGGCCCTCAGCTCGGCGGCGTACCGGGCGTTGATGGCCTTGAGATCGAGAAAATGGACATTCATTAGTTCAGAGAGGTCGGAGGACTTTGGCAGGATTGCCGGCCGCGATGACGCCCGGCGGGATGGAGCGGACGACCACCGAGCCAGCTCCGATTACGCTGTCCTTGCCGATGGTCACGCCCTTGAGGACGATGACCCGGCTACCGATGAATACATTGTCATCGATGACAATGTCGCCGGCGAGCGAAGGTCCTTCGTGACGGCGCTCTGCCGTGAGATTGTGTCCGTCGGAATCCATGATAAGAACCCCATCTCCGATGAGGCACTTGGTGCCGATGCGGACGTGGGTCTCAGCGATGACCTGCACGTTGTTGGAGAAATAGGTGCCGTCGCCGACCGTAATTCGGGAATTTCGGCTACGGGCCTGCAGCCTGACCATTCCATCGCCAAGCATCGGTGCCGAACGCCAGCCGATACCTATGCCGGCTCCTAGCTGGACATGCCCCAGGCCGTCACAACACAAAGGCACGTTCAGCCGGAGATCCCCTTCTTTGACTACGCCGCCCTCCCGGCTATGAAGCCAGAGAAGAAACGCGTGCTGCCTCTTGCGGAAGCTATTTCCTAGCCTGAGGAAGATCCGTTTCATGCGTTACTGGAGAGAAAGTTGCCGGACTCGGGGAACTTGGCGAGATTTCCCTTAGTACAGGGTCGCCTGACATAATTGAATGACGCAAAGTCTTGCAGGTCAGTGCTCATAGGCTGCCCTGCAATTGGGCGAATTTCATGAGCAAAGATCTGGCGGACCGATACGCCGGTTCCGGATACTCGTAAAGGCGGTCGAAGCCGTCGGTTTGGACGGGCTTAGCGCCCGTCTTCTCGTGGAACTTCCATACGCTCGTATTGGCCTCGCGGACATTGAAGCGCGCCTTGGAAAAGCCTAGCGGTCCGAACGCCAGATCGTAGGCGAGTATCAGCGAACGGAAGGCGGTATCGGCGGGGGCTCCGGGGCGGATGATCCAGCTACCCCAAGAGTAAGAGTCGTCCGCCGGCCAGTAGTCGTAGAGACGGAGCGAACCCTGTGGCTGGCCGGCCGTCTCGATCACGAAATAAGCCTCCTGTCCGGCGGCTTGACGGACGGCATACGCACGCATCCAAGCCACCTGCGACCCGAGGTCGTTGCTCGTAGCGGAGATGTTCTGATTGCGTGCGGAATCGAGCCGTAGGCCTAGGAGAAAGGAGGCGTCACTTTCCGCAGCCAAGCGCAGCGTCGTCTTTTCCAGCCTACGAAAGTGGAGAAACTCCTCGATCGCAGAAGTATGTGCTTCAGTTGGCAGCATGACGGGCGCCCCGGAAATTCGCACGCTTTGGAGGCCTCATCGAAAAATCCTGGCTGGATTTCCGATCACCGTGACCCCGTCAGGAACGTCTTTGGTCACGACGGCGCCGGCTCCTACCGTCGCGCCGGCGCCGATGGTGATGCCGGGGAGAATCGTCGCATTAGCTCCGATCGAGGCGCCCTTCCTTACCAAGGTCTTCAGCATATCGTACCCGGGATTTCGCGAACGCGGGTGACGGTCATTGGTGAAGGTGGCGTTCGGGCCCACGAAGACGTCGTCCTCGAGCGTGACGCCGTCCCAGAGCTGGACGCCGCATTTCACGGTGACGCGGTCGCCGACCACGACGTTGTTCTCGATGAAGCAGTGCGAGCAGATGTTGCCGTCGCGGCCGATGACGGCGCCAGGCAGGATGACCACGTATTGCCAGATCCGGGTGCCTTCCCCGACCTGCTTCGATTGGACGTCCGAACTAGGATGAATGAACATATCGGATGAATTGGTCGCGGTCGCGGATATAGTCGGACTCGTCGTATTCGGCGTCGGCGAGCACGGTGAGGACGCAGTCCGGGCTGAAATCGTGCATCTCATGCCAGAGCATCGGCGGAAGCATCAGGCCGCCCATTCCTGGCTTGAGTTGCACGGATTCTTCCTTTCGTCCGTCGAAGAGCTGCATCCTCACGCTTCCGGCGACGCAGAAGCAGATCTGCCGCAACTGACGATGAGCATGAAAGCCCCGGGAGATGGCAGGCGCCGTGGCGTAGACCCAATAGGCGCGGCGGACGGGGAATGGCAGGCCGGCTCCCTCTTCGATGATCGAAAGGCCTCCCCGCGAGTCAGACCGGTCGACGAAGGGCAGGAGCATCGCCAGCGTATCAGCCATGGACGGAGGCCTCCTTGAACGCGGCGAAGTCACGGATGTAGTCGTCCTCTTCGTAAGGCCGGTCGGCCAGGACCATCAGGACGCAGTCGGGACTGAGATCCGAAATGACCCTCCACAGGCCGGGGCCGACGCTGAGGGCAGACCCGAAGGCTGTCATGTCGATCGTCTCCTCACGCTTGCCATCGCTCAGCGTCACCTTGCAGGAGCCCGCGACGCACACGAATAGCTGGTTCAGCCGTTTATGGGCATGAAATCCCCGACGGATGCCAGGCTTGGCCCCATGAATCCAATATACGCGTCGCGCGACGAACGGCAGCTCGGTTCCGAGCTGGGCGACAGCCAGCCTTCCGCGGGCATCGCCGCGGGCAACCAATGTCTTGAGCTCGGCGAGCTGGGTCATTTTTGCTGGCCGAGGAGGGCCTTGAGGTATTCGCCGTAGCCGGACTTGGCGATGGGCTCCGCAAGTTTGAGCAGCTGGGCGTCGTCGATGTAGCCGCGGCGCCAGGCAATCTCTTCGATACAGCCGATCTTGAAGCCCTGACGGGCTTCGACGATCTGCACGAACTGCGAGGCCTGCAGGAGGGAGTCGAAGGTGCCGGTATCAAGCCAAGCGGTGCCGCGCGGCAGGACCTTCACGCCCAGCTTACCCTGCCGGAGATACGCGCTGTTGACGTCGGTGATCTCGTATTCGCCACGGGCCGAAGGCTTGAGCGCCTTGGCGATGCCGACGACGGAGTTGTCGTAGAAGTATAGCCCGGGGACAGCGAAGTTAGACTTGGGCGCCTTGGGCTTCTCTTCGATGGAGACGGCCTTGCCGGCAGCGTCAAACTCGACGACGCCGAAGCGCTCGGGGTCCTTCACGTGGTAGGCGAAGACGACGCCACCCTGAGGCTGGCGGCAGGACTTAAGGAGCTCACCGAAGCCGGCGGAGTAGAAGATATTGTCGCCCAGGACGAGACAGACGTCGTCGGAGCCGATGAACTTCTCGCCAAGCACGAAGGCCTGGGCGAGCCCGTTGGGGACGACCTGTTCGACGTAATCGAAGCGGCAGCCGAGGCGCGAGCCGTCGCCGAGCACCTCGCGGAAGCGCGGCAGATCCTGCGGGGTGGAGATGATCAGGATCTCCCGGATGCCCGCGAGCATGAGTACGGACAGCGGGTAATAGATCATCGGCTTGTCGTACACCGGCAGGAGCTGCTTGCTCATGACCTGGGTCAGAGGGTGCAGACGGGTGCCGGAGCCACCGGCGAGGATGATGCCTTTCATGAGAGTCAGATCTTGCCGAGCCGCTCGAGGCGGTAGGAGCCGTCAAGGATGCCTTGGATCCACGCGGGGTTGTCGAGATACCAGCGGACGGTCTTGCGGAAGCCGCTCTGGAAATCCTCCTGCGGAGCCCAGCCGAGTTCGGCCCGGGCGCGACGGGCGTCGATGGCGTAACGGAGGTCGTGGCCGGGACGGTCGGTGACGTAGGTGATCGCGGAGTCGTGCGTCTTGCCATCGGCGCGCGGACGGAATTCGTCGAGGAGCGAGCAGAGCAGCTTCACGAGGTCGATGTTACGTCGCTCGTTGTCGCCGCCGATGCAGTAGGTGCGGCCCGGGCGGCCCTTCTCGACCGCGGCGAGGAGCGCGCGGGCATGGTCGTCGACATACAGCCAGTCGCG
>JBKCKE010000318.1:0-6880 GCA_046301395.1 Verrucomicrobiota bacterium | reverse complement strand
CGAGACCAAGCAGATCCCGCTCTACCTTCTGCTCGATACCTCCGCTTCGATGTGCGTCACGTCGCAGCCCCTGAGCAAGTATGCTTGGGCCGTACGCATCGCGACCGGCATCGGCCTGGCCGCGCAGTCTTCGGTCACGCCCGTCGGCCTGCTCGGCCGGGTCTTCGAGATGCAGGACGACGCAATCATGTCGCTGGGCCAGCACCTGTAGCGCCGCGATGGCGTCCGGGTCATGCAGGTCGCTCAGGACGATGACCGTCGTCCGCTTCGCCAAGGACGGAGCGAGCTCACGGGCACGCACGGCGAGCGAGGTCTTCTCGGTGAAGTCATGCTGTCGCAGCTGATGCGCCCATTCCATGACGACATTGCGTGAGAGGGTCGGACGAACATGCAGTTCGCGGGCTCCGCAGCCGAGCAGGCCGACGGGCGTGACCGATGACTGCGCGGCCAGGCCGATGCCGGTCGCGATGCGTACGGCCCAAGCATACTTGCTCAGGGGCTGCGACGTGACGCACATCGAAGCGGAGGTATCGAGCAGAAGGTAGAGCGGGATCTGCTTGGTCTCGCGGAACTCCTTGACGTAGAGCTTACCCAGGCGGGCCGAGACCTTCCAGTCGATGAACTTGACTGCATCGCCCGCCACATACGGACGCGACTGAACGAACTCCAGGCCGGCGCCGTGGAACACGGAATCACGCTGGCCGAAGTCCAGGCTGTTCGCAAGGCGCCGAACGGCGACTTCGAACTGCCGGCTGTCGACCGGGTCGTGAGGCAATGTCCGCGGACGAAGCATGCGTTCAGCCCAAGCCGGCGAGGATTCCTTCCAGCACCTTGGCGCCGGTCTGACCGGCGGCCGCGGCTTCGTAGCTCACGCGGATACGGTGCAGGACGACGTCCTCGGCGAGTTCGAAGAGATCCTCCGGGGTCACGTAATCCCGGCCGCGGATGACCGCGCGGGCGCGGGCGGCGTTGACGAGGGCCAGGCCGGCGCGCGGACTGCAACCGAAGTCCAGGTCCTTGGATTCGCGCGTACGGCGGACGAGTTCGACGGAGTGGCGGAGGAAGACTTCGCTCACGTGGACGCCTTGGACGGCTTCCATCGCGGCGACGAGGTCGGCCTTGGTGCCCACCGGCGAATCATCGATCATGTCGAAGGCCGTCTTGGGGACCGCCCCGCCCTCTTCCTTGCGGAGGCCCATGCCCAGCTGGCGCTGGAGGATGTCCTGTTCCTCGTCGCGACCCGGATAGCCCAGGCGATGAAGGAGCATGAAACGGTCGAGCTGGGCCTCGGGCAGTTCGAAGGTGCCGGACTGCTCGACGGGATTCTGCGTCGCGATGACGAGGAACGGCGTCGGCAGGCGCATCGTCTGGCCGCCAAGGGTGACCTTGCGCTCCTGCATGGCCTCGAGCATCGCGCCCTGCACCTTCGGCGCGGCGCGGTTGATCTCGTCCGCGAGGAGCAGGTTTGTGAAGACGGGACCGCGGTGGATGCGGAACTCACCGGTCTTCTGATCGACGACTTCCGAGCCGACGATGTCGGACGGCAGCATGTCGACCGTGAACTGGATGCGACGGAAGTCCAAGGCGATGGCCTTCGCGACGGTGTTCACGAGGAGGGTCTTCGCCAGGCCGGGCATGCCCTGCAGGAGCAGGTGGCCGCCGGTGAGGAGTGCGATCATGACGCGCTCGACGACGACGTCCTGGCCGACGACGACCTTGCCGACGCGCGTGCGGACGTCGGCGACGAACTGATGGGCAGCCTGCACGGCCGCGGGATTAGGATGTTGGCTCATTGCTTAAGGGGAAGGGATCGGGGTGGGGATGGTTGTTAAGTCCTCAGCGGAGTTGGCGGAGCCATTTCTCGGCGAGGGTCTTGAGGTCGGCTTCGGAGAGCGTGCTCGCGCCACCGAAGCAACCGGTCTGGACGCGTTCGATGTCCGCCTTGAGTTCGGCCTGCTGGGCGGAGCTGAACTTCACCAGCGGGCTGGCAGCCAGTTTGCGGAGCAAGGCCACGACGGCGAAGCCATCGATGGCGGCGGGCAGCTTGAAGACATCGCGGGCGCGCGGCGGGCGCGGACCGGTGTGGCGCGGACGGAAGATGAGCCATCCGACGAAAGCGGCGGCGACGGCGAGACCGACATAGAGATAAGTCCAGTCATCCTCGGCCACCGGTGCGACGTAGCCCGCCCCGGCCGCGACCTTGACCCGGTCGAGGAGGACGGAGTTCTTCGTCAGGACGACGGGATCGATGTCCTGATAGGTCCGCCAGACGGTGGTCGCGTTCGCGGCCTTGATCGTCGGGAACGGCAGATCGGTCGCCTTGTCGGCCGCGCGGATCGCGTCGCCGTCGAGCGTCACCGACCAGCGGCGCTCCGTGCGCGGCGCCACCTGATCGCCCCAGGTATTGAGTTCCTTGACCATCAGCGGGTCGATGACCGTGACCTGACGCACCTTGGCCAAGGCGGCCAACGGGGCGAGGTCCAGCAGGTCGTCCAGTTCGGGCACGGTGCCCGCCGCGGTCGCGGCGACTTCGAGGCTCAACGAACCGTTGATCGCGAACTGGCGCGTATCGAGCGTCTGGGTGACCTCGATCTTGTCGGCCGGACGCGGGCTGGCCTTGCCGCCGGCGACCTTGAGCAGGGTTTCGGCGGAAGTCGCGGGGACGGTCACGGGCCCGCTCAGGTCGATGAAGCGGAGCTCCATCTGCACCGGCGGGATCTTGTCGACGCTGGCGTCCTTCGCCCGCACGAGCACGTAGGCGAGCGTCGTCTCCTCCCAGCCCGGCCGGGCGGCCGGACGCGGCTTCACGTCGGGCGCGGCGAAGGTGATCGAGCGGATCTCGAAGAAGGGCGAGAGGCCTTCGGTCAGCTTCTTCTCGAACTCATCGCGCGGACCCTGCGCCTCGGCGGACCGCAGGGCCTGCGGACCGCGGCGCTTCGTGGCGGCGGCCGTCGCCGCCGGATCGTTGCTCAGGTATTGTCCGAAACGGGCGACCCGGCCCATGGCCTCGGTGTGCATGACGCTGACGATGATACCGAAGTCCTGCCCTGCCCCGACCGTGTTCGGCCCGTCGACGCGGGTCTGGACGCGGATCTCGCCGAGGAGCTCGTCGAGGTAGTCCGCGCGCTTCTTCAGTCCGAGCGAGAACGGGTCATCCTTCGTGACCACGAGCGTGGCGGCGAGGTAGCGATACTTGAGGTCCTCGTGCAGCGGGCTGTTCTGGTCATTCAGGCGGGCGTTGAGCGTCTTCGCCAGCTGCCCCATGTGCGTGCCGGCGAGCCGGCCCGGCAGCGCCTGGATGGCGGCGCGGATGCGGCCGAGGGCCGCGCGATTGAGCGGCTTGCCAAGATTGACCTGGCCATTGCCCCCGACCCCGAGCACGGCGTTGAACCAGCTCAGGTAAGGGTCGATGGATTGCTCGTTAGGCTGCAGGCGGACGACCTGACGGCCGTAGGCGTCGGCGGCGCGCTGGAAGTAATCCTGCGAACGCAGCGTCCGCTCCTTAGCGGCCACGAGGCGCTTGGCGGGCTCGGTCGGAGCGAGGTCCTGGAAGTTCTCGAAATCAGCCCAGTCATTCAGGACGACCGCGCCCAGCAGGAGGGCCTTGAAGGCGTCCGGTCGGTCGGCCTGCCATCCGTCGATCAGTTTCAGCAGCGACGCATAGCCGTCCGCGGCCATGGCATAAGTCTGGGCCTCGTTACGGCGGGTCAGTCCGTTGCGCTGGACATCGGCGCGGCGCCAGCGGTCGCCGAGATTGGCATGCATCTTCTGGGCGAGCAGGAAGAAGACCTGCTCGTCCATCTGGGCGGTCGGACCGAACACGCGCTCGATGTGCGTGTCGCGATAGGCCTCGGCGTTGCTGTAGGCCAGGTCGAAGGCGTTGACGACCTTGCTCTGGTCGCGGGGGGCGACGCCGGCCTGACGGAAGAGCGCCATCATGCGGGCGAGGCTGTCGACGTTCCGCTCCATCATCACCGGGGTCACGGGGATGCGGGCGTCCTCGGGCAGACCATAGCGGGCGCGCAATTCCGCCGGCAGCTGGGGATTATGGGCCTGGCCCCAGGCAAGCAGGAAATCCTCAGCCAAGGCGACGCCCGCGGCCGGATGACGACGCGCAAGCTCGGTGATGCGATCCGCGGCGAGTTCGAAGTTCGCGCTGACGATGACCGCCCGGGCGAGGGTCGCGTCGAAGCGGGCGCGCAGGTCGGGCGCCAAGGCCGCGAGCCACTTGCCGGCGGGCGCCAGCTGGAGCATCTCCTCGGGGTCGATATCGTTCGCTCCAGTGCGGCCATTGGTACGACGGACACCGCCGGACTGACGGCCGAACGACTGCTCGACTTCGGTCATCCAGGATTCCGCCATCAGACCGAGGACCTGTCGCCAGTCGCCCCCGGCGTCGTCGACATGCTCGGCGATGAGGTTGGCCAGCACCGTCTGGGCGCGGAGATTATCCATCCGTTGGGCGGCGGGCGCCCCACCTTCGTTCTGGATCTTGCGCGAGAGACCGCCGACGACCTTGAGCGCGGCGTCGGGTTGCGACTTCATCAGTTCGGCGAAGGTACCGCCGAGCACGGCCGGCGAGACCTGCGTGAGCACGCGGAGCATCTCGCCTGCGGCCTTGCTGCGTTCCCAGTCGCTGGTCTTCTTCTCCGAACGGAGGATCGCGACGTTGTCGCGCCAGATACGTGAGATCTGGTCGCGCGGGGCCATCTCGGTGGGTTGTTGCGCCGCCAGGAAGGCCGCGATCTCCTGCCGAAGTCCCTCGTCGACGACCTGGTCCAGATCGGCCCCGGCGGGCAGATACTGGCGGGCGAGGTCACGGAAACCGCCGGCCAGCAGGACGCGGCCGGCCGCGAGGCGGCGGGAGGGATCCTTGCCGCCGAGTTTCTCGGTGCCACGCGTCAGACGCTCGGCGACCCAGAAGCTTTCATTCGGCGCGACGATCTGGCCGAGCATCTGGCCGAGTTTTCGGAGTTCGAGATCGGTCAGGTCGCCGGGGCCCGCGTCGGCGAGGGCGAAGACGTCCTCGAGCCGCACGCCGTTCTTCGGGCGTTCGGCGAGGTCGGTCAGTATCTTATCATAGATGCCGCGACCGAGTTCGGGCGGCAACGCGGCGAGCTCCGCGCGGACCTGCGCCCAATCGCCGAGGCGGAAGGCGGAGAGGAACCGGGCGTCAGCGCCGGCACGGGCGTCGGGCCGCGCCGACTTCTCCATGGCCGCGAAGACCTCGCTGAGGTCGCGCGAGTAACGATGGCGGAGCAGGCGTTCGTATTGCTGCTGCGTCTTGGCGTCGAGCGGCGCGGCCTGCTGGGCGGGAAGCGTCGCCACGCACGCGAGCGCGGCGCAGAGGAACGGACGGAGGAGTCTCATGGGGATGCGTGGAAAGGATTCAGGAACCATTGTCGGGGATCTTGCGGGCTTCTTCGAAGACCTTGCGGTCGTCCGCCTTGGTGGGCTTGCCCTTCGGTTCGGGACCGGCGAGGAGCGCGGCGGCGGCCTTGGCCTTCTTCGGACCGGGCTTGCCGGCGGCCTCGACCTGCAGGGCGGCTTCGAGATTCTGCTGCTTGCCCTCGCCGATGCCGGCGACGCCCTCGACGGGCTTGATGCCTCCGGCGGCGGGCTTCACGCCTTCGGGCGGCTTCACGCCCTTGACGCCGGCGAGGCCCTTGGCGGGCGGGGGCGGCGGCGTGGCCTTCGTCCCGGCGCCCTTGACGGACTCCGGAGGCTTCACGCCCTTGACGGCTTCGACTCCTTTCGGAGCGGGCGGCGGAGGGGTGCCTTTCGTGCCGGCGCCTTTGACGCCTTCGGGCGGCTTCACGCCTTCGGTGCCGACGAGTCCTTTCGTCGGAGGCGGCGGAGGAGTCGCCTTCGCTTCGGCTCCTTCCACGGGCTTGGCGGTGGCCGTGACGGAGGCGGGCGGCGGAGCCTGTTTCACGGGCTTGGCACCGCCGGGAGTTTTGACGCCGTCGACTTTCTCGACGCCATCGACGGTGGGCGGCGCGACATTCTTGGCGGCGGGGTCGATCTCCTTCACCTTGCCGGACCCTTCTTGGCGGACGCCGCGCACGCCTTCGACGGCGGCCGGAGCCGGAGCTTGCTGGGCGAAGGCGGTGACGCCGCAGAGACAGAACAGGAGGAACGTCTTCATAGGGATTGCTGGCCAAGGGAGCGGGCGAACTCGGCTTCGACGCGCCGCTCGTAATCGGCGAGGGCGGCGGGATCCTGGTGCTCGGCGAGATAACGGAACACCTGGCGGGTGCGTTCGGCGTAAGGACGCCACTCTTCCTCGGTCGCGCCGTTGGCCTTCAGGAGGGAAGTCGCGTAGAAGTAGGCTTTGCCCAAGGTCTCGCGGACCGCCCGCGTGGTCGCGCCGTCCTCGCCGTCGACCGCGGCGGATTCTTTCAGCAGCTGGGACAGGTCGGTGATCGCGCCGGCGACGTCGAGCATCTCGACCTTCGCCTTGGCCTTCGCCAGCCGGATCTGATGACGCACCGTCGCGCGTTCGTTGGGCGGCAGCTCTGCCGCGAGCTTGTCGTATTCCTCGACGATGACGGGCCAGTCCGGCTCCTTGGCGCGCTCGAGTTCGCGGATACGCGTGAGATGATCACGGGCCTGCTCGCGGGCCAACTGAGCCTGGCCTTCGTTGAAGTGATAGTAAACCACGCCGACGGGGAACAGCAGCCAGAGCAACGTGAAGAACTTCCTCATCGGATGTCGCCCTCCCCGGCGGCTTTATCAAGGTGGACGACCTTCCAACCAGACCCGAAGTATTGCAGCGCCACCGGCAGCAGCGCGAGCACCGCCGAGCCTAGCAGCATGGCCAGCACCGCGAGCTGCGCGAGATCGAGGCCCGATTTCGGCGGCGGCGTCCGCCGGACAA
>JBKCKE010000317.1:0-3337 GCA_046301395.1 Verrucomicrobiota bacterium | reverse complement strand
GGCAGCCATGGCAGCGTCCTCGACAACAAGTTCCACTCCTCGAAGCTGAAGACCAATAAGGCGCAGTGGAGCGGGCTCTCGATGAAGATGCTGGATTCGGGCGACGTCAGCGACCACCCCTACCAGGCCCAGTTCCAGGCTTTCTTCGACGCCCTCGACAAGGGCCAGGACATGCCGCTGACAAGTTTCCGCGACGGCCTCCGCACGTTCAAGGTGATCTTCGCCGCCGACCAGAGCGCGGCCAACGGCGGCCAGCCGGTCAAGGTCGCCTGAACCGATGCCCTCCTGCCTCGCCATCTTCGCGCACCCCGACGACGTCGAATACTTCGCCGCCGGGACGATGCTCCAGCTCGCCAAGCGCGGCTGGGACCTCCACTACTTCGACCTCTGCGCCGGCAACGGCGGTTCGGTCCAGATGGACGGTCCGACGACCGCCACCGTGCGTCTCGCCGAAGCCCAAGAAGCCGCCCGCATCCTCGGCGCGAAGTTCTACCCGCCGGTCGTGAACGACATGACGCTGACTTTCGACATCGAGGTCATGCGCAAGGTCGCCGCGGTCATCCGCCAGTCCCGCGCTGATATCGTGCTCACGCACGCGCTGTCGGACTACATGGAAGACCACATGGCCTGCGCCCGGCTGGCGACCTCGGCCGCCTTCACCCACGGGATGCCCAACTTCGATACGGTGCCGCCGGCGACGCCTTACGCGCATGACGTGACGATCTACCACGCGATGCCGCACGGCCTACGCACGCCGCTCCGCCAGAAAGTCCGCGCCGGCCTCTACGTCGACGTCGGCCCGGTCCAGGACCAGGCCCGGAAGGCGCTCGCCGCCCATGCCTCGCAGAAGGACTGGTTGGACAAGAGCCAGGGCATGGACTCCTACCTGCACACGCTGGATAAGATGTCCGCCGCCGTCGGCGCGCTCTCCGGCAAATACCAGCTGGCCCAAGGCTGGTGCCGCCATCACCACCTCGGTTACAGCGCGTCCGAAATCGACCCCCTCCGCTCCGCCCTTGGTTCAGACTGCGTCGTCGACGCCGTCTACGAAGCCGCCCTCGAACAACCCCTTCCATGACCGCCTCGCTCTCCCGCCGCCGCTTCTTCCAGCTCGCCGGCCTGGCCGCCCTGGTCTTCCCGCTCCGCGGCCTCGCCGCCGTGGATACGTCAGGCGGCGACGAGATCGTCATCCTCAACGACATCCACCTCACCGGCATCCCCGAAGAGAAGATGCCCGCCAACGCCAAGGATGACGATGATCACCTCCGCGCCGCGGTGGAGCAGATCCTCGCCCTTCCGAAGAAGCCCGCCGCGGTCATCATCAACGGAGACCTCGCCCTGTCCATCGGCACCGCCGCCGACTACGCCGTGGTCCGCGAACTCATCGCCCCGTTGCGTGATGCCGGCATCCCCGTCCATCTCACCCTCGGTAACCACGACGTCCGTGACGTCTTCACGCAGGCCTTCCCGGAGATGAAGAGCGCCTCTGCGCTCAAGGAGCATCGCCATAACGGGCTCATCGACCTGCCGTCCACGCGCCTGATCCTGCTCGACACCCTCGACCAGACCCCTGGCCCGGCCGGCAAGCTCGGCGCGGAACAGATCGCCTGGGTGCTCGCCAAGATCGACGAAGTCCCGACCAAACAGGTCATCCTCGTCGGCCACCATAACCCGCAGGTCGGCGGCGACACCAGCCACTACAAGGGCGGCCTCACGGACACCGCCGACTTCTGGCCCGAGATCGCCCAGCGCGACCAAGTGAAAGCCTACATCCATGGCCACACCCATGAATGGACGCAGGCCCAGGAGAACCGGATCCACATCATCAGCACCCTCGCCTGCGCCTACGTGTTCAACAAGCACACCAACGCCACCGGCTGGACTTCTGCCCGCCTCAACGCTCACGGCTTCCAGCTGAAGCTGAATACCCTCGAGACCGATCATGCGTGGAACGGCGAAGCCAAGTGGTTCTTCGGTCGTCAGCCCGCCCCTAAGAAACTGGCGCCCAAGAAGAAATAAGCGTGCGTCTCATCAAGGAACAGCAATCCCCCGCCTCGGCGAACGAACTCGTCGCCTGCGAGCACCTGAGCCAACGCGACTTCGGTTGCGTCTGGCATCACCATCCCGAGCTCGAGATCTTCTTCCTCCTGCGCGGCGGCACCGAGCGCTGGATCGGGGACAAGATCACGCCGCTCAAGGTAGGCGAGATCCTGCTGCTCGGCTCGGACCTCCCGCACGATTTCCGCAATGACCGCAAAGGCCGCCAGGCCGGGGTCGAATGGATCCTCGTGCAGTTCCGCCCCAACCTCTTCGGCGAGGAATGGACCCAGCACTCCTCCGTCTCCGCCATCCGTCGCCTGCTCGAGCGTGCTCGGCAAGGCCTGGAATTCCGCGGGACCACCCGCAAGCAGGCCGCCGCGCTCCTGCACAAGATGCCCAAAGCGCACGGCCTGCGTCGGCTCGCCTTGCTCATCGAGTTCCTCGAACTCGCCGCCGGCTCAGACGAACTCAAGGAGATCGCCACGCCGGGTTTCCACGCCACCACCGACGCGCAGACCTCCGATCGCATCGGCAACGTCGTCGCCCACATCAAGGCCAACCTCGCCAAGCCGCTCTACGTGCCCGAGCTCGCCGGGCTGGCCGGACTGAGCGAAAGCGCCTTCAGCCGCCTATTCAAGAAGTGCACCGGCCGTTCCGTCCCGCAGTATCTGAACGAACTGCGCATCGCGCGGGCCGCCCGCCTGCTCGCCGAGACCGATCATTCCGTGAAGCAGATCGCGCACCAGTGCGGCTACCCGACCTCCGCCTATTTCCACCGCCAGTTCCAACGCCACCAAGAACTCCCGCCCCTCGCCTACCGCGAAGCCATCCGCCGCCACGCCTAAGCCGCCTTTATTTCCTTTCCCTACCCCCACCCCTACACCTTTAACCACCCCATGAGCCCCACCCTATACATCCGTTTAGCCACGATGGTCTTCCTCCACTACTTCGTGTGGAGCTGCTGGTATAACACCATGGCCGTGTACCTCGGTAAGCTGGAATTCACCGGCACCCAGATCGGCCTCGCCTACGGCACCACCGCCATCGGCGCGCTCGTCTCACCCTTCCTCATCGGCGTCATCGCCGACCGTTACGTCTCCGCCCAGCGCCTGCTCGGTGTCCTGCATCTCCTAGGGGCCGGCCTGCTCTGGTGGATCTCGCAGCAGACCACCTTCAGCGTCTTCTACCCGTCGCTGATCGTCTACACGCTGACCTACATGGCCGGACACGGCCTCATCAACACCATCACCCTCACCCACGCCCCGAATCCCGCCAAGTGGTTCCCGATCGTCATGGC
>JBKCKE010000316.1:0-3018 GCA_046301395.1 Verrucomicrobiota bacterium | reverse complement strand
TGGCGGATCAGGGTAAGGTTTGGGGGTTGAAGACCCGCCTGGCCTCTAGTGAAATATCCCTATGTCCGAACCCCTGGACGCGCCCCCCGCAGAAACCGGAACGGAGCCTCTGGCCCGCCCCCGTCGCACCCTTTGGCAACGCCTCGGGGGCGAAGGCCTCGCGCTGTCCGTCCTCTTGCACGTCTTCCTCGTGCTGATCGCGATCGTCTGGGTGGTCTCCACCGTGACCGACGGCGCCGGGAAGAAGGACCCGAACGCCTTCGCCACCGGCGCCGGCGGCGGCGCCGGCGGCCCCAAGGCCAAGGAGTTCAAGACCAAGGCGGTGCCCAAGAACGTCAAATCGCTGGCCAAGACGAACACGCGGATCACCAGCAAGAACGCCAACGCCACGCTGGCGATCGCCAGCCTGCCGAGCCTCTCCAATCCCCTCCTCTCCGCCGGCGCGATCGGCGGCGGAGCTTCGAAAGGTTTCGGCGGCGGTTCCGGCGGCGGCATCGGCGCCGGCAAAGGCGTGGGCTATGGCGGCGGCCGCAACTTCGTCTCGATGTTCGGCGCCCGCGGCATGGGGCGCGACAGTTTCGGCATCGTCGGGACTTTTTACGACTTCAAGCAGGACCGGTCAGGCAAACCCACCAAGGCGATGGGCGGTAAGCCGGAGGTCTTCAATGATCCGTCGAACAAGGCGGCCATCAGCGTCTACAACCGGGAGGTGCGCGAATTCCTCGTTGATAAAAATTTCGGGGTGGGGGCGCTGAGCGATAAATTTAAGGCCCCCGAAGCGCTGTACGCGCAGCAGATCTTCATTCCGCAATGCCCCGCGTCGGCGGCACCGAAAGCCTATGGCGTGGAGAAGCAGGTGAAGCCATCCCGCTGGATCGCCCATTACCGCGGCATGGTGAAAGTGCCGAGGAGTGGACAGTTCCGGTTTGTTGGTTCCGGCGACGACTGGTTGGTCGTGCGTTTCAACGGTCGGGTCGCCCTCGATTCCGGCTACCAACAACACCTCGTGGGGCAAGAGAATGTCTACCGCCAGTTCAACGGACAGAAGTGCACCGAAACGCACCCATCCAGCCTGGGCCGACCGATGCGGTGCGGACCTTGGATCGAGGTTTCGGCTGGGCAAGAAGTGCCCCTTGATATCGTGCTCGGTGAGACGCCCGGGGGATCTTTCTACGCCATCATTTGCATCGAACCTCGAGGGACCAACGGCAATGGCGAAGGCCTGAAGCTGCTTCGCTTCTCCTCCGGACCGTTACCGACGCAGATCGCCAACGGCCATCCCGCCGTCCCCAACGTGGACATGGAAGCGAAGGGATGGATCTTCACCCCCGTCAAGATGGCTGGGATGCGCTGACGCTTCCAGGCGAGCATCCTCAGCACATAGGGACTTGTCTCCCCGCGGAGTTAGGGCGATAACCTAGGCATGTCCGCACCCCTGGACGCGCCCCCTGCAGAAACCGGTGCGGAGCCTTTGGCCCGTCCCCGTCGCACCCTTTGGCAACGCCTCGGGGGCGAGGGCCTCGCACTGTCCGTGCTCGTGCACATCGTCCTCGTGCTGATCGCGATCGTCTGGGTGGTCTCCACCGTCACCGACGGCGCGGGCAAGAAGGACCCGAACGCCTTCGCCACCGGCGCGGGCGGCGGCGCGGGCGGCCCGAAGGCCAAGGAGTTCAAGACCAAGCTTCAGCCCAAGAACGTCAAGTCGCTGGCCAAGACGAACACGCGGATCACCAGCAAGAACGCCAACGCCACGCTGGCGATCGCCAGCCTGCCGAGCCTCTCCAATCCCCTGCTCTCCGCCGGCGCGATCGGCGGCGGAGCTTCGAAAGGTTTCGGCGGCGGCTCCGGCGGCGGCATCGGCGCTGGCAAAGGCGTGGGCTATGGCGGCGGCCGCAACTTCGTCTCGATGTTCGGCGCCCGCGGCGGCGCCGGCGCGCTCGACGGCATGATCGGCACTTTCTACGACATCAAACAGACCAAGGACCGGAAACCGACCACGGCGATGTCGGGCGGCGGTGCCGTCCCCTCCTACCGCAAGGTGGTGCAGTCCTTCGTCGACGGAGGCTGGAACGTGTCACGCTTCTCCGGATTCTACCGAGCACCGGACCAGCTGGTCAGCACGCAGCTCTGGATACCCTCCCAGGGGGCGGACGCCGCCCCGAAGGCCTTCGGCGTCGAGAAAGAGGTCAAGCCCTCGCGCTGGGTTGTGCATTACCGCTGCATGATCGAGGCGCCGAGCTCGATGCCGTTCCGCTTCGTAGGCTCGGGCGACGACTGGCTGCTCGTACGCTGGGACCGCAAGGTCGCCCTTGACGACGGCTATGAGCGCGTCGAGGTCGGCGGCGATAACCGCTACAAGGACTTCGGGCAGACCTGCGCCGACGAATTCAAGATCGACCGTCGCCCCGGCACGCTCGGTCGCCTCCGGGCCGGACCCTGGATCCGACCGGTGAAGGGACAAAAAGTGGCCTTCGAGGTGCTGATGGGCGAGACCCCGGGGGGCGTGTTCGACATGTACCTGGCGATCGAGCCGGCGAAGTCCGAGACCACGAAGAACGGCCAGTTCGAGGGGACGGGGCGCCTCAAGCTGTTCCGCTGCGGCACCGGCCCGCTGCCCACGGCGGTGCTCAGCGCCAAGCGCGGCCTCAATATCGATATGTCGGCAAGCGACTGGATCTTCAAGGCGACGCGGGATGCCGGCGCAGGGATGGCCCGCTAACCGATCCCGTAGAACCGCGCGCCATTGCCGCCGAAGAGGCCGGCACGCTCGGCGTCGGTCAGTCCGTGGGCGTAGTCATCGATGAGCCGGAAAGACTGCTCGTAGCTGCCGGCGAAGAGGCAGACCGGCCAGTCGGAGCCATACATCAGGCGCGAAGGTCCGAAGGCCTCGAAGACGGTTTCGAGATACGGACGGAACTGCTCAGCCCGCCACGCCTTGTGGTCGGCCTCGGTGAGCATGCCCGAGACCTTACAATGGACGTTAGGGAGTTTCGCCAGCCGGCGGAGCTGCGACTTCCA
>JBKCKE010000315.1:0-6785 GCA_046301395.1 Verrucomicrobiota bacterium | reverse complement strand
CGGGCGAGGAGGTTGTCCTGGATGGACTGCAGGCGCTCGACCACGGTGGCGACGAACTCGGCGCGGGGGATGCCGGCCTTCTCGCCGGTGTCGCGACGGGCGACGAAGACGGCGTTGGCCGCGAAGTCACGCGGGCCGACTTCGACGCGCAGGGGGACGCCCTTCTTGATCCAGCCCCAGGCCTTGTCGCCGCCGCGGATGTCGCGGTTATCGACGGTCACGACGACCTTGCGGTCGTGGAAGCGCTGGGCGGAGAGTTCCTTCTGGAGCGACTGGCAATAGGCGAGGATGTCGGCCTTGGTGGCGTCGTCCTTGTAGATCGGGCAGATCACCACGTGCTGCGGGGCGAGGCGGGGCGGAGCCACGAAGCCGTCGTCGTCGGAGTGCGTCATGATCATGCCGCCGATGAGACGGGTGGACACGCCCCACGAGGTCGTGTGCGCGTACTGCTGGGTACCCTTCTCGTCCTGGAACTGGATGTTGCAGGACTTCGAGAAATTCTGGCCGAGGTAGTGCGAGGTGCCGGCCTGGAGGGCCTTGCGGTCCTGCATCATCGATTCGATGCACAGCGTGTCGACGGCGCCGGGGAAGCGTTCGCCCTCGGTCTTACGGCCCTTGATGACCGGCATCGCCATGTAGTTCTCGGCGAAGTCGGCATACACCTCGAGCATCTTGTGGGTCTCCTCGATGGCTTCGGCCTCGGTGGCGTGGACCGTGTGACCTTCCTGCCAGAGGAACTCCGCGGTGCGGAGGAAAAGGCGCGTGCGCATCTCCCAGCGGACGACGTTGGCCCACTGGTTGATGAGGATCGGGAGGTCGCGGTAGGACTGGACCCACTTGGAGTAGGTCTCGCCGATGATGGTCTCGGAAGTCGGGCGGACGATGAGCGGCTCTTCAAGCTCGCCGGCGGGGACGAGCTTGCCGTCGGGTCCGGCCTCGAGGCGCGAGTGGGTGACGACAGCGCATTCCTTGGCGAAGCCGTCGACGTGCGCGGCCTCCTTCTGGATGTAGCTGACCGGGATGAAGAGCGGGAAGTAGGCGTTCACGTGGCCGGTCTCCTTGAACATCGCGTCGAGGTCGCGGTGGATGTTTTCCCAGAGGGCGTAGCCCCACGGCTTGATCACCATGCAACCGCGGACCGGGCTGTTCTCGGCCAGGTCGGCGTGCTTGATCACCTGGAGGTACCACTCGGGATAGTCATCCTGGCGGGTCGGGGTGATGGCGGTCTTCGGTTTGGCGGCGGGCTGCTGGGACATAAGGTCAGTAAAGAGCGAAGGCAGGCCGAAGGGCAAGAGGACAAGATAACCCGAGGGCTCGAGGGCCGGAGGGCACGAGGACAGGAGGGCTCGAGGACGCGTGGGCCCGAGAAAAGGCTGCAAGTGAAATCCCCTCGTGTCCCCGCGTTCTTCTGCACTCCAGCCCTCGTGTCCTCGATGGTTACGCTTTTCTTGCTTTCCAGAAACGCGGGCGGCCGCTCATGTCGGGCAGGCCCGCGGACTCGGCATAACCGAGACGGGCCGAAAGTTCCGCCAAGGCGGCATGCTGGTCGATGCCGGTCTCGCAGAGCACCCAGCCGCCGGCCCGCAGGAACTTCGGGGCATCGGTCAGGATGCGGCGCAGGTCGGCGAGGCCTTCCTCCGGCGCGATGAGCGCGGACTTCGGATCGAACTCGCGGACTTCTGGGTCGGCTTCGGCGACTTCGGCTTCGGTGAGATAAGGCGGATTCGAGACGATGAGGTCGTAATCGTCGGTGACCGCGGCGAACCAATCGGACTCCGCGAAATTGACGCGCTCGGTCAGATTGCACTGCGCGGCGTTCTCGCGGGCGAGGGCAAGGGCATCGGCCGAACGGTCGACCGCGTCGACTTTCCAGAGCGGACGCTCGGCGGCGAGGGCCAGCGCGATGGCGCCGGAGCCCGTGCCGAGGTCAAGCACGCGGACGGTCTGATCCTCCGGGAAGAGCGCGAGCGCGAGGTCGATGAGTTCTTCGGTCTCCGGACGCGGGATCAGCGCACGCTTGTCGGATTTGAGGGCGAGATCACGGAACTCCACCTTGCCGATGATGTGCTGGAGGGGTTCGCGGTTGCCGCGGCGGACCGTGAGGTCGCGCAGGCGCTTCACTTCGTCGTCATTGAGCAGCCGTTCGAACTGCAGATAAAGATCGAGGCGCTTCAGCCCGAGGCCCGCCGCGAAGAGATGCTCGGCCTCCATGCGTGGCTTCTCCAGGCCCTTGCGCGCGAGGAACTCCGCGGCCTTCTTCAGCGTCTCGAGGAGGTTCTGCATCAGCGGGCGGCGGCGCGGGTCAGGCGATCGTTGTAGGCGGCGCCGATGCCCGCGGGGGGCGCGAGTTCGGCGTGGATCGTCTCGTAGCCGCGGGCGTCGAGCTGGCGGAGCAGGTCGAAAAGATTACGCGCGGCTTCCTCGGTCGAGCCGTCCTCGGAAAGCAGGAAGATGTCCGCGTTGGCCGGGGCGTGCGCGCGGCGGCCTAGGAAGAGCACCGCGGAACGTAGGTTGGCGATCACCGGCAACGTGCCATTCGGGAAGAGCACGACACGGGTGGCCGGGCTATAATGCCGCTCGAGCATCCCCGGGGCGTCCTGCGCGGCCTGCTGGTTTGCGGCGCGCGTGACCACCTCGACGTCGCCGAGGAGTTCGCGGAGTTTCTCAAGCGGGATCGGGCCCGGACGCAGCAGTCGGGCGCGACCAGGGACGGAAAGGTCAAGGATCGTGGATTCGACGCCGTGGGCGCAGGCGCCGCCGTCGACGATCCACGGGCAACGTTCGCCGAGGGAATCACGGACGTGCGCGGCCTTGGTCGGGCTGACGTAACCGAAAGGATTGGCGCTGGGCGCGGCGAGCGGGCGGCAGGCGAGACGCAGCACCTCACGGAAAAGCGGATGAGCCGGAATACGGACGGCCACGGTATCTTTACCGGCCGTGACGAGGTCGGGGACGACGGACTTGCGACGCAGCACGACCGTCAACGGGCCCGGCCAGAGCGGCGCGAGGAGCGCCAGGCGCGGATCAGGCTCGGCTACTTCGGCGAGCGCGCCCTGGTCGAGCACGTGGACGATGAGCGGATCCAGGAGCGGACGGCCCTTGATGGCGAAGACTTGGGCGAGCGCGGCGGGATTGGTCGCGTCGGCGGCGAGACCGTAGACCGTCTCGGTCGGCAGGGCCACGCAGGCGCCCTGACGCAGGAGCTCGGCCGCCCGCGCGAGGTCAGCGGGAGCGGAGGTCAGGAAACTGGAGGCGGACGGAGACAAAGGAGACGGGACTTTACGGGACGGACGGCGGGAGTCCCGTCCGATTTACCTCGAGACGCCGGCGGGGGCAACCTCCCAGACCGGCAACAAAAAGGCCGCCTGAAAAGGCGGCCCGGGAAAGTCATCGCGGAGGCGATTACTTCATCGTGATCATATTGCGGGCGCGCTTCACGGCCTTGGCAATATGACGCTGCTGGCGGGCGGTGAGGCCGGTCAGCTTACGGGGCAGGATCTTGCCCGTCTCGGTGACGTAGCGCGACAGGGCCTCGGGTTCGGTGAAATCGAAGTCGAGGGGGTTGCGGGAACGCTTGAGCTTACCTTCGGTGGTCATGGGAGGTTTGGAAGTAAGCGGAGGAGGGCCGAGGGCAAGGAGAAATGGGGGGCGCCGAGCGCCAGGGACAGGGTTGGGGTTAGAAATGCCTTAAAATAGCCCTTATCCAGAGCCCTTATTGGTCCACGGGCCCTAGCCCCGGCCCTGCCCCTAGCCCAATTCAGCCTCTTTTGACCGCGATCAGGAACTCCTTATTACCGTCCCCGCCCTCAATGGGCGAAAGGATGACCCCGAGGACCTGGGCGCCCGGGAGGCCTTGGGCGGCGGCGGTCAGGCCGTCGACCACGCGAGCATGGATGACCGGGTCCTTGATGATACCCCGCCCCTTGTCAGCCTCGGCCTTGGTCGCCTCGAACTGCGGCTTGATGAGCGCCACGAGATGGCCTCCCTTCCCTACCCGCTGCCAGGCGATCGGCAAAATGAGCCCCAGCGAGATGAACGACAGATCCATGACCACGATGCCGTAGGTCTGATGGGGAAGCTCGACGTTGTTGATCTCCCGCGCGTTGAACTTCTCGAGATTCTTGATGCGCGGATCGTTGCGAAGCTTCGAGTGGAGCTGGGCCGTGCCGACGTCGACACACGTCATGCTCACGACGCCACGCTGAAGGAGGCAGTCGGTGAAACCGCCGGTCGAGGCGCCCACGTCGAGTCCGTGCAGGCCTTCGACGGGAATCTTGAAATGGTCGAGCGCGCCTTCGAGCTTCTCGCCGCCGCGGGAGACGAAGCGCGGCGGCTGATCGACGGTGAGCACGGCGTCTTCCGGGAAGGACTGCGACGGCTTATTGACGACGGCGTCGGGTCCCGAACGGACCTTGCCGGCGAGGATGAGCGCCTGGGCGACCGAGCGGGACGGCGCGAGCGCAAGCTTCAGCAGCAATTCGTCCGCACGCATCCTGCCGGGCTTCGCGGCCATCGGTCAGTCGAGGAAGCCCGTGAGGGGCGAGGTCGGTTCGGCCTTGTCGGAACCGACGCCTAGGCCGGCTTCGCGGGCGGCGCGGCCGGCTTCGACCGCGAGACGGAAGGCACGGGCCATCGCGACAGGGTCGCCCGAAGAAGCGATCGCGGTGTTCACCAGGACCGCATCCGCGCCGAGCTCGAGGGCCTCGGCGGCGTGCGAAGGCGCGCCCAGGCCGGCGTCGACGATGACCGGCACGCGGGCCTGTTCGATGATGATGCGGAGGAAGTCGCGCGACAGCAGCCCCCGGTTGGAACCGATCGGCGCGCCGAGCGGCATGACCGCGGCGGCGCCGACCTCTTCGAGGCGCTTGGCGAGGACGGGGTCGGCGTGGATGTAAGGCAGGACCGTGAAACCCATCTTCACCAGCTCGCGGCAGGCTTCGAGGGTCTCCACCGGGTCGGGCATCAGGTATTTCGGATCCGGATGGATCTCGAGCTTCAGCCAGGAAGTCCCGAGCGCCTCGCGGGCGAGCTCGGCGGCGAAGATCGCCTCCTTGGCCGTGCGCACGCCGGACGTGTTCGGCAGGATGAGGTGCTTCTGCGGGTCGAGCGCGGACAGGATGCCGTCGTCCTTGGCGCCGAAGCGCACGCGCTTGATCGCCATCGTCACCACCTCGGCGCCGGAAGCGTCGAGCACGGCGCGGAGCTGCGCGGCGGAGGCGTACTTGCCCGTGCCCGTGAGGAGGCGCGAGGCGAAGGTGCGGTCGGCGATACGGAGCGAAGACATCGGAGCCTGCACAATCCGAGACTCCTCGGGGTTGTCCAGCCCTCGCCTCGGGAAACCTAGCCTACGACCGCTTCGACCAACGTTTTCGCGGCCGAAACCGGGTCGTCCGCCAAGGCGATGGCGCCGCTGACGGCGATCCCGTGGGCGCCGAGGGAGCGGACCGCGGCCGACTGGCCCGCGGTGTCGCCGCCGATCGCGAAGCACGGCAAGGGCGCGGCGGCGGTGATCAGTCCGGCCAAGGAATCCGGGGAGTGGACGGCGGCGAGCTTCTGCTTGCTGAGCGTATGGCGGAACGGGCCGACGCCCGCGTAGTCGACCCGGACGCCGGCATAGCGGGCGACATGGGCCGGCTCATTGAGCGTCACGCCGACGATCGCGAACTCCCCGAGCAGGGTGCGCGCGGCGGCGGGCGAGGCGTCGTCACCGCCGAGATGGACGCCGTCGGCTTCCGCGCGCAGGGCGACCTCCGGCGAATCGTTCACCACGAACACCGCGCCGAAATCACGGCACAATTCGGCGATGGCCACGGCTTCGGCGACCCACGCCTCGTCCGCCAGATGCTTCGCGCGCAGTTGGATCCAGCGAACGCCGCCTTCGAGCGCGGCGCGGGCCTGTTCGCGATGCGCGCGCGGGGCGGCGTCGAGCGTCAGGAACTGCAGGCGCGGGAACACGGACTAGTAAGTGCGCTTCAGCTTGCGGGCTTCCTTGCCGCACCAGGCGCGCTCAAGGTCGAGGAAGGCGCGGACCGGATCCGGCTGCTTCCAGACCGAGCCGATGAAGGCGATGCCGTCGAAGCCCATCTCGCGGGCCTTCGCGGCGTTCTTCGGGGTGATGCCGCCGAGCGCGTGGACCGGGGCGCCGCCTTCGGACTTCCAGCGCTGCAGGATGACTTCGTATTCGCGGAGCGTGCGGCGCGGGCGGTGGTCCTTCTTGGAGACGGATTCGAAGATCGGCGTCAGGAAGACGTAGCCGCAGGCCTTGTCGGTCGAGCGCAGTTCGTCGTAGTCATGGCACTTCACGCTGACCGCCGCGTGCTTGGGCCAGCGACGCGGGACGCGCTCGCCCGGGTGCATCTGGAAACCGCCGAGGCGGTGGGCCTCGACGAGCTCCGGCTCTTCGCCGAGCACGATGCGCGGCCAGAAAGCCTCGGGGATCGTGCGGAGGAACTGCTCGTAATGGCGGCGCTCCCAGTCCTTGCGGACCTGCACGTGCAGGCGGCCGAGGCCCGCGTCGAAGAGACGGCGGACCATCTTCGGGTCCCAGCTGCCGTCGTTGGGGGTGAACAGGACGAGGTTCTCCGGGGCCGGGGCTTCCGGCTCGTTGACGAAGAGACCTTTGATGAACTTGAACATGAGGGGTCGGAGATCAGCCGCCTTGGGCGGCGCGGATGACGAGGATGCGGGCGCCTTCGGCCAGGGCCTGGGCGGACCAGCGGGAGCGAGGCACGACCTGTTCGTCGACGGCGGCGGCCACGGCCGGCTCCTGGGCCACGCCGAGTTCC
>JBKCKE010000314.1:0-2000 GCA_046301395.1 Verrucomicrobiota bacterium | reverse complement strand
GCCGGGATTGAGCAGGGTGCGCCAGTCGGTGCCTTCGGGGATGTCGTTGAGATCCTCGTGTGCGAAGAGGCGGTCGTAGACGCGGACCTCGACGTCGCCGGCGTGCTGCTCGGAGACCCAATGGATGGTGCCCTTGACCTTGCGGCCGTCCGGGGCGTCGCCGCCGCGGGTGGCGGGATCGTAGGTGCAGGTGACTTCGGTGACGTTGCCGGCGGCGTCCTTCTTGCAACCGGTGCAGGTCACGAAGTAGCCCCAGCGGAGGCGGACCTCCTGGCCGGGTGTGAGACGGAAGTATTTCTTCTCCGGGATCTCCATGAAGTCCGCGCGCTCGATGAGCAGCGTCTTAGAGAAGGGCACCTTGCGGGTGCCGGCGGAGGGATCCTCAGGATTGTTGACGGCGTCGAGCTCATCGACCTGGCCTTCGGGGTAGTTCTCGATGACGAGGCGGACCGGATCCAGCACCGCCATGAAGCGGGAGGAGGTCTTGTTGAGGTCGTCGCGGACGGCGTGCTCGAGCAGGGCGACGTCGGAGAGGGAGTTATGCTTCGTGATGCCGATCGTCTCGCAGAACTTGCGGACCGCGGCGGGCGTATAGCCGCGGCGGCGCATGCCGGAGATCGTGGGCATGCGGGGGTCGTCCCAGCCGGACACGCGCTTTTCCTGCACCAGTTCGAGCAGGCGGCGTTTGGACATGACCGTGTAGGTCAGGTTGAGGCGGGCGAATTCGATCTGCTGCGGCTTGGCGGGGGTGTCGAGCGTGCGGAGGAGCCAGTCGTAGAAGGGGCGGTGCACCTCGAACTCCAGCGTGCAGATCGAGTGCGTGATGCCTTCATACGCGTCCTCGAGCGGATGGGCGTAGTCGTACATCGGGTAGACGCACCACTTGTCGCCGGTGTTGTGGTGATGGGCCTTGCGGATGCGGTAGATGACCGGATCGCGCATGTGCATGTTCGGCGACGCCATGTCGATCTTGGCGCGGAGCACGGCTTTGCCTTCGTCGAACTCGCCGCGGGTCATCTTTTCGAAGGCCGCGAGGTTCTCGTCGACGGACGCGTCGCGGGTCGGGCTCGGCTTGCCGGGATGTTTCTCGTCGCCGTGGAATTCGCGGATCTGGTCCTGCGAGAGGAAGCAGACGTAGGCCTTGCCGAGCTTGATCAGCTTGATGGCGTCGGCATGCATGCGCTCGAAGTAGTTCGACGCCTGGTAGTAGTGCTCGTGCCACTCGAAGCCCAGCCAGCGGACGTCCTCCTTGATCGAGTCGACGTATTCGACCTCTTCCTTGGTCGGATTCGTATCGTCCATGCGCAGGTGGCAGCGGCCCTTGAATTCGAGGGCGAGGCCGAAGTTCAGGCAGATCGATTTCGCGTGGCCGACGTGCAGGTAGCCGTTGGGTTCCGGCGGGAAGCGGGTGGCGACGGACGCGTGCTTACCCGCGGCCAGGTCGGCGTCGATGATCTGCTGGATGAAGTGGCGGTGGGCCGCCGGCGCAGGGGTTTCGGAGGACATGACGGAAATCTTAAGAGGGGTGCAAAGGTGATGATCAGGCAGCGTAAGCCTTCAGGCGGGCGAGGGTGGTATCGCGGCCGAGGACGCGGAGGACGCCGAGCAGGTGGGCCCCGCCGCCCTGGCCGGAGGTCGCGAAGCGCACCGGCGCGAAGTAATCGGTGGGCTTGCGCTCGTGCGAGGCGCCGACGGCGGCGAAGGCGGCCTCGAGGGCTGGCTCGTTCCAGGCGGCGGCTTCGAGGGCGGGCAGTAGCTCGCGGACGCGGGCGACCGGGTCGCCGCCCTTCTTGGTGAGGTTGGCCTTGGCGCCTTCGTCCGGCTTGAAGTCGGCGGTGAAGAAGAAGCCCATGAACTCGGGCAGGTGTTCGAGCGAGATCACCTTCTCCTGGACGATGCCCAGGACCTCGGCGAGACGGGCGTCGGAGACGGAAGCGTCGATGACCTTGGTCTCGAGCAGTATCGGGCGGGCGAGCGCGGCGAATTCGGCGGCGGGCAGG
>JBKCKE010000313.1:0-8896 GCA_046301395.1 Verrucomicrobiota bacterium | reverse complement strand
CCCCCGCCCTACCGTCCGACCCATGCCGGACGGCCTGTTTATTTTCTTCGCTGCCCTGACCCTCGGGGCGGCCCTTCTCTTGGTCCTCAGCCGCAACGCGGTGACCTCCGCCATGGGGATGATCCTGGCCCTGGTCGGGGTGGCCGCGGACTTCTTCCTCCTCGACGCCTACTTCCTCGGCGTCCTGCAGGTCCTCGTCTACGCCGGCGCCGTCATGGTGCTGTTCCTCTTCATCATCATGCTCCTCGACACCGAGGATCCGCAGGGTGCGTATCCTTGGAAGACCGCCGCGCTCGGCCTGGCCGTCTTCTTCCTCCTCGCCGCCTCCGTCCTCTGGCTCTTCCACTGGTCGGGCGCCGTCTCGACCGTCAAGGCCGGCGCCACGCCGGCGGAGCTGTCGACGAATCCCGCCGAATTCGTCACCGCCGCCAAGGCATTCGGCCGGCTCCTCTACTCCAAGTATCTCCTCCCGCTGGAAATCGCCGGCTTCCTGCTCCTCGTCGCCCTCGTCGGCGTCGTGTCGCTGAGCAAGGACAACCCTGAGAACCAAGCCTGAGCACGCCGCCATGGAAAACACCGCCCTCGCGCATCACCTCCTCCTGGCCGGACTCCTGTTCGTGCTCGGCCTCACCGGCGTCCTCGTGCGTCGCAACCTGCTCGTCGTGTACATGTGCCTCGAGCTCATGCTCGCCGCCGCCACGCTCGCGCTCGTCGCCTTCTCGCGCTTCAACCGCACCATGGACGGCGCCGTCCTCGTCTTCTTCGTCATCACCGTCGCGGCCGCCGAGGTCGCCGTCGGCCTCGCGCTGATCGTGGCCCTGTTCCGCAAGCGAGGCACCGTGCAGTCCGACGCGCTCACCACCCTCCGCGACTAAGCCTTTTCCGATGTCCCCTGACTTTTCGTCCCTGGTCCACTGGATCCTGTTCCTGCCGCTGGTCGCCGCCGCGTTCTCCGCGCTGTTCCTGCGCCGCGCGGGCGGTTTCGCCGCCTGGTTCTCCACCGCCGCCGCCTTCGGCATCGCCGGCCTCTCGCTGTACCTCCTCGCCCAGGGCGCCGACGTCCGCTGGCACGTCGAACTCGCCAAGTTCGGCGGCGTGAGCCTCGGCTTCGGCTACCTCCTCGACGCCAATGCGCGCCTGATGCTCTTCGTGGTCTCGTTCGTCGCCGCGTGGATCCACCTCTTCTCCGTCGGGTACATGCAGGAAGACGCGGCCCGCGGCCGTTTCTTCGGAGGTCTCTCGATCTTCATGTTCTCCATCCTGGGCATCGTCGTCGCCGACAACCTGCTCATGACGTTCATCTTCTGGGAACTCGTGGGCTTCAGCTCGTACATGCTGATCGCGCACTACTTCGATAAGGACTTCGCCGCCGCCGCCTCGAAGAAGGCGTTCATCGTCAACCGCGTCGGCGACCTCGGCTTCATCCTGGGCATCGCCATGTGCCTCTCGCTCTACGGCACGCTGGACTTCGCCGCGCTCAAGGACCACGCCGCCGCCGCCAAGACCATCCCCGCCGCCGTGGGCGCGCTGCTCATGTGCGGCTTCCTCGGCAAGTCCGCCCAGTTCCCGCTCCACGTCTGGCTCACCGACGCCATGGCCGGCCCGACGCCGGTCTCCGCGCTCATCCACGCCGCGACGATGGTCGCCGCCGGCGTCTACTTCATGGCCCGCGTGAGCTTCCTGCTCGCCCCGGAAGTCCTGGACTTCATCGCGATCTCCGGCGCCGGCATGGCCGCGCTCGCCGGCCTCTGCGCCCTCGCCCAGACGGACATCAAGAAGTCCCTCGCCTACTCGACCCTCGCGCACCTCGGCATCATGGGCTGCGCGCTCGGCCTCGGCCACCCGGAGCTCGCGCTCATGCACATGGCCATGCACGCGTTCTTCAAGGCCACGCTGTTCCTCGGCGCCGGCTCCGTCATCCACGGCTGCCACCACGAGCAGGACATGCTCAAGATGGGCGGCCTGCTGAAGAAGATGCCGCTCACCGCCGCGACCTTCATCGCCGCGACGCTCTCGAACTGCGCCGTGCCTTTCCTCGCCGGCTGGTACTCCAAGGACGCCATCATCGAGGCCGCCTGGCATGACGGCCACCTCGCGATCTTCGCGTTCCTATCCCTCGCCGCGCTCGCGACCTGCCTCTACAGCGGCCGCATGATCCGCCTCGTCTTCCTCGGCGAAGCTAATTCCGAAGACGCCTCCCACGCGCATGAGTCGCCGTGGACGATGACCCTGCCCCTCGTGGTGCTCGGCCTCGTCTACTCCGTCGCCGGCGGCTTCCTCGCCTCGACCCTCCTGCCCGCCGGTTCGCTCCAGCCGATCAAGCCAGCCCTCGATGCGATCGCCTTCCACCTCACCGCGCCCTCGACGATCGTCGGCCTCCTCTCGCTCGTCCTCGGCTTCCTCGGCGCCCTTAAGTTCTACGGCTCCGTCCGCGGCGCCGACGCCCTCCAGGTCGTCTCACCCCGCACCTATCATCTCCTCGAACACCGCTGGATGGACGGCGTCTACCGCTGGTACGTCGACGCCGTGCAGCGTCGCGTCGCCGAGTTCATTGCCTTCCTCGACCTCCTGCTGATCAACGGCGTCGCCGTGCGCTGGATCGGCGGCGGCGTCCCCGCGGTGCTGGGCTACCTCACCGGCCGTTCCTTCCACCGCGGCCAGACGCGCGCCTACGCGCTCTGGATCGTGATCGGTTCCCTCTTCCTGGCCTGGTTCCTCATCGCCCGCTGATTTCATGGACACTTTCCCTGCCTCGCTCCTCGCGCTCGCCGTCACGGCCCCGATCCTCGTCGGCCTGATCCTGCTCGCCGGCCGCGACCTCCCCCGCAGTTTCACCTCGGGCTTCGCCTTCGGCGGCTTCGCCATCCCGGCCGTGCTCGCTCCCTGGCTGCTCGTCCTCTGGACCGACCCGGCCACCGCGCCGCAGCAGTTCCAGTCCGTCGGCTTCTGGGGCTTCGGCTTCGCGCTCAACGGCCTCGGTGCGCCGCTCCTCGCGATGACCTCGCTCGTCGGCTTAGCCGCAGGCGTGAAGGCCCTCAACCAGGAGGTCGAAGGGCGTAACACTTACCTCGGCCTCATCCTGTTCATGCTCGGCGGCACGCTCGGCGTGTTCGGCACCAACCACCTCGTAGGCTTCTACTTCTTCCACGAGTTCGCGCTCATCCCGACGTTCATCCTCACGCTCTTCTGGGGCGGCGAAGGCCGTCGTCCGGCCGCCATGCAGATGGCGATCTTCCTCACCGCCGGCGCCATGGCCTCCCTCGCGGGCATCCTCATCGCCGTCGACGCCGCCGGCGTCGAGTACGGCGCGGCCACGTTCGAGAACGTCGCCCTCGGCCTGCAGAACGCGAAGCACATCCCGGCCGCCGTCGGCGCCCTGGTGCTCTTCGGCCTCGGCACGCTCGCTTCGCTCTTCCCGTTCCATTCCTGGGCCGCCCCCGGCTACTCCGCCGCGCCGACCCCGGTCTCGATGCTCCACGCCGGCGCCCTCAAGAAGTTCGGCCTCTACGGCATCATCCTGCTCGGCCTGAGCAGCCTCGATATCGCCGGCGGCTCGCTCGGCACCTGGTTCCTCTGGTTCGCCGTGGCGAACGTCCTGCTCGTCGGCCTCATCTGCCTCGCGCAGCGCGACCTCAAGCAGCTCCTCTCCTGGAGCTCCGTCGCGCACATGGGTCCGATCTTCCTCGGCATCTGGGTCTGCGGCGTGACCGGCCAGGCCGACGGCCTCGACGCCGCCGCCTTCCTGATGGTCGCGCACGGCCTCTCCAGCGCCGCGCTCTTCCTCCTCGCCAACGCCGTGCGCGCCCGCGCCGGCACCTACCGTCTCGACGAACTCGGCGGCCTCGCCGCGCGCACGCCGGTCCTCGCCGCGTTCTTCGTCGCCGCGACCATGGCCTCCATCGGCCTTCCTGGCTTCGGCAACTTCTGGGGTGAAGTCGGCGTCTTCCTCGCCCTGCGCGCCCAGCCTCTGTGGCTGCAGGCCATCGTCGCCTCCACCGTCGTGATCTCGGCCGTCTACGCCCTCCGCGCCGTCGCCGCCACGTTCTTCGGTCCCGCCTCCGAAGCGCTCGAGAAGCGCTGGGCCGTCGCTCCCTTCGGTGACCTCGGCTGGGCCGAGCGCGCCGCCGCCGGCGTCCTCCTCGCCGCCTCGCTGGCGATCGGCTTCGTGCCTTCGCTCGTGACGAAGTCCGTCAACCCGGTCGCCGCCGGCGTGACGACCTACTCGCAGCACAACACCAAGGCGCCGGCCAAGGCCGCTCCCGCCAAGGCCGCCCAACCCGCCCAGCGCTGATCTTTCCCGTCCGATGACTCCTTTCTTCGCCGCCGTCGACCCGGCCTTCAAACTCCTCGCCCCGCGCTCGGCCGACTGGCTGACCATCCTCCCGGAGATCGCCGTCGCCGGCCTTTCCCTGCTCTGCCTGCTGCAGGCGATGCTGCTGCCGAAGTCCCTGCGCGCGCTCATCCCCGTCACCGCCCGCACCGGCCTGATCCTCGTGGCGCTGATGAGCGTCGTCGCCGGTCCGTGGACCCAGGCGGCCGACGTCGAATCGTTCGCCGGCCTGCTCCGTCAGAACCTCCCGACCGACGGCGTACGCGCCGTCTTCCTGCTCTCGGCCTTGCTGACGAGCTTCCTCGCCGAACGCTTCCTGCGCGAACGCGACGCCGCCGTGGCCGACTACCATCACGTGCTGCTGGTCGTGACGGCCGCGTTCATGCTGCTCGTCCAGTCGAACCACTTCGTCACGTTCTTCCTCGCGCTCGAGACGGCCGCCGTCGGCCTCTACGTCCTCGTGGGCTACCTGCGCCGCAGCGCCGCCTCGCTTGAGGCCGGCGTGAAGTACCTTGTCGCCGGCGGCCTCAGTTCCGCCCTGCTCCTGATGGGCATCGTCCTCGTCTACGGCGCGCTCGGCGCAGTCCCCGGCGTGACCGACTCGCTCAACTTCACGCAGATCGGCCAGGCCCTCGCCGCCCAGTCCGCCGCGGGCGCGGTCTCGCCGCTCACCCTCGCGGGCGTGGCCCTCATCCTCGGCGGCGTCGCCTTCAAGCTCGGCGCCTTCCCCTTCCACGCCTGGATCCCGGACGTCTACCAGGGCGCCCCGACCCCGACGACCGCGTTCCTCGGCACGGCCTCCAAGGCCGCCGGCGCGTTCACGCTGCTCATCCTCGCCACCGGCCCGTTCGCCCCGCTGGCCGTCAAGGTCGCCCCGCTGCTCGCGGTCGGCGCCGTGCTCACCCTGCTCGTCGGCAACCTCGGCGCGCTGGCCACGACGGACGTGAAGCGCACGCTCGCGCTTTCGGGCGTCTCGCACGCCGGCTTCATCCTCGCCGCGGTCACCGCCGCGCTCGTCCTCCCGGGCGTCGACGCCTTCGGCTACGACGTCGAGCAGGTCGTAGTCCTCTACCTCCTCGCCTACGTCGTCGGCACCTTCCTCACCGCCCAGGCGCTCGTCGCCCTGCCGGCCCTCGAAGATCACCGCCGTCCGCAGCTCGCCCTCCGCGGCCTGCTGCGTCGCTCCCCGCTGCTCGGTGCCGCCCTCGGCTTCGGCATCGGTTCCCTTGCGGGCATCCCGCCCTCCGTCGGCTTCATCGCCAAGCTGCTGGTCCTCGCCCTGCTCGTAGCCGCCAAGCTCTGGTGGGTCCTCGGCGCCGCCCTCATCGGCGTCGCGATCAGCATCCATTACTACTTCTCCATCCTGCGCGAGGCGGTCGTCCGCCCGACGGAGGACGACGAAGAACTGGCCCCGCTCGAACTGCCCCTCGGCACGCGCGTCCTCGTGTTCGTGCTCGCCGCGGCTTCGCTGCTCGGCGGCCTGTTCATGCTCGCCGGCCGCTAACGCCCCTTCCCGCGTCCGCGCGGGTGGTGGCGGCGGTGCGCGGCGGACAATGCCGTCCGGTCGACCGACGTGTAGATCTGCGTCGTGGCGATGTCGGCATGGCCGAGCATCTCCTGGATCGAACGCAGGTCGGCGCCGCCTTCCAAAAGGTGCGTCGCGAAGGCGTGACGCAAGAGGTGCGGCTTGACCGGGACCGAGACGCCGGCGCGTCGGGCCGCCTGCTTCACGCCCAGCCAGAAGGTCTTGCGGGAGATCGCAACGCCACGGGCGCTGAGGAAGAGCGCGCTGCCCGTCTTGGGCCGGACGAGCTTGGGCCGGCCGGCCTTGAGATAGACCTGCAGGGCGAGGAGCGCCGTTTCGCCGACGGGCACGACGCGGTCCTTGGAACCCTTGCCGGTCACGCGCACGAGGGCCGACTCCGCGTCGACAGCCTGGATCTCGAGCGAGCAGAGCTCCGAGATACGCAGGCCGGAGCCGTACATCAGTTCCAACATCGCGCGGTCGCGCAGGCCTTGCGGCGTGGCGGTGTCGGGCGCCGAGACCACCTTGGCGGCTTCCTCCGCGCTGATCATCCCGGGCAGTTTGCGGCGGAGCTTCGGCCCGCGGGCGAGTTCGGTGAAGTCGTCGCGGCGGAGCCCGCTGCGGACGAGATGGGCGGAGAAGGAGCGGACCGCCGAGAGCCGGCGGGCGAGCGAAGCGGCGGCGTGGCCCTTGCGGTCGAGGGCGCGCGTCCAGGCATCGACGTCGGCCAGCGAGACCTCCGTCCAGTTCGTCCGGCCGGCCCGGCCGCAGTGGGCCGCGAAGCGGACGAGGTCGGATTCGTAGGCCTCGGTCGTGAGCTTCGCCGCGCCGCGTTCCAGCGCGAGGTGCGCCAGGAAGGCGTCCACCGGCTCCCGGAGGTCGGGCGGCACCGTCTCACGGCGGACTCGGGGCGGCTTCGGCATGCGTCATCAGTATTGCCCCGCCCGTCGGGGAGTCCATAAGGATTGAGCATGTCCAGCCAGCGTGAGCGCGCCATGAAGCCGACCGACCTCCGGGGGATCCTCCGGTATGTCCCGATGTTCCGCGACCACGTGTTCGTCATCGCGGTCGACGGCTCGATCGTGTCCCACGAGAACTTCGCGAACATCGTCACCGACATCGCGGTCCTGCGCAGCCTCTCCATCAAGGTCGTGCTCGTGCACGGCATCGGCCAGCAGCTCGTCGGCCTCGCCGGCGAACACAACATCGCGCTCTCCGACATCCAGGGCGAAGGCCCCACCGACGTCTCGACCATGTCGCTCGCGCGCGAGGCCTCGGCGCTCGTCTCGCAGTCCGTCCTCGAGAACCTTTCCCAGGCCGGCCTGCGCTGCGCCATCACCAACGCCGTCCGCTCGACCAAGATCGGCCGCCTCAAGGGCGTGGACCACCTCTACACCGGCAAGGTCGAGAAGGTCGACGCCGCGATCCTGAAGTCCATGCTCTCGCAGGACATCCTCCCGCTCGTCACGCCGATCGTGTGCGACCGCGAAGGCCAGTCCCTGCGCGTCAACAGCGACCACCTCGCCATGGAGCTCGCGGTCGCCCTCGGCGCCTCGAAGCTGATCTACCTCACGCCCTTCAGCGGCCTGCAGGTGGACGGCGTCGTGCAGCTCAACCTGCCGGAAGACGACCTCAAGCGCCTGCTCGCGGACAAGCACGCGAAACTCGACCCGCGCATCCGCAGCAAGGCCGTGCAGGCCGCCAAGGCCCTCGACAACGACGTCCCGCGCGCCCACATCCTCGACGGCCGCGTCTTCGGCTGCCTCCTCACCGAGATCTTCGACAAGGTCGGCCTCGGCACGATGGTGCACGCCAACGATTACGACCGCATCCGCCAGGCGAAGAAGAAGGACGCCCAGGCCCTCTACAACCTCGCCAAGCACGGCGCGAAGACCGACGCCCTCGTGGCGCGCACGCGCCAGCAGATCGAGCAGTCCTTCGCCGACTTCTACGTCTACGAGATCGATGACAGCATCATCGGCTGCGCCGCCCTCCGCCCCTACCCGGGCGGCAAGAACATGGAACTCGGCGCGGTCTACGTGCAGCCGTTCTACCACGGCCGCGGCGTCGGCAGCAAACTCGTCGAATTCGCGAAGCGTCAGGCCAAGAAACTCGGCGCCAAGAAACTCATCGCGCTCACCACGCAGACGCAGGGCTTCTTCCAGTCGGCCTGCGGCTTCGTGCCGGGCGCGCTGACGGACCTGCGGGCCGAACGTCGCAAGTCCCTCAAGGGGAGCGGCCGCAATTCGCAGGTGCTGTCGTTCACGCTCAGCCGCCTGAACGACTCCGTCCGCTGAGCCTTACTTCGTCGCGAAGAAGGCGCGCTGCTTCTCGCTGATCGGCAGGCCGAGCTTCTCCATCAGGAGCAGGAAGTCCTCCCAGACCGTCCGCTTGGCGGAAGCGCTGGGCGTGTGCAGGAGATAGTTGGGATGGAACGTCGGCAGCAGCGGCACGCCGCCGAGGTCGAACCACTGGCCGCGGGCCTGCGTGATCGTCGGCGTGCGGCCGTGCAGCGCTTCGAAGGCCTGCGCGCCCAGCGCGACGACGGCGCGCGGGGCGACGACGTCGATCTGCGCGCGGAGGTACGGCAGGTTGAAGGCGATCTCGCGCGCGGTCGGCGGGCGCTTGCCGTATTGGGTCGGGGGCTCCGGACGCCACACCATGACGGGCACGAAATAACAGTCGGCGGGATTGATCGCCGCGGCGGAGAGGATCTTCTGGAGCAGCTCACCGGACTCGCCGGCGAAAGCCTGGCCGGCTTCCATCTCCACGATGGTGGGCGCTTCGCCGACGAACACGACCTTGGCATCGAGCGAGCCGTGACCGAGGAGCGGGCGCTGCGGGGCGACCAGATGCTTCTTCGTCTCGGCGCACGCGTCGATGAGCTGACGCAGGGCCTGCATACGCTCGGCCTTCGGGCCGGCGGCGAGGGTGAAGATCGGGGCGTCGGGGATCGGCGCGGTGGACACGGCGACGGCTGGCTTGGGCGCGGCGGCCACCGGTCGGGCGGGCGCAGGCGTCGGGGTCACGGCCTGACGGAT
>JBKCKE010000312.1:0-2432 GCA_046301395.1 Verrucomicrobiota bacterium | reverse complement strand
ATCGGCGTCTGGCTCAATGCGATCAAGAAGCCGTCGAAGGAAGTCGCCGCGAGCAATCGCGCCGGCCTGGCGGCTTCGTGTATCCCGCTGCTCGGTGAGTCGGGTAAAGGCGAAAAGTCCGCCCGCTTCCACTTCCTGCCGCGGTGAACGAAGCCCTGCTGCAGCGTCTGCGCCAGTCCCTCGCCCAGCGCGAAGGGTCGTCGCTGCGCCGCAAGCTGACCGCGCGGGCTTCGGACGATAAGCGCGTCAACCTCGCCGATAACGATTACCTCGGCCTCTCGCGCGATCCGGCGGTCATCGCCGCCGGCGTGGCCGCCTTGCAGGAATGGGGCGCGTCGGCCGCCGCCTCGCCGCTCGTCACCGGTTACACCGAGATCCATCAGGCGCTCGAGCAGACCCTCGCCGCCTGGCAGGGCTATGAGCACGGGCTCGTGATGAACACCGGCTTCGCGGCCAACTCCGCCGTTCTCGGCGGCCTGCCGAAGAAGGGCGACCTCATCCTCGCCGATCGTCTCGTGCACGCGAGCATGCTCGATGGCATCATGGCCTCGGGCGCCCGCCTCCGTCGCTTCGCCCACAATGACCTCGATGCGCTCGAGCTCATGCTCCACGAAGAGCCCGCCCTCGATGGCGTCATCTTCGTCGTGACCGAGAGCGTCTACTCCATGGACGGCGATAGCCCGGACCTGAAACGCCTCGCTTCGCTCCGTAAGCGTTTTGGTTTCTGCTGGGTGCTGGATGAAGCCCATGCCACGGGCTGGTATGGTGCCACCGGTTCCGGACTGCAGGAAGGACAGGGCGCTTTCGCCGCCGCGGACATCGTGGTCGGCACGCTCGGCAAGGGCCTCGGTTCGCAGGGAGCTTATGTGCTCTCGCACGCTCCGGAAGTCCGCGACGCCCTGATCAACTTCGCCGGCGAGTTCGTCTATTCGACTTACCTCGCCCCGTCCTGCGCCGCCGCCGCCCTCGCCGCCATCGACCGCGTGAAGGGCATGTCGGGCGAACGGGGTGAACTCCATGCGCTTTCCCAGTCCTGGCGCGATGGACTCGTCGAAGCCGGTTTCGCCGTCCCCTCGGGGGACTCGCCGATCATCCCGCTGATCCTCGGCGACTCGGACGTCACCCTGAAATACGCCACCGCGCTGCGCGCTGCCGGCTTCATGGTCTCCGCCATCCGTCCGCCCACGGTGCCCGTGCGCACCGGACGTATCCGCATCTCGCTCCGCCGAGGCCTTTCTCCTGCCGTGCTTTCCTCCTTTGTCTCCGCCTTGAAGGGCGTCTCGCTATGAAGATCGGCTGGCTGGGCGGCTGGGGCGTCTCGCTCGAAGAGATGAAGGCCATCGCCGTGGCGCATGCGCCGGAGGCCGAGCACCTCATCTACCCGCCCGTCATGGGCGCCGCCGAGAACCTGGCCGGCTGTGATGCCGTCATCGCGTGGTCGCTCGGCGCGCATCTCGTGCTCGAGGCCGGTGCCCGCGGCGTGAAGTTCCCGGCCAAGGTATTGCTCTTCGCCCCGTTCACGTCCTTCTGCTCCGAGCACGGCAAGTGCGGGAAGCATTCCGAGACCCAGGTGAAGTGGTTGCGTCGCTGGATTGATACCGACGCCCCGGCGGCCTTGGCCGATTTCCGCAAGCGCGCCGGCCTGGCGCCTTTGGCCGGTGACGCCCTGCCTTACGAGAAGGAATACCTGCAGGCCGGCCTCGACATCCTCGCCCAGCCGGCGGGTATCTCGCTGATCACTTACGGACGTCACGGTCTTAACCCCGGCTGGGAAGCCTACGTGGGCGACCAAGACGCCCTCCTGGACGCCGCGGGCGTTTGCCAAGCCGTCGTCGGCTGTCATACTGTAGAAGGACTCGGGCACGACCTGCGCGAGTTCCTTACCCCCTGAGCCCATGCGCTTCGACGAACGAGCCGACAGCTATGGCGCGCACGCCGCGCCGCAGAAGCGTTTCGCCGAAGCCTTGGCCGCCTTCGCGCCGTTCCGTCGGGGCGTCCGCGTGACCGAGCTCGGTGCCGGCACCGGCTTCCTTACCGCCGCATTGCTCGCTCAGGGCGTGAACGTCGACGCCACGGACGGTTCGCCTGCGATGGTCGAGTTGGGCCGTCAGGCCGTGCCGGCCGCCAACTGGTCGGTGCACAACGCTTTCGGACCCATCGAGAAGGCCGGCGCGCTCGCGTCGACCGGACTCCTGCATTGGGCGGCCGATCCGGCGGCGGTCCTACGCCACTGGCGCGCGGCCTTGCCGGCCGGCGGAAGACTCCTCCTCGGCGTGCCTTGCGATCCTTGCCTGAACGAACTGCGTGATCTCGTCGGTGAAGGCCCGGTGCGCTGGCGGGATGAAGCCCAGTGGCTCGCCTTGCTCAAGGGCGCCCAGTTCGACGTCCATGCGCACGGCGTGCTCGAGTCCGAGGAGATTTACCCGAGCGCC
>JBKCKE010000311.1:0-4122 GCA_046301395.1 Verrucomicrobiota bacterium | reverse complement strand
GACCCGCGCGCCGACGCGGCCGACGTCTATCCGGTCCTGGGCGGCCACGCCGCCGCGCGGGTCCACGCGGGCTGGCTCGAACGCCGCCGGGCAGAATACGATCCGGTCGTCTGGGCGCGCCTCGATGCCGGTCGCCGGCGTACCTACGACGAACTCCGTGCGGCCGAAGCGGCGCGCGCCCGTATCTCCGACGCCTTCCGCACGATCTTCCGCCGCCATCATTTCATCGCGCTGCCGGCGACCTTCGGCGGCGCGGTGAGCAAGGCCGCCACGGACGACGCCCACCGCCGCCGCCTCCTCGCGCTCAACGCGCCGGCTTCGCTCGCGGGCCTGCCCGTCGTGGCCGCGCCCGCGCGGCTGCCCGACGGCCGGACCGCCGGGGTGCAGTTCCTCTTCCCCGACATGGCGAACTTCGGCTGGGACTCCGTCCTCGGCCGGCTCGCCTGATCAGAGACGCTTGCGGCGCATGTGCGCCGAAGGCTGGCCCAGCGCTTCGCGGTACTTCGCGACCGTGCGGCGGGCGATCTGGACGCCGCGCTTACGCAGCTCGGCGGTGATGGCCTCGTCGGCCAGCGGCTCGGCGGGGTTCTCGCGGGCGAGGATGTCGGCGATCATCTCCTGAACGCCTTCCTGGGCGACGGTGCCGCCATCGGAGGTCGAGACGCCGGACGTGAAGAACCAGCGGAATTCGCGGAGGCCATGCGGCGTGAGCATCCACTTGTTGGCCGCGGCGCGGCCGACGGTCGTCTCGTGCACGCCCATCTCCTTGGCGACGTCGGTCATGGTCAGCGGACGCAGCCGCGAGGGGCCGTGTTCGAAGAATTCGGCCTGACGTTCGAGGATGATGTGCGCGAGCTTCTCGATGGTGCGCTGGCGTTCTTCGATGGCGCCGATGAGGAACTTGCCCTGTCGCATGCGCTCGAGGATGTAAGTGCGCTCCTTCTCCCCGAGGGCCTGGCCGGCGAGCATGTCCTTGTAAGCGGGCGCGAGGCGGAGCTTCGGCACGTGACGGTCGTCCATGATGACCTTCCACTTGCCGTCGGGACCCATCTCGACGGTGGCGTCCGGTGTGACGACGCGGTTGTCGTCGCGGGCGAAGCGGCGGGCCGGGACGGTCTCGAGCTTGGCGAGTTCGGCGAGGGCCTCGCGGATGTCGTCGAGTTCGACGTCGAGGATGCGCGCGCACTCCTCGAGGCGGCGGCCCATCATGGGCTCCCAGCAGTCGCTGATGAGCCGGGCCGCGGTGGACAGGCCCCGGCCGCGCTGGCGGAGCTGGGCGAGGAAACACTCGCGGAGGTCGCGGGCACCGATGCCGGGCGGATCGAAGGCCATCAGCAGCGTATGGGCCGTCATCACGGCCTCGTAGGGCTGGCCGGAACGGAGCGCGAGGGTCGAGAGGTCTTCCTCCACGAAGCCACGTTCATCGAGCGAGGCGATGAGGAGCTTCAGCGCTTCCTGCACCGCGGAATCGTCGCTGGCCGTCCGGGCCTGGTCGGCGAGATGCTCCGAGAGCGAGGCTTCGCCGGTGGCCGATTCGAGCATGTGCCGGCGGCGCTCTTCGTCTTCCTGGGTGTAGCCCTGGGAACGGATCTCTTCGTAATAACTCTCGTCCCAGTCCTCCTTCATGCGCTTCAGCGCGTCGAAATCGTCGTCGCCGAGGGAAAGTTCGCGGGGGCCGTCGTCCTCCGGCTCCTCGGAGGGCATCGGCGCGTCCAGGCTCTCATTGGAGACCGGTTCGACCTCCTCCAGCAGCGGGTTGGCCGCCAATTCGGAGGAAATCTCACGCAGGAGCTCGGCCGCAGGCACCTGGAGGATGCGGAGCGACTGGCGAAGCTGCGGCGTCAGGACGAGGCCTTGGACCTGCTTCTGCGATTGATTGATGCCTTGGTTGCCCATCGAGCGAGGGCTATGAAAAAGAGGTCCGGGCCGATTTGCAAAGGGTATTGAAGGCCCAATCGCCTTGCGACCCCCGCGGCGGCGACCATAGTCCCGCTCGCCGTCCTCCGGCTCCGCTCCATGCGACATTTTCACCTCCAGCAAGGCCCAGAGAACTCCGCCGGCCTTGCGGAGGCCGAGGTCGCCGCCCTGCTCGCTTCCGGCGAACTGACGCCCGACGTGCCCTGTCGTCTGGCCGGAGAAGACGTCTGGCGGACCGTCGGCGACTTCTTTCCTTCCGGCGCGGGACTCAAGATCCGGACCGCCAAGCCCCAGGCCAGCGCGGCCGAACAGATCAGCGCCGCCAACCGCATCGATGATCCCACCCGCCGTCGGCTGCTGGCCTACGGACTGGCCGACGCCGTGAACATCGACGGCTTCACGCAGTCGCAGGCCGTGACGGCCATCGTGCGCAAGGAAGCGAAGACCCGGAGCGCCTGGCGCGCGCATCGTCTGATCCAGGTCGGCGCCTTCCTCAGCCTGCTGGCGCTCGGAATCGTGGCCGGCGCCACGACCAACCCGCTCAGCCTGCGCAGTGACAAGTCCGTGGCGCTCCTGCAACGCCAGCACGGCGACGTCAAAGCGAGCCTCTCCGTCCTGCGCAGCACCTTGAACGACCGCGCCTACGTGCGCGAACGCGACCGCCAGAGCAGCGGGGCGCAGGCGAAGCCCGCGAAGAAGTGACTTCGCTCAGCGCGCGCGCGGCGTCCAGCAGTCCGGCTCGGAACAGCGCCCGAGGCTCGCCGGCGTCAGACGCGTGACCTTGCCGGTCACGCTGTCCACGATCGCGAGCCCATCGCCCTGGGCGGCCACGAGGTGACGTCCGTCGGCGCACCACGAAGCGTGCGCGAGGGCGGCCGGGCTGGCGGTCTCGATCGGACGGACGCTGCTCGCGGCGAGGTCGATGACGCCGAGACGCAGGCTGCCCGACTGATAGGTGAAGACGAGCTGGTCAGGGAAGACCGGATTCCAGCGCGGCTCGGTGCTGTAGCTGAAACCGGTGGCGACGGCCTGCAGGGCGCCACCGGACGAATTGGCGAGATAGATGCCTGGGCGACCCGTCGGGCCGCCGGTGAGGGCGAAACGCGCGCCGTCGGGCGACCAGGCCGGATCGGTGTTCACCCACTGCTTGTTCGGAGCCTTGATGACGCGGACCGGCGACTGGCCCTGAGGACCGGCCACGAAGATGTCCATCGTCTCCTTGTTGGAGGAAGCGAACGCGATGCGACCGTCGGGACCGCTGCTGGCCGCGCCGAGGGCGCCGCGCACGTTCGTGATGACCTTGGCGGCTTCACCGACTCCGTTGGTCGAGAAGATCTCAGGGAAGTTGGAGCGGAAGGAGGAGATGAAGAAGACGCGCTTGCCGTCGGCCGACCAGCGCGGTCCGTAAGAGGTGTTACGGTAGTTCGTCAGGCGCATCGTCTTGGAGCGCGCAAGATTGGTGACGTAGATCTCCGCGTGGCCGGTGAAGCGCGAGACGAAGGTGACCTTCGTGTCGGCGTAGAGCGGCTTGAGCTGCCAGCGGCGACCGAGGCCGACGATCGCGGCGTCGGCGACCTTGAGCGCGAGCTGGTCTTCGTCGCGGGCTTCGACGTTCGTCGTGAAGGCGTAGGCGGCATTGTCGCAGGCGACGACGGCGGTGTTCGCGGTACGTCCGATGCGCAGCTTCACGGAAGAAGTCGGCGAGACCTGGATCGCGCCGTGGGCGGAAAGCGCGAACTGGACGAGGCTGCCGAGCGCGGGATCGTCGGAGACGACGGCGACGGAGACGACGCCCTTGGCCGCGAGCGCCGCGATGTCATCGTTCACGACGACTTTCTGTCCGAAGAGCGGCACGGTGAGGAAGACGGCGAGGAGGGCGAGGAAACGCATCGAGGAAGGGGATTAGGAGGTTAGCAGTTTGACCTAGGTTGGGTGGGGAGTTCAATCCCGCTGATGTCGCTCGATAAGGAATCCGTCCAGAAGGCCCTCGGCCAGATCCGCTACCCTGGGTACAGCCGGGACATCGTCTCGTTCGGCCTGGTCAAAGGCATCGAGGTGACCCTCGACGGTAAGGTCAGCGTCGGCTTGGCCGTGACCAGCGCCGACCCCGAGGTCCCGAAGAAGCTCTACGCCGAGAGCGACGCCGCGCTCACGGCCTTGGGCGCCCGGCAGCCCGAGATCGCCATCACCGTCACCGTCCCGAAG
>JBKCKE010000310.1:0-4737 GCA_046301395.1 Verrucomicrobiota bacterium | reverse complement strand
GTGCGACTTGCGCAGGGCGATCTTTTCGGACTGGAGCCGGTTGAGGGTGGCGACGTCGTCGCGGGGGGTGGAGGCGATCCGGGCGTCGAGGCTGCGCATCAGGGCTTGGACGTGGCGTCCGTGGAAGGACTTCAGGATCGTGTTGGCGCGGGGCAGGATGTCCTTCTCGTCGTCGCGGCCGGCGTAGCTTTCGGCGGAAAGGCGAGCGGCTTCGGTGCGCAGTTCGTCGTCGAGGGCGTTGACGGCCTCACGGAGACCGGCGAAATGGCCATGGGCGGCTTCGTTGAGCAGGGCCATCAGGAGTTGGCCGCCCCGGCCGGACTGGTCGATCCACTCGAGCGGGAGCGACTGGGCGATGGGAACGAAGTAGGCGTCATGCCGCAGAAGGAACAGTATCAGATCCTCCTCCGGCGTTGTCAAGCCCCCCCCCTTGACAACGGGGACGGGTGCTTCGTCCGGGCCGCCGAGCTGGGCCGCGGGACGCTGGGACTGGGATTGGGCGCGGTGGCGCTCGTAGGCCATATGCATCTCGCGGATGCCGATGCCGGCGTGGCGGGCGGCTTCGTTGAGGGCCTCGCGGACGATCTCCTCGGCGCCGGCTTGCTCGACGATGGGGAAGAGGGACTCCAGGAGGCTGAGGCGGCTGGTCAGCGGCAGGTTCACCGAGCCTTCGGGGACGAGGGACTGCACGCAGAACTGCATCGCGCTGCGGGCACCGGCGACGAGGCCGGCCCAGCCCTCGGCGGACTGCGTCGAGAAGTATTCATCCGGGTCCTTGCCGCCCGGGAGCGAGAGAAAGCGGATGTCGAGGCCTTCGCGGAGGCCGATGGGCAGCAGGCGCAGGGCGGCCTTCTGGCCGGCGGCGTCGGAGTCCAGGAAGACCAGCAGGCGCTGGCTGAAGCGACGCAGCTGCTGGAGGTGTTCTTCGGTGACCGCGGTGCCTTGGGCGGCGATCGCCCCCGGGATGCCGGCCGAGTGGCAGCGGATGGCGTCGAGCTGGCCTTCGACGAGCACGAACGGATCTGCGTCCGTACGGGTCATGCGGGCGCGGTCGCGGTTGAAGACCGTGCGGGATTTCTTGAACAGCTCGGTCTCGGGCGAGTTGACGTACTTGGCTTCGCGCGAAGGGTCGTCCTGCGGGGTGATGTCGAGCTGGCGGGCGGTGAAGGCGATGACGCGGCCCTGGATGTCGCGGATCGGGATGATCAGGCGGCCGCGGAAGCGACAGCGCCAGCGCAGCGGGTCGGGCACGCGGTCGACGCCGAAGAACAGGCCGGTCGGGGCGAGGGCGTCCTTGGCGTAGCCCTTGGCCAGCAGGCCGGGGATGAGCTTCGAATCGTCGACCGGGGCGAAGCCGATGCCGAAGTCGTCGGCGACTTCGGGAGAGAACTTGCGTTGGCGCGACCAGTAGTCGCGGATCCATTCGCCGTGCACCGGGTCCTCGAGGAAGCAGCGGCGCCAGTAGTCGGCGACGAGCTCATGGATCTCGAGGAGCTGGCCGCGGAAGGACTTCTCGTTCTTGCCGTCGCCGCCGCTCTCGTAGTCGAGCTTGAAGCCGAAGCGGTTGGCGACGCGTTCGACGGATTCCGGGAAGTCGAGGCCTTCGCGGTTCATGACGAGCTTGAAGGCGTCGCCGCCTTGCTGGGTGGAGAAGCAATACCAGAGGCCGGTCTCCGGGTTCACCTTGAACGAGGGGCTCTTCTCGGACTTGAAAGGGCTGAGGCCCCACCAGTCGCGCCCGCGCTGCTTCATCTGGGTGTAGTCGCCGGCGAGCGCGACGATGTCAGCCCGTTGGCGGAGCTCATCGATCGATCTGCGGGAAATACGGGCCACGGGTGTCAAGGGGTGGCTGTCAAGGGGTGGGGCGCAAACGTAAATAATTCCCAATCGGCGATGGGGAGTTCCCCCGTGTTATGCCCGGGGGTGTCGTGGGCGCAAGGGGTGGACCCTTTTCAGCACTCGTCGCAAAGCTTCCGGCGGATGCGGGCGGCTTCGCCCCGCAGGCGGGTGGCTGCGGCGGCCTGGCCGGCCGTCTCCAGGACATCGGCTAGGTTATCCAGGACGGAGGCGGTCTCCCGTTTCTCGGGCCCGTGGACCTGCTGGACGCCTCGCAGTTGCCGGCGGAAGAGGGTCTCGGCTTCGGCGAACTTACCACGCTTCAGCTCAAGACCGCCGAGGATGCTCATCGTGCCGAGGGGGTCGGGGTGGGTTTCGCCGAGGAGGGAGGCCTCGAGTGCGAGTACCGTGCGGTAAAAATCGGCGGCTTCGTCGAAGCGCGACTGGCGGTAGCAGAGACCGGCCAGCTGGGTGCGGAGGTTGATGATGGCGGCGTCGGCGCCGCGGGGCGAGGTCTCGAGTAAGGTCAGCGCTTCGCGGTACAGCTTCTCCGCGCCGACGAGGTCGTCGCCGGCGACGCGGAGCGAGGCGAGTTCGCGGCGCAGGTCCGCCGCGGCGGAACGTTGGTCGCGCGTTGCGGTGGGTTGTCCACGGATGGCCTGACTGAGCAGGTCTTCGGCTTCGGCTGACTTGCCTTCGCTCCGAAAAGCCGCGGCCCGTTGGCGTAAAGCCTCGGGGCTGATGGCCGGAGCGGAGGACGTCTCCGCGCAGCCGACCATCAGGCAAACCAACAGCAGGCAGGGCGCGAGGCGCGTCATCAGTCGCCGAGGAAGCTGGCGTCGTCGCACTGCGCCTTGAAGTAGGGCGCGTTGCCGTCGACCTCGACCGTGAGCGTGTGATTGCCCGCGGGGATCGAGGCGGCGTAGGCGCCGGCCGTCAGTTCCAGGGCCTTGCCATCCAGCCAGGCGGCCTTGACGCCGGTGAGGAGCAGCGGCTTGGAGGTCGCGGCGGCCGCGGTGAGGCGAGCGGTCGCGTACAGGCGGCCAGGATTGAATTCCTTGGGCAGCTGGCCGTTGACGAGCGTGTAGACCGGGGTGGCGGCCGCGGACTTGGCGAGGGCGCCGGGCGGCTGGTCGTCGAAGACCCAGAGGCGGGCGACGTTGCCCTTGCTGGCGTCGAACGGACCCGGCTTGCCGATCTCACCGAGGAAGGCGAAGAAGTTACGACGGGAGACGCCCGTGATGCCGTCGGCCAGGCCGGCGGGCATGATGCTGCCGATGTTATCGCGGCTCACGATATTAGCCTTGAGGATGGCCAGTTCGACGCCGGGACCGGGGCGGATGACGAGCTCGGTCGCGTTCTCGCGCGCGGGGATGCCGACCATCTGGCTGCCGTCCTTCATCTTGAAGGAGAAGCCGTGGTAGCCTTCCTTCACTTTCGCGGCGGGGTTGAGCACGCTTTCGATGATGTAGTCGAGCGGGGCGCTCGCGCCGATGCTGCTGAGGTCGGGGCCGAGTTTGCCGCCCGCGCCGCCGATGGCGTGGCAGATCGCGCAGCCGTTCTTGCGATACTGCATTTCGCCTTCCGCCGGGTCGGCGCCCAGCTTGATCGTCTTGATGATGCCTTCGATCTCGGCCGCATAATCACGCGGGCCGGATTTCGCGCCGGCGAGCGGTTCGATGACCTTGACCAGCGCGTTGCCGCCGCGGCCGAGGGAACGGGCGGACTGCAGGGCGGCCGCATAGTGTTCGGCGCTCAGGCCCTGCGGGAATTCCTTGGCGAGTCGCTGGGCGAAGCTGCCGAGCTGGAAGAGGTTGGTCCAGACGGCGGTCGCTTCCGGCTTCGTCTTGATCTGCGCGAAGACTGACGGGATGGCCTTGAGCGCTTCACCGGGGGCGTGGACAGCCAAGGCGGGCAGGGCGTCCTGACGGACGACCGCCGGACGCGTTTCGGCGGTCAGGCTGCGGAGCACCTTCAGCGAGGCCTGCTGGCCGATGGTGCGGAGCGCGGCGATGGCGGTGCGACGGAGTTCGGCGTCCTGCTCGCGGCCGGCGAAGTCGCCGAGCTGCGGCACGGACGGCACGAGCTTCCACTGGCCGGCGAGCCGGACCGAGGTGACGAGGAGGTTGCGCTCGGTCTCATAGCGGAGGAGCTTGCCCAGCGCGGCGAGGTCACCGGTCGGACGGACATTGCGGTTGGCGGCTTCGACGAGGGCGAAAGCGATGCGGTGGCGGGTCGACGGCTGGAGCGACGCGTCGTCCATCAGCGAGCGGAAGATCAGCGTGGCTTCTTCAGTCGTGCCGGCCTTGCCGACGAGTTCGATCCAGGGGCCGGAGCCGGCGGCGTCGATCTTGCGACCGGCGAACAGGCGCTGCACGTAAGGAGTGGCGATGCCCGGGTCGATGGCCTTCACGATCGCGTCGAGTTCGGCTTCATGGCCGACGACCTTCGCGGGCTGGGCGGCGACGTCCTCGAGCCACGGCCGCGCGAGTTCGTTGATGCTGGTCCAGGCGGCGAAATCCAGGAAGTTATCGGCCGGATCATTGGGTAGGTTCGCCAGCACGGCGCGAGCGCTTTCCGGCGTACGGACGCGGGCGAGGGCGCGATGCGCTTCGAGGCGGACGCGGGGATTGGCATGGGCGAGGAACGGCGTGATGAGGGCGATGTCCGCCGCGCCGCGGGCGCCGAGGGATTTGCCGAGTTCACGGAGACCGACCTGCAGGCCGCCCTCAAGACCTGGGCCAAGGATGACGTGACGCGTCGCCATGCCGCCTGGTTGCTCAGCGGCCGCACGACCGAAACCAGCCACCTCGCCGAACTCCTCCGTAGCCAGGATCCGGCCAGCCTGCAGGTCGGTCTCCGTGAACTCGGCAAATCCCTCGGCGCCCGCGGCGCGGCGGA
>JBKCKE010000309.1:0-2644 GCA_046301395.1 Verrucomicrobiota bacterium | reverse complement strand
TTGACGAGGCCGTCACGGGCGGAGGCGGCGATGCTGGCCTTCCAGGTCTTGGCGCCGGCGGAGACGGTCAGCTTCTCGACGTCGACGGTGACTTCGACATCCGGGTTGGCGCGGACGAAGGCGTCGCACTCGGCGAGGTCTTCCTTGGAGAGGGTCAGGCAAGGCACGCCGAGGGTCGTGGAGTTGCCGAAGAAGATCTCGGCGAAGCTGCCACCGACGAGGGCGGTGAAGCCGAAGCGCCAGATGGACTGCGGAGCGTGCTCGCGGGAGCTGCCGCAGCCGAAGTTGAAGCCGACGACCATGACGCCCTTCTTGGCAGCGGCGATGCGGGCGGCCTGGGCCGAATTCATCGGGTGCGGGCGCTCCTTGCCGTCGGGACCGGTGCGCTCATCGCGGAAGGCGTGCTCGCCGAGACCGTCGAAGGTCACGCAGCGGAGGAAGCGCGCGGGGATGATGCGGTCGGTGTCGATGTCGTCGCCGGGGACGGCGAGGGCGAGGGCTTTGACCTGGGTGATTTTGGCGAGGGACATGGCGGATTGAAAGGGGTTAGGCGGCGACCGGACGGCGGATGACGCAGACGGGCATCGCAAGGGAGGAAGCGAGGGAGGCGAGACGGTCTTCGGCGACGGAGGCGGCGACGGTCTCATCGGCCAGCAGAAGCGCGTGGCCTTCGACGACCCAAGGCAGGGTCACGGTGCACACGGGCTTGCCGTCGTAATGGGCGTCGACGCTCACGTCGCGCTGGCAGGCGAGTCCTTCGGCCGAGCAGGCCGCGGGGACGTCATCGCCTTGGGCGATGCGTGCGAGCACGCGGTCGACTGGCGCGGAGACGGACATCAGACCGTGAAGACTTCGCGGGCGTCGGTGACTTGGCCGGTGATGGCGGCGGCGGCGACCATGAGCGGGCTCATGAGCACCGTACGGCCGGTCTGGGAACCCTGACGGCCCTTGAAGTTACGGTTCGAGGAGCTGGCGCAGAGCTGGTCGCCGACAAGCTTGTCGGGATTCATCGCGAGACACATGGAGCAGCCCGCGCCACGCCATTCGAAGCCGGCTTCGATGTAGATCTTGTCGAGGCCTTCATGGACAGCCTGGATGGCGGTGAGCTGCGAGCCCGGGACGACGATCGCCTTGACGCTCGGGCTGACCTTGCGGCCCTTGAGATACTTGGCGACCTCGCGGAGGTCGGAGATGCGGCCGTTGGTGCAGGAGCCAAGGAAGCAGACGTCGACCTTGGTGCCCTTGATCGGGGTGTTCGGCGCCAGCTTCATGTGCGCGTAGGCGTCTTCGGCGGTCTGGCGGTCGGCGGCGTTGAGGGTCTCGAGAGCCGGCATCTTCTCGTCGATGAAAACGGCCTGGCCCGGGGTGATACCCCAGGTGACGGTCGGACGGATATCCTCGGCCTTGAAGACCTTGACGTCGTCGTATTGGCAACCGGCGTCGGAAGCGAAGGAAGCCCAGCGAGCCACGGCGGCATCCCAATCGGCGGCCTTCGGGGCGTAGGGCTTGCCCTTGATGTAATCGAAAGTCTTCTGGTCCGGATTGACGTAACCGCAGCGGGCGCCGCCTTCGATGGACATGTTGCAGACGGTCATGCGCTCCTCGAGGGAGAAGCCGTCGAAGGTCGTGCCAGCGTATTCGTAGGCGTAACCGATGCCGCCGTTGACGCCGAGGACGCGGATGATGTGGAGGATGACGTCCTTGGCGTAGACGCCCGGGGCGAGCTTGCCGTTCACTTCGATACGGCGGACCTTGAGGGGGCTGAGGGCGAGGGTCTGGGTAGCGAGGACGTCGCGGACCTGCGTGGTGCCGATGCCGAAGGCGATCGCGCCGAACGCGCCATGGGTGGCGGTGTGGGAGTCGCCGCAGGCGATCGTGGTACCGGGCTGGGTGATACCCTGCTCCGGTCCGACCATGTGGACGATGCCTTGGGTGCCGGTCGTGGTGTCGAAGAAGCGGATGCCGTAGTCCTTTGTGTTCTTACGGAGGGCCTCGATCATCTCCTGGGCGATCGGGTCGGAGTAAGGCTCCTTGAGCTCGTTGGTCGGGACGATGTGGTCGACCGTGGCGAAGGTCCGGTGCGGATACTTCACCTTGAGGCCGAGGTCCCGGAGCATGCCGAAGGCCTGGGGGCTCGTCACCTCGTGGATGAGGTGCGTGCCGATGAACAATTGGGTCTGCCCGTTAGGCAGCTTGCGCACCGTATGCGCTTCCCAAACTTTCTGGAACAGGGTCTTGGCCATCTGAGTAAAAGGTGAAGGGTCAACGTAGGACGGGACGGGGGCTGGTCAATCCCGCAGGCGAGCCGGTCGCGGGCATATTTCCCGATAAATCCGCCGCCGCGCCTCGGCCGGCGCCGCCGTGTCTTGACCCCTGCGCCCCTCCCCTTCCATCCTCCGGCATGGCCCGCACCCTGACCCTCAGCTTCTCCTGCCCTGACACCAGCGGCATCGTGGCCGGGGTCTCCGCGTTCGTGGCCGGACATCAGGGCTGGATCACCGAGGCCAGCCAGCACACCGAGACCGAACTCGGACGCTTCTTCATGCGCGTGGAGATCCGGGCGGAGTCGCTCGACTTCCCGGCCGCGGAATTCGCCCAGCGCTTCGCCCCGGTGGCCGCGAAGTTCGGCATGGACTGGAAAGTC
>JBKCKE010000308.1:0-2414 GCA_046301395.1 Verrucomicrobiota bacterium | reverse complement strand
CCGGCGGACCGCAAGTCCCGCACCGAAGCCATGCGCACGCGCATGCGTATCACCGAAAAGGGGAAGACTCGCATCGAGGAGACCCTGTGGAATTTTCGCACCTATTCTCCGGCTGAGTTGAAGGCCCTGCTGGCCAAGGTTTCGTCCCTCAAGTTGGTCGCCTGCCACGATTTCCATTACGACCTCGAATCGACCCGTAAGATCGACATGGAGTATTCGGATGTCCTGTTGGTGCTGAGGAAGCAGGCCTAGTTAGCGTTGCCACCGTGGGGAGGGTCAGGCACGTTGGCCTCACCCCCATGCGCTCTCTCCGCTTGCTCTCCTTGCTCTCGGCCGTGCTGGCTGCGTCGCACGTCACAGCCTTCGAGCTGACGTTCGATGCGGCCAAGCAGACCGTCACGCTCAAGAAGGATTCGCCGACGGAAGTCGTCCGCTATACCCTCAATGGCAAGGATCCCGATTTCTCCGCGGGCGTCTATCTCGCCCCGATCGAGCTGCCGGAAGGCGGGACCGTGAAGGCCGCTGTTTTCGAGGGCAACAAGCGCGTCGGCCAGATCGTGACGCAGGAAGTGCCCGGACCGGGCCCGAAGAACACCGCCTTGGTGCCGCTCACGCAGAACCGCGACTGGAAGTCCTACGACTGGGTCATCCGTCATAATGAGATCCTCGCGCTCAACCAGCCGGGCGCCATGCGGGCCGACGTCATCTTCCTCGGCGACTCGATCACGCATTTCTGGTCAGGCGAACCGAAGGCGAAGCGCGTTTCCGGCAAGGACTCCTGGGAGAAGTGGATTGCCCCGCATCACCCGATCAATCTCGGTTACGGCTGGGATCGTACGGAAAACGTCCTCTGGCGTCTCCGCCACGGCGAGATCGCCGGCCTCAGGCCCAAGGCCTTCGTCGTGCTCATCGGGACGAACAACCTTTCAGGATTTAATTCGCCCGCCCAGACGGCCGAAGGCGTGGCCGAGGTCTGTCGGGAGCTTCGCCACCAGGCCCCGCCGGCTAAGATCCTCTTGCTGGCCATCCTGCCGCGTCAGGCCAAGCCGGATGCCACGCGCCAGCGCGTGACGGACACGAACGTGCTGCTCAAGGCGCAGGCCCCTCAGATCGCCGACGCTTATCTCGACCTGACGGACAAGCTCGTCGAAGCCGACGGCAGCATCCTGAAGGAGACCATGAACGACTACCTGCATCCCACGAACAAGGGATACGAAGTGATGGGCGCCGCCATCGACGCCCAGCTCAAGGCTTGGTCGCTCTGAAGGGCGGGGCGCCGCTTCAGATTCGCTTCATCACCGACTTCGCGATGCCCTGGATCGTCAGGGAACTGGTCGGGATGAGGTCAGGGTAATTCTGATTCTCGGCCTTGAGGTAGACCTTCGAACCCTGCTTGATGAGGCGCTTGAGGGTCGTCTCGCCGTCGATAAGCGCGGCGACGATGTCGCCATGCTTAGGCGTGCCGGGTTCGACGATGACCGTGTCGCCGTCGTTGATGTCGGCGTCGATCATGGAGTCGCCGCGGACGCGGAGGGCGAAGGATTCGGGAGCGCGACGACGGGCGCTGGGCGAGAGGGGGACCTGCATCGAGTCCAGGACGCCGGAAGACTCGGTGTAGTCGGGGAAGCCGGCGGCGATGGAGCCGGCGAACTTCACGTTCTCGAAGGGGATGGCGTCGTCGCCGGGGCCTTCGTAGCGGATGACGGTCTCGGAGGTGTCGCCGAGGACTTCCGGGACGATCTTGTAGGCGCGGGCGGCGCCAGGGATGCGCTGGAGGACGCCCTTGCGCTCGAGGGCCTGGAGGTGGCCGTAGACGCCGTTGGTGGAGGCGAAGCGGAACTTGGCCTGGATGTCGCGGATGCTCGGCCAGTAGGAGTGCTCGGACACATGGGCCTTCATGTAGTCGAGGATGGCCCGCTGCTTCTTGGTCAGTTCTTCCATAGTGAACGCATGTTCGATGAAAACTTGTTCACTGTCAAGCCGACAGGCCAAAAGGCCATATAATCGTCAAAATCCGCCGAACCGGGCCTCGAATTCGGCCACCGTCCGCTCCATCCCGGGGTAGCAACGGGCGGTGATGGCCAGGGACTGCTCCCGGATAGCCTTGGGCAGCCCCCAGAGGGCTTGGCTGATCGAACCGGTGATGGCGGCCAGGGTGTCGGCGTCCCCCCGGATAGAGGAGGCGAAGCGGACCGCGGATTCGTAATCGGCCGTCCCGACGGCGATGGCCAGGCATGCGGGCACGCACCCTTGGCAGGTCTCGTTATAGGCGTGGTGCTTCCGGATCTCCGCCAGCTCGGGCAGGGGGCCATAGAAGTTTTCGGCCACGGCGCGGACGGCGTCGGGGTGGCGATACTTGCGGGCCGTCCAGGTCGCCGCCGCGACCGCCTGGGCGCCCTTGATGCCTTCGGGGT
>JBKCKE010000307.1:0-3509 GCA_046301395.1 Verrucomicrobiota bacterium | reverse complement strand
CTCCGTCTCAAAAGGTCACGACCGCCGGTCATTCTCCGGCCTCCGGGGGTCTACAGCCAGTAACCGTCTTCGGGCGGTCCACGCGAAGCGGACAAGAGATTGAGGACGGAGATTTACCCTGCTTTATTATGCTAAGCTAGGTCGTGATTCTAAATTAAGTTCTTCCACGAACCTCTTGCTTCGCGGAAGTATCTTTGCCATGACTCCTGCTTCGTTCCTTTGCAGCTGAGTCCTGGCGATTGAAAGTGATCCCAGGGCGGGGTGACTCCGCCCGGCGATATCATGTATCGTTCAAGCGGCCCCACCCTGGGGTTGTTTTTACTTTTTCTGATTTTGGCCCCTGGCCTAACGGCTGGGTATGTAAAAGATCGGGATGAATGTTCTGCGTTAACGTCCGACATCGCTGTCGTTGCCTTTCGGCTGTTGGGCGTGAGCTCATTCGCATGAGTTGGAGATTGGGAGAAACTGCCAGCATTTCAAGTGTAAACATTGATAATTTCACCGAATGGCAAAATTAGTCATATCTCCTTGTTATTTAATGAGATAAGGATTATTTATCCTAGAAATTCAGGCAAAATAGCGAATAATCAAGAAACTACCTAGCCAGCGGGACCTGAGAATTGCCCATGAGATAGGCGAGGAGGTCGCGTTGCTGCTCGGGCGTAAAGGCCTGGAGCAATGCTTCCGGCATGAGCGAGATGGGCAAGGTCTCCCGCTTGGTGATGTCCTGCTTATCGATCACGGTCTCCTGGCCGACCGAACGTAGCGTGAGCGTACGTTCGCTCTGCGCGCCGACGATGCCGCTGAGGACGCGTCCGTCTTTGAGCGTGATGCTGTTAAGATAATACGCGGCGTCCACGACGGCGCTGGGGTCGACGATGTTTTCGATAAGATAGTTGAGGTCATGACGTCCGCTGCCGGTGAGATCCGGTCCGAGCGCGCCGCCTTCGCCATAGAGCTTGTGACACTGGCCGCACACGGCCGCGAATAACGCCCTACCCTTGCCTTGGTCGGCCTTGGCCAAGAAGTCTGCGTCGTGCCGCGACTTGAGTTCAGCGACAAGCTTAAGCTTGTCCGCCGAGGTCTCGCGCGTCTCTCCCCAGACCTTCGTCAGGAGCGCGTTGAGCTTGGCGTCATTGAAAGCCCGCACCTGGCGCGCCGCGGCCGGACCGAAGTCAGCCCTGGGAATCTTACCGGCTTCGACGGCCTTGAGCAGTTCCGCCGCGAACCGCGGACGGGAGACGAGCGCCATGATGACCTGCGGACGTTCATGCGGATAGAACTGGGTGTAGCGGTCGATCATGCGCTGGGCGACGCCGTCCTGATCGAACTGGGTGAGGCCCTGGATGGCCTCCATGTTCACGCCGCGGACGTAGATGAGCTTTTCGCAGACCTGCTTGAGCTGCGCATCCTTGGCGTCGATGAGCGAAAGCAAGGCGGCCCGGCGTTGCTCCATGAGCGCCTTGTCGTCGAGGGCGATCCGGCGGATCTCATCGAGGGCCTGCCCGTCGCCGAAGATGACGTTAAGCTGACGGGCCTGGTCCTGCGCGGCCGCGAGTTCCTTGGGAATCGAAGCGACGAAGGTCTCCCACGCGGCCGGCTTGGGCGCCTTGCGCCAACCGCGCAGGGCCGCGGCGACGCCGGCGACGATCTCAGCCTGCCCGTCCGGCATGGCGGCGGCGTTCGCCAGGAGTTGGTTCAGGGCCGCGGGGTCTTTGTCGGCGCCTTCGGCGATGCGCCGGGCGATGAGCTGGGTGACCTGCGGGATACGGCAGATATGCGCGCAGTCGATGAGATCCGCGAACGGGAGCTCACGTAGGCCGGTCCAGAGAAGCAGCGGGAGGTTATGGTCCGTGGCGTCTTGGTCGAAGCGCAGCAGGTGCTGGGCGACGAGCGAGCGTACGGGCACGCTGAGATGCGGGAGCGCCGAGGCGAGGGCGAGACGCACCCGCTGGCCGCGGGCTTCGCCCGAGAGTTGGAGCAAGGCATTCTCCTGTTCCTCGCAGGCCGGGATGAAGCCGGTGTGGTTCGCGAACTTGGCCAGAGAATTGTTCCGGCGGACCAACGGCTCGGTGAGCTCGCGCTCGATCAGGCGGGCGAGGACGTCCTGGCGTTGCTCGGCGAGGATACCCGCGATACCGTAATGCTTGGCATGCTGGGCGGCGAAAGGCTGGTCGCTCGACTTGACGGTGCGGAGCGCCACAAGCGTCGAATGGGCGTTGAGCGCCAGGACGCTGTCGGTCTCGGCGGCGAGCTTCTCCCAGGCAGCGGTGGCCGACGAGAGGTCGATGCCCTTCCAGGCACGCTCGCGGAGCTCCCAGCGCGCCATGCGAACGAGCCATTCGTTCTTGCTGCGCTGCAGTTCGACGAGCTCCGTCGGCGTGGCCTGGGCGAAGTCGACGCCGGGCTGCTTTGGGTCGCCGTGGCTGACCTTGAAGATGCGTCCGGTGGAACGGTGGATGCCATCCTGGTCGTGGCACTCGCCGATGTCACTCCAGTCGAGGATGGTGACGGCGCCGTCGGGACCCTGGCTGAGTTCGATGCCGCGGAACCACGTGTCGTCAGACTTCAGGATATCCGGCTGGTGCTTCATGACGAGCGCGCTTCCCTTGCGCTCGATGGCTTCGACGTTCACGCGTCGGCCATGCAGGTTCAGCGTCATGAGCTTGTCGCGATACTGCGAAGGCCAGTTGTCGCCTTGGTAGATCATCATGCCGACGTGCGCGTGACCGCCGCCGAAGCTGTCCGCGCCGCCGCGGCCACCATCAGCGTCGTTCCACTTCTTACCGGTGTCCCAGTGATAGTGGTCGGCCTGCTGGTCGATGAGTTCGTAGATGAACGGGTACGGGTCCTCGCCGTGCATGCGCTTGAAGTGCGCACCGTGGATGCCCTGCCAGCCGTGGCCGATGACGGTATTGATGAAGAGCAGCTCGTGGTCCTTGGTCCAATCGGAGCCCCAGGGGTTGGTGGTACCGTGGCAGTAAGGCTCGAATACCTTCGTCACCGGGTGATAGCGCCACAGGCCGCCGGCAGTGGGCTGACGCTTTTCCTTGGGCACGCCCGGGACATCGACCCATGAGGTGCTCGAGATGCCGACGCGGCCATAGAGCCAGCCATCGGGACCCCACTTGAGTCCGTTGGCGAAAGTATGACGGCTCGCCGCGGTGGTGCTGAAACCGTCAAGCACGACCTGAGCCGGGCCGGCAGGCTTATCGCCGTCCATCGGAATGAAGACCAGGTTCGGCGGGCAGACGGCCCAGACGCCGCCGAAGCCGCGCTCGATGCTGGTGAGCATCTGGATCTCGTCCGTGAAGACGGTCCGCTTATCGAACTTCCCATCATGGTCGGCGTCCTCGAGGATGATGATTCGGTCGCGGAGGTTGAGGTCGAAGCGCTCCTTGCCGTCGGAGTACGTATAGTTCTCGGCGATCCACAGGCGGCCGCGTTCGTCCCAGCACATGGCGATCGGCTGACGGACGTCCGGTTCGGCGGCGAAGAGCGTGGCCTTG
>JBKCKE010000306.1:0-11971 GCA_046301395.1 Verrucomicrobiota bacterium | reverse complement strand
CGGCAGGAGCCGCGGCGGGGGTGTTTTCAGCGCTCATGAAATTAGAAAGTCAGGCCGGCCTGGCGGGCGGCTTCGGCGAAGGACTTCACGGTGCCATGGTAGCGGCGACCGGCGCGGTCGAAGACCACGGTGGTGAGACCGGCGGCCTTGGCCTTGGCGCCGAAGGCAGCGCCGAAAGCGGTCGCACCGGCGACGTTGGCCTTCAGCTTCTGGCCGCGGAGATCCTTGGAGGTGGTCGCGAGGGAGACGAGGGTCACGCCCTTGTCGTCGTCGATGGCCTGGGCGTAGAGATGCACGTGGGTCATCTTGAGCGCGAGGCGCGGGCGGGCGGCGGTGCCACGCACCGTCTTGCGGATGCGCCAGCGACGCTTCTGCGCCAGGAGATTCTTCTTCTGCAGTTTCATGGAATGTGTTCGGTTCGGGCGGATTAGGCCGTCTTCTTGCCCTCCTTGCGGCGGACGAATTCGCCTTCGACGCGGACGCCCTTGCCCTTGTAAGGCTCGACGGGCTTGTAGAGCTTGATCGAAGAGGCGACCTGGCCGACCATGTGGCGGTCGGGACCGGTGATGACGAGCTTGGTGCCGTCGGTGACGACGACCTTCACGCCGGCCGGGATGGTGTACTTGATCGGGTGCGAATAGCCGAGGGCGAGGTCGAGGACGTTGCCCTTGAGGATGGCCTTGAAGCCGACGCCTTCGATCAGGAGGGTCTTGGTGTATTCGGTGGCGACGCCTTCGCACATGTTGCGGATGATGGCGCGGACGGTGCCGTGGAGGGCGCCGGCGGTGCCGGGCTTCACGACCTTGCCGGCGGCGTCCTTGACCTCGGTGAGGTCAGTGACGTTGACGACCTTGGCGTCGGCGACGACGCCGATCTCCTTCGGGAAGGGTTTCGAGAGTTCGCCCTTGGGCCCCTTGACGACGACGACGTTGTCCTTCACGGACACGGTCACCTTGTCGGGGATGTTGACGGGCTGCTTACCAATTCGGCTCATTGAGTTGCTTGTTTAAGGGTGGGACGGGTTACCAGACCTTCGCGAGGAGCTCGCCGCCGACTTTCTGGCGACGGGCTTCGGCGTCGGTCATGACGCCACGGGAGGTGGTCAGGATGGAGACGCCCATGCCGCCGATGACCTTAGGGACGGAGCTGTAGCCGGCATAGATGCGACGACCAGGGGTCGAGACGCGTTCGATGCTGGTGATCGCCGGGACGCCGGCGACGTACTTGAGGGTGAGTTCGAGGACGGGCAGGCCTTCGCGCTCGGCCTTGCGGGCGGAGGCGACGTAACCGGCGTCGACGAGGATCTTGGCGACGCCTTCGCGGAGGCGGGACCACTGGACGGTGATCACGGCCTTCTGGGCCTGCGAACCGTTGCGGATGGAGGTGAGGAAATCCCCGATGGTGTCAGTAGAAGCGGACATGGTTTTGTTTTTTCTTTTGGATTACCAGGAGGCCTTGGTGACGCCGGGAATCTGGCCGTTGAGCGCGAGCTCGCGGAAGGTGATACGGGAAAGGCCGAACTTGCGGATGAACGCACGCGGACGACCGGAGATGGAACAGCGGTTCTTCTGGCGGACCTTCGACGAGCTGCGGGGCAGCTTGGCGAGGGCGCGCTGGGCGTCGTAGAAAGCCTCTTCGGTGACCTTGGGGTCGGCGAGGGTCTTCTTGAGTTCGGCGCGCTTGGCGGCGTACTTCTTGACGAGACGGTCGCGCTTGAGGGCGCGCTGGATGACGGACTTCTTGGCCATGCTGGTAAGGAGTGTGTGGATTAGGCCTTGGCGGCGGTGGCGGCGGCCGCGTCGGCGGCGCTGGAGCGGCGGAACGGCATGCCGAGAAGGCGGAGCAGTTCGCGACCTTCGTCGTCGGTCTGAGCGGAGGTCACGATGATGACGTCCATGCCGATGTTGGCGCGCTGGGAGCCGTCAGCCTGGGTTTCCGGGAAGATGGTGTGGTCGACGATGCCGAGGGAGTAGTTACCACGGCCGTCGAGACGGTTGGAGGTGCCGCGGAAGTCGCGGATCATCGGGAGGGCCACCGCGGTGAGGCGGAGGTAGAATTCCCACATGCGGGCACCGCGGAGGGTGACCATGCAGCCGAGGGTCATGCCTTCGCGCACCTTGAAGGCCGCGACAGACTTGGAGGCCTTGGTGAGGACGGGCTTCTGGCCGGAGAGCTTGGTAAGGTCCTTCACGACTTCGGCGATGTGGCCTTTGTCGGCTTCGGCCTTGAAGGCGGAGTTCAGGACGATCTTCTTCAGGTTCGGGACCTGGTGGATGTTCGTGTAACCGCGGCTCTTGAGGAGCTCGGGGACGACCTTCTCGAGGTAGTACTTCTTCAGATAAGGAACGGATGCCATTTGCGTGTTAAGTCTCGGGTGGTTTCGTCAGGTTTACTTCTTGGCGGCCTTGGCCGGCTTCTTGGCGCGACGGGCGTCCCAGAGGGAGCCGAGCATCACGTTGGAGCGATGGATGGGGGCTTCCTTCTCGGTGATGCCGCCCTGCCCGTCCTGGGTGCGCTTCAGGTGGCGCTTGACGAGGTTGAGGCCCTCGATGGTGAGGCGTTCGTCGGCGCGGTTGTAGCTGACGACTTTGCCGCGCTTGCCTTTTTCGGCGCCGGAGATGACGACGACTTCGTCACCCTTCTTGATGTCGGTCTTGGACATGGTGTTCAGAGTACCTCGGGAGCGAGGGAGATGATCTTCATGAAGTTCTTGCTGCGGAGTTCGCGAGCGACGGGCCCGAAGATGCGGGTGCCCTTGGGGTTGCCGTTCTCGTCGAGGATGACGACGGCGTTGGTGTCGAAGCGCAGGTAGCTGCCGTCCGCGCGGCGGATCGGGGCGACGGTGCGGACGATGACGGCACGGCAGACCGAGCCCTTCTTCACCTGGGCGTCAGGGGTCGAATCCTTGACGGAGCAGATGATGATGTCACCCACGCCGGCGGTGTCGGTGAGCTGGCCAAGACGGCGGATCATGCGGACCCTGCGGGCCCCGGTATTATCGGCTACTTCGAGCCGGGAAAGCATCTGAATCATTGTAAGAAGGGTCGGAGGTTAGGTGGGGCCGTTCAGTCTTCGATGGACTGGGCGGCGATCTTCGCGGCTTCGACGACGCGGACGACGCGCCAGCGCTTCAGCTTGGAAAGAGGGCGGGTCTCCATGATCTCGACCTTGTCGCCGGGCTTGCACTCGTTCTTCTCGTCGTGCGCGTGCAGGACGGTACGGCGCTTGACTTCCTTGCCGTACACGGGGTGCGGCACGGTGTACTGGTAGTTGACCTTGATGGTCTTGTCTCCCGAGCGGGAGGCGACGAGACCCAGGAGGGTCTTGCGGTTGGAGCGGTCTTCGGACATCGGTAAAAGCGTTTGGAGGGTGGATTACTTCTTCTTCGCCGGGGCGGACTTGCCGGAAAGGACGGTCATGCAGCGGGCGACGTCGCGGCGCAGGGCGCGGAAACGGGCGGAATTCTCGACGGCGCCGGTGGCCTTCTTGAGGCGCAGGCTGAGGAGCTCTTCGCGGGCTTCGCGGATGCGCTTCTGCAGTTCGGCGGGAGCCAGGGGGCGCAGGGCCGTGGCGGCGGTGGGCTTATCTTTCCGGTAGGTGGACATCGGTGAAAAGGGTCAGTTATGGGTGGTCGGGGCCGGTTGCATCAATACTTTTCGAGTTCTTCGCGGGCGACGAAGCGGCAGCGGAGCTGGAGCTTGGTGTCGGCGAGGCGCATGGCTTCGCGGGCGACGCTGATCGGCACGCCGGCGACTTCGAAGAGCATGGTGCCCGGCTTGATGCAGGCCACGTAGTACTCGACGCTACCCTTACCGGAGCCCATTCGGACTTCGGCCGGCTTCTTGGTCACCGGGGTGTGGGGGAAGATGCGCATCCACATCTTGCCCTTGCGCTTAAGGGCGCGGGAGATGGCGATACGGGCGGCTTCGATCTGGTTGGCCGGAACGCGGCCGCGATCGAGGGACTGGATGCCGAAGTCGCCGAAGGACAGCGTGTTGCACGCCGTGGCGTTGCCGCGGATCTTGCCCTTACGGTGCTTGCGCCACTTGGTGCGAGCGGGTTGGAGATTGGCCATGTTGGTCTAGAAGGTGAAGGTTGGGAGGGAGGCTTAGAACTCGGAGTCCTTGGAGCAGATCCAGCACTTGATGCCGACCTTGCCGGCCAGGGTGCGGGCTTCGGTGAAGCCGTAGTCGATGTTCTCGCGGAGGGTGTGGAGCGGGACGCGGCCGACGCGAGCGGACTCGACGCGGGCGATTTCAGCGCCACCGAGACGACCGCCGAGGCGGATACGGATGCCATCGGCGCCGTTGGTCATGGTGGTCTGGACGGCCTTCTTCATGGCGCGACGGAAGGAGATGCGGCGCTCGAGCTGCAGGGCGATGTTCTCGGCGACGAGCTGGGCCACGAGGTCGGGGCGCTTCACTTCGTTCACTTCGAGGATGATGTCGTCGATGCGGGCCTTGCCGGCGACCTTCTGGATCTCGGCGCGGAGGTTCTTGAGCTCATCGCCCTTGCGGCCGATGACGACGCCCGGGCGGGCGGTCCAGATGCGGACGCGGACCTTCTGGCCGGCACGTTCGATGAAGATACGAGGCACGGCGGCCTGGCGGAGCTTCTCCTTGAGGAACTCGCGGATGCGGTAGTCCTCGAGGATGTTGGCCGGGAAGTCACGCTTGGTGGCGTACCAGCGGGATTCCCAGTTGCGGCGGACGGCTAGACGGAAGCCGATCGGATTTACTTTCTGGCCCATGTTTCGAAAATTACTTGGTGGCGGAACCCAGAGCGACGCGGATGTGGCTCATGGACTTGTGGATAGGGTGGGCGGAACCGCGGGCGGCCGGCATCGAACGCTTGATGACCGGACCCTGGTTGACCGTGGCGGAGACGATCACGAGATCGCTGCTGGAGAGGTTGTGGTTGTTCTCGGCATTGGCGATCGCGCTGGCGAGGGTCTTGCCCAGGAGTCGGGCGGACTTGCGCGGGATGAAGCGGAGGAGCTGGATGGCTTCCTCGGCGGGGAGACCCTGGATCTGGCGCGCGACTTCGCGGACCTTCTGGGGCGACATACGGGCAAAACGGGTGGTGGCGTGGACTTCCATGACTTTGGTAAAGGTTGGGTTAGATGCGGGAGTTGGCGCGGAGGGTGACGAGGTCGCCGGCGGTGATCGCGGCGGAGGGGTCGAGGGAGAGGATGAGGGCGACGGAGCGGCGGAGGCCGGCTTCGGCGATGACGACGGCGCCGAAGGCGCGGCCATCACGGCTCACATTGCAGACCGTACCGGGGCGGAAGCCGCGGTCGTGTCCGCCATCCAAGACCACCAGATCCGTCGCGCGGGCGGAGACGACCGCGACGACCGGAGCCTTGCCATCCGCTTCGGCCGCACCAGGCGCACGGACTTCCGCGCCGACCGCGGTGGCGGCGACGAGAAGGGCGGACATGGTGAGGACGTTGCGCACGGGGGAGGATTACTGGGCTTCCTTGCGGGAGGGCTGGGTGTGCTGGCGGAAAGTGCGCGTCGGAGCGAACTCGCCGAGCTTATGGCCGACCATGTTCTCCGTCACATAGACGGGGACGAAGGCCTTGCCGTTATGGACTTCGAGGTTGAGGCCGATGAAGTCCGGGGTGACCGTCGAGCGGCGCGACCAGGTCTTGATCGGCTTACGGCTGTTGGCCTTCTGGGCGACGGTGACTTTGTCGACGAGGTGGGAGTCGACATAGAAACCCTTTTTGCGGGAGCGTGCCATGTTAAGAGAGGTTCAGTGAGGGTTAGACCTGCTTCACCTTGCGGCCGTTGCGGCGCAGGATGATCTGGTTGTTGGAGGCCTTCGCCTTGGTGCGGGTCGGGAAGCCCTTGGCGAGCTGGCCCCACGGGGACTTGAGGTGCTGACGACCGCCGCCACCCTTCTTCTTACCGCCGCCACCGCCGTTCGGGTGGTCGACCGGGTTCATGGACATACCACGCTGGCGAGGACGGATGCCCTTCCAGCGGCTGCGGCCGGCCTTACCGAGGCTGGCGTTGTGGTGGTCGACGTTGCCGACGATGCCCACGGTGGCGCGGCAATCGGCGTTAAGGTAGCGCTGTTCGCCCGAAGGCATGCGCAGGATCGCACGACCGGCTTCGAGGCCGAGGAGCTGGGCGAAGCCGCCGGCGGAGCGGGCGAGCTGACCACCTTTGCCGGGTTCGATCTCGATGCAGTGGATGAAGGTGGCCGGAGGGATCAGGCTCAGCGGCAGGGAGAGACCAGGGGTCAGCTGTTCCTGCGCGGTGTTGGTGCTGACGACCTTGTCGCCGACCTTGAGGCCATCCGGTGCGAGGATGTAGTTCAGGGTCTTGTCGGCGTACTCGATGAGGGCCAGGTGGGCGGTACGGTTCGGATCGTATTCGATCCGGATCACGGTCGCCGGCGCGTCGAGGCGGTCACGACGGAAGTCGATGGCGCGATAGAGCTTCTTGTGACCTCCGCCACGACGACGGGAGGTGATGCGGCCGTAACAGTTACGGCCCATCGCGCGGTGCTTGAATTCGGTGAGCGAGCGCTCGGGGCGACCGGCGTGCAGGCCCTCGGTCTTCACGCGCACTAGGAAGCGCGTGCCGGGGGTGATGGGACGATGAGTGATGATGGGCATGGCTTGGCTGCTCCGAGATTAGGCGAGGGAGATGACGTCGCCCTTCTTCAGGGTGACGATGGCGCGACGGGAATCCGTCTCGGTGAAGATCGAGCCGCCGGAGAGGCGGCTGCGGCGCAGCTTGCCCTTGCGGATGAGGATGTTGATCTTCTCGACGGTCACCTTGAAGTTGGCCTCGACGGCCTTCTTGATCTGGGCGCGGTCGGCGCCAGGAAGGACTTCGAAGACGTACTTGTTGGCTTCGGCGAGGCCGGAGGCCTTTTCCGTGAGGATCGGGCGGCTGATGATTTCAGAAGCGGGCTTCATGGGATGACGGTCTTAGTTTTTGGCGCGCTCGAGGACCTTCTTGAGGCCGTCTTCCGAGATCAGGACGCGCGGGGTGCGGACGAGATCGAGAGCGTTGAGGTTGGAAGAATTGGAGAAGACCGCGCGGCTGACGTTGCGGCTGGCGCGGACGACGGTGTCCGACCAGGCGCTGTCGACGACGAGGAGGCGCTTGCCGGCGGGGCTCACGTTGGCGAGCACCTTGGCGAAGAGCTTGGTCTTGGGCTGGGCGACTTCGAACTTCTCGATGACCGAGAGTCCGCCGTCGGCGGCGAGCTCGAAGAGGGCGCGCTGGAGGGCGACCTTCTTGGCCTGCGCGGTGATGGTCTTGGACCAGTCGCGGGGGCGAGGACCGAAGACGATGCCGCCCTTGAACATCTGGGGGGCGCGCTTGTCGCCGTGGCGGGAGCCGCCGGAACCCTTCTGCGGGAGGACCTTCTTACCGGAACCGGCGACTTCGCCGTAATCCTTGGTCTTGGAGGTACCCTGGCGCTTGTTGGCCTGGTAGGAGACGATGACCTGCTTGAGCAGGGCCACGCCCTTGTCGCCTTCGAAGGAAGGGATGTCGAATTCCTTCTCGGTGAAGGCGGATCCGTCGGGCTTGTAAACTTTGAGCTTCATATCGCTGAGATGCTGGGTGGGTTACTTGGCGGCGATGGCCTTCTTGGCCGGACGCACGAGGACGACCTCACCGTTGGCGCCGGGGAAGCTGCCCTTGATGAGGAGGAGGTTCTTCTCGGCGAGGACCTGGACGACGCGGAGATTCTGGACGGTGCGCTGCACCTGGCCCATGTGGCCCGGCATGCGCTTACCTTTGAAGACGTGACCCGGGGTCTGGCGCATGCCGATCGAGCCGATTCGGCGGTGCATCATGTGACCGTGGGAGTCCGGCTGGCCGTCCATGTTGTGGCGCTTGACGACGCCCTGGAAGCCGCGGCCCTTGACGGTGCCGATGACGTCGACCATCTGGCCGGCGGTGAACTTCTCGACGGTGATGACGTCGCCGACCTTGGCCTCGGTGGCGCCGGCCTGGCGGATCTCGTGGAGATGGGTGTGAGGAGCGACGCCCGCCTTGCGGAGGTGGCCGACTTCGCCGGCCGACATGCGGCTTTCCTTCTGGGCGCCGAAGGCGATCTGGACGGCATCGTAGCCATCCTTATCGACGGTCTTTACCTGGGTGACCGGGCAGGGACCCGCTTGGACGACCGTGACAGGGACGAGGTTGTTCTCCGCGTCATAGACCTGGGTCATTCCGATTTTCTTACCGAGTAGCTGGTGTTTCATTTTTCTAAGAGGCAGGTGGCGTTTCCGCCGTTTGGTCATTGCTGACCTGCATTAGGCTTAGGATTCCTTGCGGAATCTTGGTCCTGATAGAGGGGCTTGGACGTCCTGCGTTGGGTTGGAGGTTAAGGTGGAGGGTTGAAGAGTTAGACTACGATGTTGATGTCAACCCCAGAAGGCAGGTTGAGCTTCTTCAGTTCGTCGACGGTCTGGGCGTTGGGCTCCATGATCTCGATCAGACGCTTGTGCGTGCGGATCTCGAACTGGTCCATGGACTTCTTGTCCACGTGGGGCGAACGGTTGACGGTAAGACGGGAGATGTCGGTCGGCAGCGGCACGGGGCCGGAGACGCGGGCGCCGGTGCGCTTGGCGGTGTCGACGATCTCATTGGCGGACTGGTCGACCATGCGGTAGTCGAAGCCCTTGAGCTTGATGCGGATTTTGGTGCGGGCCATCGGGAAGGTTGTTTGAGGGTGAGATTAGGTGCGGGCCGGGGCGCGGGACGAGGTCTCGACGACCTGCTTGAGGATCTGCGCGGGGACCTGCTCGTAGTTGGCGGGCTCCATGGAGTAAGAGGCGCGGCCCTTGGACAGGGAGCGGACGTCCGTGGAGTAACCGAACATTTCGGCGAGCGGGACGCGGGCGTCGATATTGCAGAGGCCGTTCTTGGTGTCCATGCCCTGGATCTGTCCGCGGCGGCGGTTAAGGTCGCCCATGATGTCGCCCTGGTATTCTTCCGGGGTGACGACTTCGACCTTCATGATCGGCTCGAGGAGAATCGGCTTGGCATCCTTCATGGCTTCCTTGAACGCGAAGATACCGGCCATCTTGAAGGCCATTTCGTTCGAGTCCACTTCGTGGAAGGAACCGAAGACGATGCGGGCCTTGAAGTTGATCACCGGGTAACCGGCGACGGTGCCGTTGTTGGCGGCTTCGAGGATGCCTTCGGTGGCGGGCTTGATGAATTCCTTGGGGATGACGCCGCCGACGATCTCGTTGACGACTTCTTCGCCCTTTTCGCCGGCCACGCGGGTGGCAGGGGGGTTGGGTTCGAGCTTGATCTCGACGTGGCCGTACTGGCCGCGACCACCCGACTGGCGGATGAACTTGCCGACGCCTTCGGAGGCGAGATTGATGGTTTCGCGGTAGGAAATCTGCGGCTTGCCGGACTTGGCCTCGACCTTGAACTCGCGCTTGAGGCGGTCGACGATGATTTCGAGGTGAAGCTCACCCATGCCGGAGATGAGGGTCTGGCCCGTCTCCGGATTGGAGGTGACGCGGAAGGTCGGATCTTCCTGGGCGAGACGCTGCAGGCCGATGGAGAGACGCTCCTGGTCACCCTTGGAGTTGGGCTCGATGGACATCGAGATGACGGGCTCGGCGAAGGTGGTCTTCTCGAGGATCAGGTCGTCTTCGGCGGTGAGGGTGTCGCCGGTGGCGATGTCCTTCGGACCGATGATCGCGCAGATGTCACCGGAGTAGGCGACGTCGATTTCTTCGCGGTCCATCGCACGGAGGAGGACGATGCGCGAGATGCGCTCGTTCTTGCGGGTGCGCGGATTGTAGAGGGCTTCGCCCTTCTTGAGCTGGCCGCGGTACACGCGGTAGAAGACGAGCTGCCCGACGTGCGGGTCGGACCAGAGCTTGAAGCAGAGGCCGGTGACCTTCGCCTTGTCGTCCGGACCGATGGCGATCTCCTTCTCGCCGTCGTCGATGAAGGCCTTCTGGGGGCGCATGTCGATCGGGGAGGGCAGGAAGTCGACGACGCAGTCGAGGAGCATCTGCACGCCCTTGTTCTTGAAAGCGGAACCGGGGATGACGCCGATGAAGTTGAGGGAGAGGGTGGCCTTGCGGATGCCCGTGCGCATCTCGTCGATGGTCACTTCCTGACCGTCCAGGTACTTGGCGGCGAGCACGTCGTCGAAGTCGGCGAGGGCCTCGATCAGCTTGGTGCGCCACTGCTTGGCTTCTTCCTTCTGATTTTCCGGGATGTCGACCGTGTGGTACTTCATGCCCTTAGGGTCGGTCTCGTCGTAGACGTAGGCGACGTTCTTGATCAGGTCGATCATGCCCTTGAACTCTTCGCCTTGGCCGATCGGGATAAAGAGCGGGTGGGCGTTGCCCTTGAGCTTGGTGCAGATGTCGTCGACGGCGCCGAAGTAATCGGCACCGGTACGGTCCATCTTGTTGACGAAGGCGACGCGCGGGACGCCGTACTTGTTCATCTGGCGCCAGACGGTCTCGGACTGGGGCTGCACGCCGGCGACGGCGCAGAAGACGGCGACGGCGCCGTCAAGGACGCGGAGCGAGCGCTCCACCTCGGCCGTGAAGTCCACGTGACCGGGGGTGTCGATGATGTTGATGCGATGGTCGATGTTCGCGAAATGGCCTTCCTTGGTCTTCCAGCCGGCGGAGATGGCGGCCGCGGTGATCGTGATGCCACGCTCGCGCTCCTGCTCCATCCAGTCGGTGGTGGCGGTGCCGTCATGGACTTCGCCCATCTTGTGCACCACGCCGGTGTAGAAGAGGATGCGCTCCGTGGTGGTCGTCTTGCCGGCGTCGATGTGCGCGGCGATGCCGATGTTGCGCGTGTGCTCGAGCGGGAACGCGCGGCTGGCGGAATTGAATTCGGAAAGTTTGGCCATGGTCGGAACCGGTTACGGGCTGCGGAAATTACCTGCGGATTACCACTTGAGGTGGGCGAAGGCACGGTTGGCCTGGGCCATCTTGTGCGTCTCTTCGCGCTTCTTCACCACGTTGCCGGTGTTATTGTAGGCGTCGACGAGTTCGGCGGCGAGGGCTTCGGACATCGTGGTGCCCTTGCGGCCGGCGGCGGCGGCGGCGACCCAGCGCAGCGCGATGCTGTTCTGGCGCTCAGGGGAGACTTCGACCGGGACCTGGTAGGTGGCGCCACCGACGCGACGGCTCTTCACTTCGAGCTTCGGGCGGCAGTTTTCGAGGGCGCCGAGCATCAGCTCGACGGGGTTGCCCTTCATCAGCTTTTCGCTGACCTTCTCGATCGCGCCGTAGACGATGCCCTGGGCGATGGACTTCTTGCCGGACTTCATCACGACGTTGATGAGCTGACTGATGAGGGGGGAGCCGTAACGGGCGTCCGGGAGGTGGGCGCGCTTGGCTGCTTTGCGACGACGAGACATGGTCTGAGAGGTGTTAGGGTCGGAAAGGGATTAGGCCTTCTTTTCCTTCGGGCGCTTGACGCCGTACTTGGAACGGGAGCGACGACGCTTCTCGACGCCGGAGCAGTCGAGCGGGCCGCGGACGATGTGGTAGCGCACGCCGGGGAGATCCTTGACGCGGCCGCCGCGGACGAGGACGACGGAGTGCTCCTGGAGCTTGTGGCCTTCGTCGGGGATGTAGGAGATGACTTCCTGGCCGTTGGTCAGGCGCACCTTGGCGACCTTACGCTGGGCCGAGTTCGGCTTCTTCGGCGTGCGGATCATGACCTGCACGCAGACGCCGCGGCGGAAGGGCGAGTTGTTCAAGGCAGGCGACTTCGACTTGGCCTTGGGTTGGACACGCGGTTTACGGACGAGCTGGTTGATGGTAGGCATGGACCTCGGTAAATAGGGAAAAGAGGGTTTGGGCATAGGGGTCGAGGCCCCTCATGCAAGAGGAAAGTGCGGGGATTTTAAGGTTTCTTTACTCCCCTCCCGACGACACCCCCCTCCGGATTTTTTTGGCGGGACAATTTCGAGCCCCCTGCCATTACTCAAACCC
>JBKCKE010000305.1:0-2394 GCA_046301395.1 Verrucomicrobiota bacterium | reverse complement strand
GTGCTGCTGGTCATCGATAACTACGATTCGTTCACCTACAACCTGGTCCAATACTTCGGGCAGTTGGGCGTGGAGCAGAAGGTGTACCGCAACGACCAGATCACGGTGGAGGAAGCCCTCGCGCTGAATCCCGACCGCGTGATGATCTCGCCTGGTCCGTGCTCGCCCGCCGAAGCCGGCGTGTCGTGCGACATGATCCGCGCCTTCGCCGGCAAGAAGCCGATCCTCGGCGTCTGCCTCGGCCACCAGGCCATCGGTCACGTCTATGGCGGCAACGTCATCCGCGCCCCGCACCTGATGCACGGCAAGACCTCGCCGGTGTTCCACAACAATACCGACGTCTTCAAGGGCCTGCCTTCGCCGTTCGCCGCGACCCGCTACCACTCGCTCGTCGTCGAGCGTTCCACTTTCCCCGCCGCCCTCGAGGTGACGGCCTGGACCGAAGACGGTCTCGTGATGGGCCTGCGCCATCGCGAGCTGCCGATCTGGGGCGTCCAGTTCCATCCGGAGTCCTTCGCCACCGAGCACGGTCTCCAGCTCCTGGGGAACTTCCTCAAGCTCTGAGCGATGTTCTGCCCCCGCTGCAATCACGAGGATACGAAGGTCCTGGAGACCCGCCTCGGGAAGGGTAACCATTCCATCCGCCGGCGCCGCGAGTGCCTGGCCTGCGACCATCGTTTCAGCACGATCGAAGAGATCGTCCGCGAAGGCATGGTCGTCGTGAAGCGCAACGGCGCCCGCGAGGAGTTCGATATCGGCAAGATCGCCTCGGGCGTCCGCAAGGCCACCGACAAGCGTCCGATCGAACTCGAGCGTATCAACCTGATGATCTCGGAGATCGTCGAGAACCTGCAGGCGAAGTTCGGCGACGAGGTCCCCTCCAGCGCCATCGGCGAGGAGATCATGGCCCGTCTCCAGGCGGTCGATCAGATCGCCTACGTCCGTTTCGCCAGCGTCTACCGTGAGTTCCGGGATATCGACGAACTCGCCAAGGCCATCGACCAGCTCCGCAAGGGAGGAAAGGCGAAGTGACCGCCGCGCTGCCTAAGTCGATCCGCCTCCGCACGCTCAACGCGCTGCTGGCCTCGATGGTGGGCACCGCTCCCCAGCTGCGCACCGACGTCGACGCGGTGCTGCGTGTCTTCGAGGCCGATGACGAGACCGATCCTCGCCTGAACGCTTCCGATCTCGCCGCCGCGGCCGCCCAGATCTTCCGCCTGCTTTCGCCGGACCGCGCGACGCCGTCCGTCGCCGTGCTCGACCATCGCGCCGAACCGTTCGACGCCCTCTGGGCCGGCGAACGCGTCGCCGCCGCCCTCGCCACGACCGGTGAATCCGCCGACGTGCTCTTCTGGGTCGTCGGCCTGCAGGACCAGTATCTCGCCGGCACCCGCGCCCGTTCGACGCGTTGGCGCGCGGCCTACGACGAAGCCGTCGACACCGTGCAGGGCCTGGTCGCCCGTCAGGCCGGCCGCCGCCGCGTGACGGTCGTCGTCCTCTGATTTCCCATGAGCGCCCCGAAGACGCTGTTCCAGAAGATCGCCGACAAGGAGATCCCCGCGAAGCTCATCCACGAGGATGCGGTCTGCGTGGCTTTCCATGACATCGACCCGAAGGCGCCGACCCACGTGCTGGTCGTGCCTCGCAAGGCCATCCCGCGCGTCGCCGCCGCGACCGCGGAAGACCAGGCAACCCTCGGTCACCTGCTCCTCGTGGCTGGCCAGCTGTCCCGTCAGCTCGGTCTGGCGAACGGCTTCCGCATCGTGATCAACAACGGTCCGGACGGCGGTGAGTCGGTCCCGCACCTGCACGTGCATCTGCTGGGTGGACGCGCCCTCCATTGGCCGCCAGGCTGAGGCCATGAGCGCGCCTGAACCCTGCCTCGTCCTCGACGGCTCCGCCCGCGCCGGAGTCCGGGTGGGAGTTCTCGCGGGGGGTCGCTGGGTCGGGCAGGGCATCTCGCCGGACGGCGCCTTGGAAGGTCTCTTCGGCTGCGTCGAAGCCGCGCTGGCGGAGGCGAAGCTGTCGCTGGCCGACATCCGTTCCTTCGCGCTCTGCGTCGGTCCGGGGTCGGTGCTCGGCATCCGCATCGCCGCGCTGGCGGTCCGTTCTTGGTCGGCGCTCGAGCCGCGTCCGATCTTCGTCTGGGAGTCCCTCTCCGCGCTGGCGCGCTCCGCGCTCGTCGCCGGCGAAAAAGGTCCGTTCCTCGTGGCCGTCGAATCGCGGCTCAAGCGCTGGCACGCCCTCGAGGTCGCCGCCGAGGGAACCAACGGCGGCGACCGCGACGGCGTGCCAGCGCATGAGCCGCCATTCGACCGCCACGAGGAACCGACCATTTTCGCCGGCCCCGAGCCCGGCGCGCGCCAGCGCGGAGAGGGACACCCCAACGCAGAT
>JBKCKE010000304.1:0-2128 GCA_046301395.1 Verrucomicrobiota bacterium | reverse complement strand
GGCCTGATGTCGTTCGCCGAAGTCCATGCCGCCCATCCCTGGGACGAGGTCCTTGCCTCGGTCCAGCGGAAGACGGAAGCCGACGTGCTCCGCGCGCTCGCCCGCGCCGAAGCCGACTCGGCCGACCTCGAAGACTTCAAGGCGCTGATCTCACCGGCGGCCGCGCCTCATCTGGAGCGGATGGCCCGCCTGAGCCATGAGCGCACGGTGCGCCGCTACGGCCGCACGATGCAGCTCTTCGCGCCGGCCTACCTTTCCAACGAGTGCCAGAACGTCTGCACCTACTGCGGCTTCTCCGCCGGCAACAAGGTCCCGCGCCGGACGCTCAATCCGGGCGAGATCCTCCGCGAGTCCGGCGCGCTCAAGAAACTGGGCTTCGACCACCTGCTCATCCTGACGGGCGAATCCAACAAGGTCGAAGTGCCCTACTTCGTCCAGGCTCTCGACCTCCTCCGCCCGCACTTCTCATCGCTGTCGATGGAAGTCCAGCCGATGGAAACCGCGGAATACGCCGAGCTCCGCAAGCACGGCCTCAACGCGGTGCTGGTCTATCAGGAGACGTATCACCGCGAGACCTACAACGTCCACCACCCGAAGGGACGTAAGTCCGACTTCCTCTACCGTCTCGACGCCCCGGACCGCGTGGGCGCCGCCGGCGTCCACAAGATCGGCCTCGGCGCCCTCTTTGGCCTCGAGGACTGGCGTGCGGAATGTTTCTTCACGGCCCTCCACCTCCGCTGGCTCGAACGCAAGCACTGGCAGAGCCGCTACAGCGTCTCGTTCCCGCGCATCCGCCCGCACGAAGGCGAACTGCAGCCGAAGGTCGAGATGACCGACCGCGACCTGGTCCAGGCAATCTGCGCCTTCCGCCTGCTGAGCTCCGAGGTCGAACTCACGCTGAGCACCCGCGAGAGCCGCAAGTTCCGCGACCACGCCTGCCGCGTGGGCGTGACGGCGATGAGCGCAGGCTCGCACACGAACCCGGGCGGTTACGCCGAAGGCCGCGAGGCTTCGCTCGAACAATTCGCGATCGAGGACGATCGCTCGCCCGACGAAGTGGCCGCGATGCTCCGCGCCCACGGCTACGAATCGGTCTGGAAAGACTGGGATCCTTCTTACGACCGCCCGGTCGCCCTCGCCTGATGAGCCCGCTCCGCGTCTGGATCGACCACGAACAAGCGCCGGCCTGCAAGCCCGGCGCCCACGTGAAGCTTTCGGCCGACGAGTCCGCCCACGTGGTCCGCAGCCTCCGCGCCCGCCGCGGCGACGCGGTCGTGCTCCTCGACGGCGAAGGCCTGGTGGTCGAAGGCAAGCTCGCCTCGGCCGATGGCGATGGCGCGATGGTCGAAGTCATCCGTGCGCGCACAGCCGATCCGCTATCGCCCGCGATTTACGTAGCCCAAGGCATGCCCAAGGGCGGCACGATGGACGACTTGGTGCGCATCTGCTGCGAAGCCGGCGCGGCCGGGGTCATCCCGCTCGAGACCGCCCGTTGCGAAGTGAAGCTCGACGCCGACCGAGCCCGCACCCGCCGCGAACGCTGGCAGCAACAGGCGGTCGAAGCCTGCAAGCAGTCCGGCCACCCCTGGCGCGCGGAGATCGCCGCCCCGGTCCGCTTCCGCGAATGGATCGAACGCCTGCCGGCCATGGTCGACGGCGAACTGCGTCTCACCGGCTCGCTCGAGTTCGATGCCGAACCGGTCGCGCACCTGGATTTCACGAAAGCCTCAAAAGTCATCTGGCTCATCGGCCCCGAAGGCGATCTGACCTCGGAAGAATACGCTTCCGCCCGCGCCGCGGGTTTCCGTCCGGTAGTGCTCGGCCCCACGGTCCTCCGCGCCGAGAACGCCGCGCTAGCCTGCGTGGCGATCACGCAGGCGCTCGCGAAGCGCTGAGTCAGGCCTTCCGCCGGCCTGGCTTCTTGGGCTCGGGTAAGGGTTCGTCGATCGCCCACTCGGGCCAGGTCTCCCGCGCATACTTCTGCAGCTCGAGGATGGTGTCGCGCAGGAGCGGCGTCAGTTCGCCGGTCCAACGCAGGCCGATCTCCATCGGTGCGAACCCATCGAGGGGTAGCGCCCGGATGCCGGGGTCGGCGATGGCGTCCGCGATGGCGAGGTTCACGCCGAGG
>JBKCKE010000303.1:0-3248 GCA_046301395.1 Verrucomicrobiota bacterium | reverse complement strand
GGCGGGCGTGCCAGGCGCCTTAGCGAGGATGGACTCAGGGAGTACGGCGTGCTGGATCGGGTTGCCGTTGGTGGCCTTACCATGGAAGAACTCCATCTTGCCGGTGACCTCGTTGCCGAAGCTGTTGCCGCCCTGTGAGGCGATCTGCTCGATGGCGGAACCATCGGGCTTGAAACGGAAAGTGCCGGCCGAAAGCCGCACCTTACGGTCAGGCTGAGCGGCCGGGAAGACTTCGCCGCCGCCGCCGTTGCTGGCGTAGACCCATCCATCGGGAGCGAGTACGAAGTGATTGGCGACGAAGTGCGTATCGCCAGGCGTGAAGCCGCCGTAGAGGACGACTTCTTTGTCCGCCTTGCCGTCGCCGTTCGTATCGCGTAGCCAGACGATGTTCGGCTGACAGACGGCGATTACGCCGTCCTTGTAGTGGCAGAAACCAGTGATGAGTTCGAGGCCTTCGTGGAAGAGCTGCTTCTGGTCGGCCTTGCCGTCGCCATCGGTGTCGACGAGCACGCTGATCTTATCCTGCGCCGGGCGATCATAGCTGCCGGGCACCAGCACCCCGCCCTCGCGCCAGGATTCGGCGGTCAGCGGGCGGCGGCCGTTCGGGTATTCGGGGGTCTCGGCGACCCAGAGGCGGCCACGCTCATCCCACTGGACGGCGATGGGCTTGTTGATGAGGGGCTCGGTCACGACGACGCTGGCCTTGAAGCCCGGCTGCATCTGGAAAGCGGCGATGGCCTTCTCGGCGCGACTCGGACCGCCGACGGGGTAACGCATGTCGACGAGGTCCTTAGGCGTGCAAAGTTCGTCCACGTTGCTCCGACGAGCGGCCCAGGCGATGCCACGCTTGATGAAGGTGCGGTAGCTGGCATGGGCGAGCGTCTCGGCTTCGCCCTGCAGGAAGACCGCCGAACGGAGGCGCGCATTCTCGAAGACCCAGGCCTGCGGCTGGATGTCGTAGATCGAGGCCTTGTCGGAGACTTCGGTGATGTTCTTACGGTTGGCGCTGACCTTCGACGTGAACGAGGAAGCGAGCACATGGATCTTCTCGTTGAGCTCGAGGTTGAAGACCGTCTGATCGGTGACGTCGAAGGTGGAGGCGTCCTTGGCCAGCGGATGGGCGTCCGTGCGGATGTTGAGCATCATCAAGGCGCGGAAGCGGCGGCTCTCCGGCGTCCAGCCCGCGCCGAACGTATCACGTGCCCAGGAAGCGGAGGGTCCGGCGATTGCTCCACGAAGCGCGACGAAACCGATGCCTCGGTTCGAGAGATCGGCCAAGGCCGCGCGATCGATGACTTCGTAGGGAGCATAGTCCTTACGATAAAGGACGATGACCTCGTCCTTGTCGTGCTTGGCGGAGAGGATGTCCCGCGGACGGTCCGCTTCGGTCACCACGGCGCCGGCTGAGGCGAGCTCGGCGACCAGCGATTTGACGGCGAGGTGGTCGTCGGAGACGACGGTGACCTTGAGCGGCGCGGCGCCAAGGACGGCGGAGGCGCAGGCCAAAGCGAAGCTCAGGAACGGGGCGATGCGGGGAAGCATGGGCTTATCAAATGAAGCCACCCTCCGCCTACAACACTTAGGAGTGTCCCTAACCGCAACCCGACCCCTCTCAAATGCACATTTCCCGCCGATTGCGGGGCTCAGGCCTCGGCCCGGAAGTGCGAGGGGGCGTGCCCTGTCGACTTCTTGAAGGCCGAGGAGAAACTGTTGCCGTTGGCGAAACCCACCTTGCGGGCGATCACGGCCAACTTGTCATCGGAATCGCTGATCAGCCGGATGGCCTGCTGGATTCGCAGATGGCTCAAGTGGTTCATCGGCGTGCGACCGATTTCCTTGAGGCAAAGCCGGCGAAGGTGCTCGAAACTGAGGCCCGAGACGCGGGCGAGCGACTGGGTGTCCCAAGCGAAGTCCAGCCGGCCCTGCACCTCATCCCAGAGGCGCTGCACCCGCGGGTCGCCCCGGAAGCTGCCGGCGAAACTGCGGACATAATCATAGGCCAGTTCGATCCATTGGTGACTGCGCCGCGAGACACCCACGCCCTTGAGCTCGGCAAGCAGTCCGGTGATGGCCGCACGCAAAGGCTCGGCGTCGAAGTCGGCGAGCACCGGCGAGCTGGCCCGGAAGATGGTGTTCGAGCGCACGCCCCCAGCGAAGCGGATCCAACAGAAATCCCAGCGCTTGCTTCGGCCGATGCGGAAGGAGTTGCGGATGCCTGCCGGTTGCAGGCAGGCCTGACCGGCCGCGATGGTGCGCCAGCGGCCGTCGACCCAGACCTGCCCTTGTCCGGACAGGCAGGCCATGAAGAATGCGCCACTTTGGTTGGCGCGGACGACCTCATAAGGCGCCAGCATCTCGGCCACGCCGAGGTGGGCGATTTCGAAAAGCCCCAGTTCCTTGCAGCGGACCCCCGACAGCACCCAAGGACGTTCGTCCCGATAGTCCGCAGCCACCACGATCCGGCGACGGGAACGCGGGTTCTCGATGTCCGTCTCGGAATGACGGAGTTGCGTCTCGCTGTAGTGTTTTAAATCGCTCTTGCGGGCCACCTCCCTTGCATAAGTCCTATCTCCACCCGGAGCAACCCTCGACCACCCTTCCCCTTCTCATATCATCATGCCCAACCCCTGGACCGGAAAAGGAAACCCTTACACCCGCACCGAAGTCATCGAGCGCCTCCGCGACACGATGTCGAAGGGCAAGCCGATCATCGCCGCTGGCGCTGGTACGGGCATCAGCGCCAAGTTCATCGAGCGCGGTGGCGCCGACTTGGTCATCGTCTATAATTCCGGCCGCTTCCGCATGGCCGGCCACGGCTCGACCGCCGGCATGATGGCCTACGGTGACGCCAACGCCGTCGCGATGGAGATCGGCGAATACGAAGTCCTCCCCGTCGTCGAAGAGATCCCGGTCATCTGCGGCGTCCACGCCACCGACCCCCGCCGCCGCATGTGGCACTGGCTCGGCAAGGTGAAGGACATGGGCTTTTCCGGCATCAACAACTTCCCGACCCACACGATCATCGATGGCAAGTTCCGCCAGATCCTCGAAGAGACCGGCATGAGCGTGAAGAAGGAGTTCGAGACCGTCGCCCTCGCCCGTAAAATGGAGATGTTCACGATCGTCTACGTGGGTTCGCCTGAAGAATCCAAGGCCATGGCCGAGGCCGGCGCCGACGTCATCATCGCCCACGTGGGCACCACGGTCGGCGGTTCGATCGGCGTGACCAACGCCACGATGAGCCTGCC
>JBKCKE010000302.1:0-4404 GCA_046301395.1 Verrucomicrobiota bacterium | reverse complement strand
GACGGCACCGGAAAACTATCCGACCTCATATTCCTGCCTCCCGCTCATGATGAGCTCCCCGCTGAACCTCCTCGTGGAGCGAGTTCGCCTGACGCCACCCTCAAACCTGAGCCATCCCCCGCACGGACGATCTGCTCAACGCCGCAGCCACCGGGCGACGAATAGCACCAGACCGAGAGCCGCCAGCTGAGCCAGCAGGAAAGGACCGATGTCCGCCGGACGGATACCCACGAAAGTATCGGTGAGCCCGCGGGCGAGCGTGGCCGCAGGATTCGCGAAGAAGGTCGAGGACGTCGCCCAATAACCCGCGGTCACGGTAAGAGCGACATACGCCGGCAGCTTGGGATCCTTTCGGGAAGAGGCCGTGCGGATGAGGATGAGGAGCAGGAACGTGGCGAGGAGTTCGCTGAACCAGAGACCGGCCGAAGACCTTGGCTTCGTCGACACCTGCAAGATCGGCAGATCGAACATGGCATGCACGGCCCAGACGCCGGCGATCGCGCCAGCGACTTGCGTCGCGAGATAACCGAAGACCTGACGGGCCTCAATGGCGCGATCAGCCCAAGCCATCAGCGTGACCACCGGGTTGAGATGCGCGCCGGATACCGGACCGAACAGGCTGATGATGACGTAAAGCGCGGCGCCCGTGGCGAGGCTGTTGGCGAGCAACGCGACGGCGACGTTACCTCCGGCCAAAGACTCCCCCATGACGCCCGAGCCGGTGACGGCGAGGAGCAGCAAGGCCGTGCCGAAGAACTCCGCTGCGAGCTGGCGCTTCATGGTCACTTGGCCTGGGCGGCGGCTTCCTTGAGACCCGCGGCGTGCGCTTCGAAGACGAGTCTGATCTCATCGCGGACCCGGCGGAATTCGTCGCGGATCTCCTCCGGCGTACCGGTGGCATGCGCGGGATCCTTGAAGCCCCAGTGATAGCGGTTCAGCTGACCGGGGAAGATCGGGCACACCTGGTCGGCGTTGCCGCAGACGGTCACGACGGTCGAGACGGGGACTTCGAGGAACTCCGAGAGGTGCTTGGAACGGTGCGCGGAGGCGTCGAGGCCGATCTCCTTCAGGACCTCGAGGGCCATGGGATGCACGTATCCGGCCGGCTTCGAACCGGCGCTGGCGACGTCAGCCAGGCTGCCGACGGCGCGACGGAGGATGGCCTCCGCGAGATGGCTCCGGCAGGAGTTGCCGGTGCAGAGGACGAGGATGAGGGGCTTGCTCATGGGTATGGAAAATCAGCAGCAACCGGAACCGGGCTTACAGGCGTTCGGGATGCAGACATCCGGGGCCAGGCAATCCGCCTGCTTGGCCGCGAGGAGGAAGATACACTCTGAGCCTTCGACGACGGAGCCGACCACCGGGAAGACAGTCAGGAAGGGGAAGTCATGTTCGACCTCGAGCGGCACGTCGGTCGAGCCGACGAGTCCGGCGCCCCGATCGAGCACTTGTAAGGCCTTGGCGCAGCCGACGCGGTGGGCGGTGTCATCGGCCGCCCAGAGCTGCAGGCGCGCCGAGACGTCCGTCCGGATGGTCCCACCACAGTCGATATAACGCTTCTCGACGCGGGCGACTTCGGTCAGGTGCAGATGGATCGGCGTCAGACCTCCAGTCGGCAGGCGGAAACGCAGGCCGAGCTGGGGGCTCGCGGCCAACGCCTGACGAAAATCTCCGAGGGACATCGGAGCGGGTTTTAGGAATTGCATACGCTTGGACATATATATTGGTTACCGCATGCCCGGAGTCAAGCAGGCAACCTCCTCCCCCGCCGTCGAAACCGTGTGTCTCGGCCTCTCCGATCCGACGCGTCTTAAACTCCTCGCCCGGATCGGCCGCGAGGAAGTCTGCGTCTGTGACCTGCAGGCTTATGTGGAGCGCGATCAGCCGACCGTCTCGCGTCATCTGGCGATGCTCCGTAAATGCGGCCTGGTCGAACGTCGCAAGGAAGGCCGTTGGTGCCATTACCGTCGCACCTCCCTGCCCCCTGCCCTAGCCCGTCTGGTCGACCTCGCCGCGCCACCGCGCCTCGGCAAAAGTCGGTCCTGCTGCTGATTCCGGTTCGGAGGCCCCGGCGGCAGGGTCGTCGCAAATTACGCTGGAGGAGAGGAAGTCGTGCCGGTTTCATGAGCCATACCCCGCCCCATGCTCCGCCCACTCATCACGTCCGTCGCCTTGATCTGCGCCGTTTCCTCCTCGGCGGCGGAATCAGCCAAGCCCGACCCCAAGGGGCCGGGCATCGTCGTGACGCTCTGGTCCAAAGGCTCGATGCCTGGGCAACCCGTGAAAGGAACAGAGCGTACGCTGCCCGCCCGTGGCGACGAGGTGATCCGTCTGACCGACATCAGCGAACCGTCCTTCACCGTCTATCGGGCGGAGTCCGCCAAACCGGCGCCCGCCGTGATCATCAGCCCCGGCGGCGGCTACGGCGGCCTCGCTTATAACAAGGAAGGCACCGAAGTCGCCGCATGGCTGAATAAGCTCGGCGTCACCGGCGTCGTCCTCAAATACCGTGTGCCGAATAATCGTGAAGGCGCCTTCCAAGACATCCAGCGCGCGATCCGCCTCGTCCGTCATCGCGCGGCCGAATGGAACATCGATCGTGCGCACGTCGGCGTCATGGGCTTCTCCGCCGGCGGCCACCTCTCGGCCCGGCTCAGCGTCCACGCGGTTGCGGCGACTTATGCGCGGATCGACGCGGCCGACGATCAGCCCCTGCGTCCGGATTTCGCCGTCCTCGGTTACCCCGCCTACCTCGACGAAGGCCTCGTACCGCTCGTGGACGGACAGACCGCGCCGACCTTCATCGCCCACGCCGAAGACGACAAACGCTTCATCAAAGGCAGTGACGCCTACTTCGCCGCGCTCAAGGGCACCAAGGCCCCGCACACCTTCTTCCGCTGCGCCACCGGCGGCCACGGCCACGGACTGCGCTCCGAGAAGGACGTCAAGGTCTGGCCCGATAAATGCCGGGACTGGCTCACCCAGATCGGCGTCTTAGCTTCCGCCCGCTGATCGATTCTAGACGCGGGCAGGGGGAGGGATTTAACACCTACTTAACGAAACCTAGGCTAGATATCTGCCGCGCTTCACTACCCTCAGGGGGTAGGATGTTCGTCTGCACTTCGCATCGGTCGTTCTTCACTGACCTCCTGGGGAGCCTTGCCTTGGTCCTCTGTGTTGTCATTTCGCCCGATGCACGCGCCATCCAGGGCAACCCGGACGAACTGTCGGAGGACGGCGCCCGCTTCGTGCTCGTCGGAGCGACCACCTTCCGCTGGATGTCGGTCATCAAGGTCTACGACGCCCGCCTCCACCTCGGCGCCGGAGAGCCGTCGAGCAAAGTCTTCGCCGATATCCCCGTCCGGCTGCAACTCACCTACCACCGCGGATTCACCGCCGCCGAGATCATCAAAGGCGGCGACACCCTCCTCGCCCGCAACGTCAAGGCGGACGCGTTGGTCTCCTTACGTGAACGCTTGGAACTCATCAACCGGGCCTACCGCGACGTGCGCGAAGGCGACAGCTATACGCTCACCTACGTACCGGGCAAGGGCACCACGCTCCGGCTCAACGGCTCACCGCTCGTCACGGTCCCCGGCCATGACTTCGCTGCCGCCTACTTCCGGATCTGGCTGGGCGACGACCCGATCAGCAAGTCGATGCGCGACACCCTCCTCGGCCGCTGAGCTGAATCAGCCGTCGACCTTACCCGCGCCGGGTTCATACTTCCCGCCATGCCCAACCTATTCTGGATTCTGCTTCTCTGCGTGGGCTTGGTCGGCTGCCAGTCCTGGAAGGGCTCGTGCGGAGCCGAGGCGAAGCCGCCCTTGCGCGCCATCGAGCGACCGGTCGATCTTAAGCGCTTCATGGGCGACTGGTACGTCATCGCGCATATCCCCACCTTCATCGAGGACGAGGCCTTCAACGGCGTCGAAAGCTACCGTCTGGACACGGACGGCACGATCGCGACCACCTATGTCTTCAATAACGGCTCCTTCGACGGCCCGCTCAAGACCTACCGACCCACCGGCTTCGTCCACAACCGCGAGACCAACGCCGAATGGCGGATGCAGTTCGTCTGGCCGTTCAAGGCCGCCTACCTGATCGCCTACCTCGACGCTGACTACGAGACCACCGTCATCGGCGTGCCGGACCGCGATTACGTCTGGATCATGGCGCGCGCCAAGACCATCCCCGAAGCCCGCTACCAGGAACTCGTGAAGTGGCTGAAGGACAACGGACACGACGTCACCCAGCTCCGCTGCGTCCCGCAGCGCTGACCCGGCCACTTGCCAGCGGGCCAGCTGGCTATGAAAGTGGCGGAGGGGATGGGATTGGCTGCGCTACGCTCCGGACCTAAAGGCCCAATGCCTACGGCATTGCCTGTTCGCCTAACGGCTCACC
>JBKCKE010000301.1:0-7981 GCA_046301395.1 Verrucomicrobiota bacterium | reverse complement strand
GCGAACCCCGCCTCGGCCGACCTGACCGGCATGGCCTGGATCCCCGGCGGCGAATTCACGATGGGCACCGACAAGGCCGACGAGAAGCACGCGGAAGAAGCCCCGGCCCACGCGGTCGTCGTCAAAGGCTTCTGGATGGACATCACCGAGGTGACCAACGCCCAGTTCAAGAAATTCGTCGACGCCACCGGCTACGTGACCGACGCCGAGAAGGACCTCGATCCGCGCGAATTCCCCAACGCTCCGAAGGAATACCTGAAAGGCGGCTCGCTCATCTTCCAGCGCGTCTCCGGCGTGAACCCTTTCCAGTGCGGCGGCGCCGACCTGCCCTGGTGGAAGTTCATCGCCGGCGCGAACTGGCGTCACCCGGACGGACCGGCTTCGTCGATCGACGGACGGATGGATCACCCGGTGGTCTGCATCACCTACAAGGACGCGCAGGCTTACGCCAAATGGGCGGGCAAGCGCCTGCCGACCGAAGCCGAGTGGGAGTTCGCCGCCCGCGGCGGCCTCAAGGACAAACCCTTCGCGTGGGGCGACGAGGAACGTCCGAACGGCAAGATCATGAGCAACCATTGGCAGGGCAAGTTCCCGGAACGCGACAGCGGCGCCGACGGCTTCGCCGCCGTCGCTCCGGTGAAATCCTTCCCGCCCAACGGTTACGGCCTCTACGACATCTCCGGCAACGTCTGGGAGATGTGCGAAGATTGGTATGGCCTCGATTACTACAAGGTCTCGCCCAAGGACGGCCCCATCGGCCCGGCCATCGGCCACGACCCTGAGAAGACCGGCTTCGGCCAGCACGTGATCCGCGGCGGATCCTGGCTCTGCGACGAAGGCTACTGCTTCCGCTATCGCCCGACTTCGCGCCAAGGTCTCGACATGCTGACGTCGACGAACCACGCCGGCCTCCGCTGCGTGGCCGACGCGCCCGCCCCGGCGAAGAAGTAAGCGGCGACGCTTACTTCTGCTCCTGGTAGTCAAGGTCCTTGCCGAAGGTCTCTTCCATGCCCCAGAGGGCGTAGAAGGCGGCGCCGAAACAGATCACGCCGAGGACCGCGCCCGCAAGCGAGGGCGCCAGGAACGGGAGCTCCTTGGTGCCGGTGAGCTGCGTGAAGCCGAAGGTGAGCAGCACGAGCGAACCGCGCGCGAAGTTAGGTACGGTCGTCGCCACCGTGGCGCGCAGGTTGGTGCCGAACTGCTCGGCAGCGATCGTGACGAAGAGGGCCCAATAGCCCATGCCCAGGCCCATCAGGAAGATCAGGCGGTAATAGGCCGCGGAGGTCCAGCCATCGGCGCCGAAGAGATAGAGGGCGACGCACGCCAGGCTGAAGGCCAGGAAACCGGCGACCACCTTGCGGCGGGAACGGAGCAGCTGGCTGCCGACGCCGCTGGCGAGGTCACCGAAGGTCAGGCCGAGGTAGAAAGCCGCGACGGCCCAGTTCGTCTTGACGGGCTCACCGGTGATGCCCGACGCCGGCGCGAAGACCGTGGAGGCGCGCTGGACGAGGATGCCGATCATGTACCACGTCGGCAGGCCGATCAGCACGCAGCGGGCGTAACGGACGAAACGGTCGCGGGACGTGAACAGGGCGAGGAAGTCTCCGCGCTTCACGTCGCCTTCGGCGCCCTTCTCCTTGGCGTGATGGAACATGCCGGATTCATGGACCCCGACGCGGAGCAGCAGCAGCAGCAAGCCGAGCCCGCCGCCGATGAAGTAGCTCATGCGCCAGCCTTCCGCCCCGACCAAGGCGCCGATGGCGTCCACGTGGTCGGCCATGTAGCCGGCGACGACCGCGCCGAAGACGCCGACGGTGGCCACCACCGCCGTGCCGTAACCGCGACGCTCTTTAGACAAGGATTCGGAAACCAGCGCGATGCAGCCGCCGAGTTCGCCGGCCAGGCCGAGTCCGGCGACGAAACGCCAGAACGCATAGGCCTCGAAACTGTCGACGAGTCCGTTCGCGATGTTCGCGACGGAATAAAGCAGGATGGAGCCGAAGAGCGTGGTCAGGCGGCCCATACGATCTCCGAGGATGCCGAAGAAGATGCCGCCGAGGAGCATGCCCATCATCTGCCAGGAAAGGAGATCCTGATACCAAGGAGCGCCGGTGATGAGGTGGCCGAGGCCCAGGCCGTTGAGGCTCTTCTCCCGCACGGTCATGAACAGCGTGAGGTCGTAGATGTCGACGAAGTAGCCGAGAGCGCCGACGATGACGGCCGGATGCAGGAGATCCTTCCAGAGAGGGCGCGGCTCGGCCGGGATTGCGGGGGTGCTCATGACGGCGGGGTTACGCCTTCAGACCGTGCAGGTTGGCCATGGAAATGCCAGACAACATTGCGCCGGTGACCCCCAAGAAGCCCTGGTCCGTCCCGATGAGGTAGAGGTTGGAGAGGTCGGTCCGGCCGTCGCGTCGCTTGACCGTCGCCCCGTAGATGGCGCCGTTGAGGTGGCCGGTGAACTTGCGGACGGTCCGCGGCGTGAAGACGTCGGTCGAGGCCAGCGCGGCGTCGTGCGCGACGTCCGTGACGGCGGGCAGATGCGCCCGCGCCACGCGGTTGAGGCGGCCGCACCACTCCTGCTTGCGGGCCTGATACTCGGCTTCGGGCAAGGCGCACCAGGCATCGTGGTTGGCCAGCGAGGTGACCCGGAGCCAACCTTCGTCCAACGCCCTGCCCTCGCCGTACCGGTAGTTGTTCGGGATGCAGACGACGCCCGAACGAGGGTCGACGAGGTCGGCCGGCGCCCGGTAGCTGAAGCGCTCGGCATCGCAGAAGAAGATGATGGTGTCCTGCCAGCCGAAGCCGGCGAAGGCGGCGGCGTCATAGGTCGCGATCGTCTCGGCGTAACCCAGCCGACCGATCTCGGCCGCCGCGGCCGCAGGCGGGGCGTCCGAACGCATCCGCATCGTCTCGACAGCTCCGGCCGAAGAATAGACGGCGTCGGCGGTGACCTCGCTGCCGTCGTCGAGGACGAGCGCGGCCGCGCGGCCGGCGCGCACCTCGATCCGCGTCACGCCGCACTTCATGCGCCGTTCGACGCCGTGTTCACGGCAACGGTCGGTGAGCAGACGGATGACCTGGCGGACGCCCACGAAAGGGCGCGCGAAGCCTTCGCGGAACAGCGAGCGCCACATGACGGCGAACTGGGAGACCTCGATGTCGTCCTCGAGCGCGCTGCCGTAGAAGCACGTCGGCAGGAGGAGCATGTCGCGCAGCAGCGGGTCGCCGAGCCGCTCGTCAAGGAGCGCGCGGGCCGAACCGCCGTGGGCCTCGAGGGCGGCCTCGTCGAGCCCGGTGATCCAGGCGTCCAGCGCGCGGAAGCGGTCGACGGACTGCGGGAACTCGCGGGCGACGTCGGCGAGCAAGGCTTCGTAATCGTTGTTCAGCCGAAGGTTCTTCCCGGCCATCGTCACGCGTGACCCCAGCTGCGGACAGAGGTCGAGCTCCTCGCGACGGATGCGCAGCTGGCGCATCAGCTTGACCAAGGGCGCGCCCTTCGCGCCTTCCGGCACCCAGTTGGTCAGCGCGTGCAGGCCGACGTCATACTTCCGCTTGCCGCGGGCGTAGAAGGAATTCAGTCCGCCCGGAGCGTTGTGCCGCTCCAAGACCAGCACTTTCCGTCCGAACATCCCCAGGCGCACGGCGGCGGCGAGGCCGGACATGCCCGCTCCGATGATGACGGCGTCGTAATGGGTGGCGGCGGTGGACACGGGGGTAATGTCGGCGAAGCGCGGGACAGGTCAAGCGACGCGCTCAGGGCGTCGTGATGCGCAGGACCTCCTCCGCGGCCTGCGTGACCTGCTGGGCGGTGATCCGGGCCAACGCGCGGTCCATCCGGGCGAGATACTCGGCGCGCGGTTCGCCGGGGAACATCGTGGTATCGACGCGCACCACCCGGTGCACGGCGCCCCACGGCCGGGCGCGGGCGTAGTCGGACGGACCGAAGACGCCGACGACGGGCGTACCTACCGCCGCGGCGAGCTGCAGGACGGAAGAATCGGCGCCCAGGAAAAGCCGGGACTCCTTGATGAGCCGGGCGAGCTGAGCGAAGCGCAGACGGCCGCCCGTCGACATCGCGACGGGGCCGATCAGGCCGCAGAGGGCTTCGGCCATGATCCGTTCCGCGCCGCCCGGTCCGGCCGAGACGACGATGCGTTCGACCGCACGGGAGGCGACGAGCTCGCGGGCGACGACGGCCCACTTGTCGATCTCGAGGATCCGCTCCGGTCGCGTCGCGCCCGGATGGATCACGGCGAAACGTCCCTCCTCCAGCATCATCCCGTGCTCCTGCATGCGCGAAGCCGAGAACCACATCGCCGGCGTCTCGGCGTGGAACCCGAGCACGCGCGCAAGCACCTCGTGGTCGCGCGCGGCCTCGTGCGGGTCGACGACGGCGCCGAAGACCTGCTGATGCATGAGCGGACGGAGGAAGAAAGGCGCGTGTCCGCCGCAGGCGCGCACGGCGGCCCCGCTGAGCGCCACGAGGCGGCTTGCCAACGGATGGCCGCCCAGGGCGACGGCGTAGTCGAACCGGCCACGGCGCAGACGGGAGACGAGCGCCAGCACCGAACCTTCGGCGCTGAAGCCGATGGTCTCGACGACCGCCGGGCATCCTTCAAGGGCGGGCTCGGCGCCCGGCGAGGTCACGAAGGTGACCTGCGCGCCCGGATGCCGTTCACGGATCGTGCGCAGACCCGCCGTCGCGGCCAACGCGCCGCGCAGTCCGGTGAACTTGACGACCAGCAGCCGCATCTCAGGCGAGATTCTTGGCCTGATTGTCCCAGAGGCGCCGGAACAGCTCGGAAGAGGCGTAGACCGCCTCGCGCGGACCGTCCGCCACGATACGACCGCCGTCGAAGACCAGCACGCGACCGACGTCGCGGATGGTGCTGAAACGGTGCGCGACGATCAACGTCGTGCGCCCCTTCATCAGGAGCCCGAGCGACTGCTGGATGCTGCGCTCGGTGTCCGTGTCGAGGGCCGACGTGGCCTCGTCGAGGATGAGCACCGGAGCGTCCTTGAGGAACGCGCGGGCGATCGAGACGCGCTGACGCTGGCCGCCGGACAAGCGTCCGCCGCGCTCGCCGACCTTGGTCTGGAAACCTTCGGGCGGGGCCTCGATGTAGTCGAGCGCGCCGGCGAGACGGGCGGCCTCACGGACTTCGGCGTCGGTCGCGGCGGGCCGGCCGAGGCGGATGTTCTCGAGGATGGATTCGTTGAAGAGAACCGGCTCCTGGGAGACGAGGGCGATATTGGCGCGGAGGTCGGCCTGGCGTACGGAGCGCAGGTCCTGCCCGTCGATGCGGATCAGGCCCTGCTGAGGGTCGAAGAAACGCGGGACGAGGTTGACGAAAGTGCTCTTACCCGCGCCGCTGGGACCGACGAGCGCGACGGACTGGCCGGCGGGTATCTTCAGCGTGACGTCGGCGAGGACCGGCTCGGCGCCGTAACCGAAACTCACGCCGACGAACTCGAGGTCGCCGCGCACGCGGGCGAGCGGGCGGGCGTCGGCGGCGTCGGAGACCTCGCTCCGGGCCCGCAGGACCTCCTCGAGGCGGGCCAGACCGGGCGCGGCCTTGGTGAGGCGGCTGGTGAGGTTGCCGAGACGATTGATGGGGCCGTAGGCGAAATAGAAGGCGACGATGAGCGAGAGCAGCTCCGGCAAGGTGAAGCCCCCCGCAGCGCCGAAACCGATGGCGGCGGCGATGCCCGACGCCGCGGTCAGTTCGATCAACGGCGAGAGCGCCTTCTCATAGCGGACGAGCTTGCCTTGGATCCGCAGGCCTTCGCGGCTCGCCGCATCGAAGCGCAGCCCCTCGCGCTCCTGCAGGCCGTAGGCGCGGATCTCGCGGGCCGACTGCAGGTTCTCGACGGCGATGCTGTTCAGGTCGGAAGATGAGACGAGCCCCTGCTGGGTGCGCCGCTGGATGCGGCGGGCGACCGAACGGACCATCAGCACCGCCATCGGTACGACGAGCAGGCACGTGAGGAACCAGAAGCCGCTGTCATGCGAGAAGCAGACCCAGACGACGTAGCCCAAGGCGAAGACCAGCGTCAGCGGCTGGACGATCAGGTCATTGGATACGTCGACCAGCACCAGCCGGACGGAGTTGGCGTCCGTGATCAGCCGCGCCATCAGGTCGCCGACGGAGTGGCGGCCGAAGAAACCCAGATGCATCTGCTGCAGGCGCCCGAAGACGTCGCGCCGGACCGCTTCGATGACGCGTAGTCCCGCGAGGTTCAGCAGGTAGGTCGAAAAGAACTCGCCGAGCCCGCGGATGAGCATGACCGCCGGCAGGAAGGCGACCGCGAACAGCATCTCATGCCCTTTCGGCAGGTAAAGGATCGCGCCGCCGCCGAAACGCTCCGGCCACGACAGCAAGGGGGCCGCGCGAGCGGCTTCGTCGCCGAAGACCGCAGGCAGGACCTTGCCCATGAGGAAAGGCAGCCCGAAGGCGTTGGCCGCCGCGAAGACGATGGCCGCCAGCAAGGACAAGGCCAGCAGCGTACGACTCCCCTTCAGGTAGGGCAGGTAAAGCTGGTAACGGCCTCGGAACACGCCCCCAGCGTGGCGAACGGGGGGCGAGGAGGAAATACCAAACCGAGGCTATTTCTTCTTCGGGAAGGCCACGGAGAACGCGATGGCCAAGGCCAAGGTGAGACCGATGACCGAGAGCGACAGCTCGGTGGGGAAATGGACGCGTCCGTGATCCACGAAGCGCACCGGCATCCAGGAGGCGAACTGACCTGCCGGCTGACCCAGCGAAGCCGCCCAGGGCAGGATCATCTTGAGGCCGATGAAGACGAGGACGAAGGCGAGCGCAGGCTTGAGGAAGCGGAAATACTGCATGAAGCCGGCGAGGGCGAAATACATGGAGCGCAGCCCCATGATCGCGAAGATGTTCGAGGTGAAGGCGACGAAGCGCTTCTCCTCGATCGGCAGGTTCGGCGGCAGGATGCCGAGGACGGCCGGGATGGAATCGATCGCGAAGATGAGGTCCGTCCCCTCGACGACGATGAGCACCAGGAAGAGCGGCGTGAAGCGGCGCACGCCGTCTTCTTTGACCCAGAACTTATTGCCGTGCAGGTGCGGCGTGAGGGGGAAGAACTTGCGGGCGACCTTCACGAAGAGGTTCTCGTCCATGCCCTTGCCTTCGTGCTCGTCCCGGGACAGGGCCAGCTTGACGCCGGTGAACAGGAGGAACGCCCCGAAGATCGGGAGCAGCCAGGTGAAGCTCTCGACGGCCGCGACGCCCGCGATGATGAAAAGGGCGCGCATGGCGACGGCGCCGATGATGCCCCAGAACAAGACGCGATGCTGGAGGTGGTCCGGGATCTTGAAGTGGGCGAAGACGAGGATGAAGATGAACAGGTTGTCGACCGAAAGGGCCAGCTCCAGGACGTACCCCGCGGCGAACAGCTGGGCGTCTTCCGGTCCGCGCCAGGCGGACAGCAGGAACCCGAAGGCGACCGCCAGGGCGACCCAGACGACGCACCAAGCCACCGCCTCCTTGAAGGAAGGCTTGTGGTCGGTCTTGTTGAAGACCCCTAGGTCGAGGGCCAGCATGCTGACGACGAAGCCAAGGAAGGCCACCCAGGCCCACGCCGGAATCACCAAGGGAGCTTCGGCCAGGACGGAAAGAGGAATCACCATGCACAAGAACTTGGCCGAAACCGATGGGAGTCAAGCCAGCCTGCCGATGCGGGCTTGCCCGCCCGCCCGGGAACAGGCTAACTCAGTACCGCGTTCCCGTAGTTCAACGGATAGAACATTGGTTTCCTAAACCGAGGATGTGGGTTCGATTCCCGCCGGGGACAGCGCCGCGACGGAACGACCTCAGTGCCCCTTGAGGCGATACCCTTGGATCCGGGTGTCGGGCGAGCGACGGTAGATGTCGTCGACGTCCTTCAGCGGCATGAACGTCCACGGCGCCAGGATGCTCTCGCCGTTCTTGGTGAGGACGATGTCGTCCGCCAC
>JBKCKE010000300.1:0-3363 GCA_046301395.1 Verrucomicrobiota bacterium | reverse complement strand
GACATCTTCCCGCACATCGGTTCGGTCGCCGACGACCTCTGCGTCGTCCGCTCGATGAAGACCGAGCAGATCAACCACGACACGGCCCATGCCTTCTTCAACACGGGTTCCATCATCAAGGGACGCCCGAGCATGGGCTCCTGGTTGCTCTACGGCCTGGGCTCTGAAACGGAGAACCTGCCGGGCTACATCGTACTGACCTCCGCCGGTCGTACCGGCCTGCAGCCGATCTCCTCGCGTCAGTGGTCTAGCGGCGTCCTGCCCAGCAAATACCAAGGCATCCAATTCCAATCCAAGGGCGAGGCCGTCCACTACATCGGCAACCCCGAAGGCGTGTGCCAGAGCACCCAGCGCCAGGTCATCGACGAGATCCGCCGCCTCAACGGGCAGCTGGCCCAGGAGACCGTCGACCCCGAGATCGCGACCCGCGTGGCCCAGTACGAGATGGCCTTCAAGATGCAGTCGAGCGTCCCCGAGCTGCTCGACTTCAAGAGCGAGTCCGCGAAGACCATCGAAGCCTACGGCATCAAGGAGATCGGCGACGGCTCCTTCGCCTCCAACTGCCTCATGGCCCGTCGCCTCGCCGAACGCGGCGTACGCATGATCCAGCTCTACCACCGCGCCTGGGACCTTCACGGCGGCCTGGATAACGGCATGAAGATGGGCGCAGAAGACGTCGACAAGGCGACCGGCGCCCTCATCCGAGACCTCAAGGAGCGCGGCATGCTCGACGACACCCTGATCCTCTGGGGCGGAGAATTCGGCCGCACCCCGATGGGCCAGGGCACCGGCCGCGACCACCATATCGCCGGTTACTCGGTCTTCCTCGCTGGCGGCGGCGTCAAGGCCGGCACGACCTACGGAGCCACCGACGAACTTGGCTACAACGCCGTCGAGAACGTCGTCGATGTCCACGACCTGCACGCCACGATGCTCGCGCTGATGGGCATCGATCACCACCGTCTGAACGTGAAGTTCCAAGGCCTCGACGTGCGCCTCACCGGCGTCGCCGGCAAGGTGGTGAAGGGCATCATGGCCTGAGCGGTAAACGACACTTTAACGCCGTTTAATTTCGGCGTTTAGACTTCAACGGGCAGGCTGAAACCGTAAGGTCGTTCCATGCCCCTCCCCCGCCTCGCCCTCGCGGCCGCCCTGCTGGCTTCCGCCTTCGTCCACGCCTTCGCCGCCGACGTCGTCACGCCTTCCGCGAAGACCGAACTCTTCAACGGCAAGGATACCGCCGGCTGGGTCGTCTTCCCGGAAACCGGCAAGGATTCGTGGTCCATCAAGGACGGCATCCTCGCGTGCACCGGCAAGCCCAGCGGTTTCCTTCGCACCACCCAGAGCTACAAACAGTATCGCTTCACGGTGGAATGGCGCTTCACCAAGCCGGGCAATACGGGCGTGGTCGTGCACATGACACCCCCCGATACGGTCTGGCCGAAGAGCATCGAGTGCCAAGGCATGCACAAGAACCAGGGTGACTTCTACTTCTGGAACGGCGCCACGCTCTCCGGCGGCACCGAACTCAAGGACAAGAAGTCCGGTAAGATCCGCGGCTATCGCCTCGGCAAGCAGGCCGACGCCGAGAAGCCGGCCGGCGAATGGAACACCTTCACCACGGTCTGCGACGGCAACACGGTCACGATCCTCGTCAACGGCAAGGAAGTGAACAAGGCCACCGGTACCAATCTCTCCGAAGGCTTCATCGGCCTGCAGGTCGAAGGCGGCGCCTTCGAGGTCAAGCGCTGCACCCTCGAACCCCTCTGAGTTTTCCGGCCCTCCAGTCCTCCCGACCTCTCTTACTCGTCCTATGCGCCTCCTCCCCGCTCTCCTCGCTCTCGCGACCTCCGCGCTGATCGCCGCCGATGTCCCGGCCGGCTTCACTTCGCTGTTCAACGGCAAAGACCTCGCCGGCTGGCACGGCTACAATCCTCACTCCGTGGCCAAGCTCACGGGCGAAAAGAAGGATGCGATGCTCAAGAAGATGCGCGACGAATTCTCGCAGCATTGGTCCGTGAAGGACGGCGAAATCTACAACCCAGGCACGGGGCCTTACGCCACGACCGACCAGGAATACGGCGACTTCGAACTGACCCTGGAGTACAACATGGCGCCGAAGGGCGACTCCGGCGTCTACCTCCGGGGCGCCCCGCAGGTCCAGATCTGGGATCCGACCGACGAGAAGTCCTTCAAGCACGGCTGCCAGCTGGGCTCCGGCGCCCTCTGGAATAATTCCCCCGGCAAGCCCGGCAAGGACCCGCTGGTGCTGGCTGACAAGCCGGCCGGCGAATGGAACACCCTCCGTGTCGTGATGGTCGGCGCCCGCGTGAGCGTCTGGCTTAACGGCAAGCAGACCGTCGACCACGCCACGATGGAGAACTATTACGACCGCAAGGCCGCGCTGGCCGCCAAGGGCCCGATCTGCCTCCAGACCCACGGTGCCCCGATCCGCTGGCGCAACGTCGCGATCCGCGAGATCGCCGGCGAAGAAGCCAACCGCATCCTCACCGCGAAGGCCGCCGCCGGCTTCAAGTCGATCTTCAACGGCAAGGACTTCACCGGCTGGGCCGGCGACGTCGCGAACTTCGAAATCGCCGACGGCGCCATCCGCTGCAAGACGGGCAAGGGTGGCACGCCTTACTACGACCAGGACCTGACCGACTTCGCCGTGCGCCTCGAATTCAAACTGCCGAAGGGCGGCAACAACGGACTGGCGCTCCGCTACCCTGGCAAAGGCAACACGGCCTATGTCGGCATGTGCGAGCTGCAGGTGCTGGACGATAACTACGACAAGGTGAAGGGTAAGATCGACCCCCGTCAGGTCCACGGCTCGGCCTACGGCATGGTCGGCGCCCAGCGCGGCTTCCAGCGCCCAATCGGCGAGTGGAACTTCCAGGAGGTCACGGTCGTCGGCTCCACGCTCAAGGTCGAACTCAACGGCTTCGTCATCCTCGAGACCGACCTCGCCACGGTCGACATGGCCACGGTCATGGCGAAGAGCCCCCACCCGGGCAAGGACCGCAAGAACGGCTACTTTGGCTTTGCCGGCCACAATGACCCGGCGGAATTCCGCAACATCGCGCTCAAGGACCTGGCGGCCAAGTAAGCCCACCCCCACCGCCCCTCCAAAACCCCTCATTCGAGGGGTTTTTCATTAACTGCACATTGCTATGAACCCGTGGGGGTCTTAATTGTCCAATATCGCTTACCCCATGCGTCTTTCCCGACTTAGCCTCACCGCCGCCTGCCTCTTCGGGGCGCTCTCCGCTTCCGCGGAAAAAGTGCAGTTCAACCGGGACATCCGCCCGATCTTCTCCGACACGTGCTTCGCCTGTCACGGACCCGACGAGAACAAGATCA
>JBKCKE010000299.1:0-2789 GCA_046301395.1 Verrucomicrobiota bacterium | reverse complement strand
GCTTCGGCGGCGACGAGCGCGGCGCCGGTGCTGTCGCGGGACTGGATGGCGAGTTCGTAATCGCGGACCGAGACGAGGCCGCCGTCCTTGAGTTCCTTGGTACGCGTGAAGTTCAGCGCGGCGGTCTCCGCGGCGATCTTGTCGGCGACCACGCGCTGGCGGGCGGCGTCCACCGACTGCCCGCGGGCGAGTTCGAGCTGACGAACCTGCAGGTCGAGGTCTTCGATGCGCCGACGGGTCGCAGCCTGTCGATCGGACAGTGAGGAGCGCTGGGCCTTGAGGTTATTCAGGAGGTTAGGGTCGTTGTCCTGCAGTTCGGCGAGCACCTCGCCGGCCTTCACGCGCTGACCTTCGAGCACATACATCTTGCGCACGAGGCCCGCGACGGGCGCCTCGACGTTCACGCGTCTTTCGAGCGGATCGAAGGCGATGACCTTGCCGGAGCCGCGGACGAACTGCTGCCAAGGCAGGAACCAGATCGCCAGGACGATCGCCAAGAAGCCGAGGCCGGCGATGCGCGAGAGCAACCGGATACGCAGGGAAGAGCCGGCCAGCAGCAAGGCGGGCAGACGCCCGCGGAGGGCCGGAGCCGGGGTGTCGTGGGACGTGCTCATGCGTGGGAAGAAGAAAGGGTGATGACCGTCGGACAGCGACGGAGCAGCTGAGGATCACGGGTGGCCAGCAGCAACGTCCACGGACGTTCGGAGGCCATCACGAGGTCGACCAGCTGACAGGTGCTCGTGCCGTCCATGCCGTCGAGGAACTCATCGATGACGAGGAGCCGCGGACGATGCAGCAAGGCGCGGGCGATGAGCAGGCGGTTGCGCTGACGGCTGGACAGCGGGAGGCCGCCGGTGACGAGCTTCGTGGAAAGTCCGTCCGGCATCGCGAGGACATCCGTCAGCAGGCCGACTTCCGTCAAGGCGGTCTGGACCTGGCCGAGCGTGATGTCGGGACGGCCGAGACGGAGATTGTCCATGAGGGTCGCGCTCAGGATGTCCTGCGAGCGGAGCACCATGGCCTGGCATCGATAGGCTTCGAGGTCCCACGAACGTAGGTCGAGCCCGTCCACCAGGATGGTCCCGGCGGTAGGTTCGCGCATGGCCGAGACGAGGTCGAGCAACGTGCTGCAGCCGCTGCCTTGGGCGCCGGCCAGCGCGACGCGGTCGCCGGCGCGGACCTTGACGTTCAAGCCGCTCAGGAGATCGCGCCCGCTGGCATAGGCGAAGGAGACGCCGCGGAGCTCGATCGAGACCCCGGTCGGATCGCCGACGGGAATCTCCCCGCCTTCGCGGTCGGTCTCGAAATCGACGAGGTGCCCGAGTTTGTCGACCGCGGCCAAGGCGTCGTACCAGGCCTCGAACTGCTTGCCCAGTTTGGCGAAGGACGCGACGACCGCGCTGACGATGAGCTCGCTGGCGACCAGCTGGCCGAGCGTGAGCTGCTGGCTGAGCACGAGGCCGCCGCCGACGATCAGCAAGGCCGCCGTGGCCAGCACCTCAAGGGTGAGCAGGCCGATGATCTGCCGCATCAGCACGCGGAAATGCCAGGCGCGGGCCTGGAGGTAATCACGCGCCAGTTCATCGGTCCGGGAACCGGCCAGGGCCAGACCGGACGGTCCTTTGAAGAGACGCGGGTAACGGGCGACCTCCTCGAGCCAGCCGACCGCCGCGTACTTGCTCCGCGATTCAGCCAGACTGGAAGCGATCGCCCCCCGGCCTAGGACATAGACCACGAAGCACAGCCCGAGCAGGGTCACGAACATGTAGGCGAGCAGGAACGGGTGGTAGAAGCCGAGCACGACCAAGCCGACGACGGCCCCGACGACGATGTTGATGCCGTTGAGCAAGAGCATCGCGGAACTCTTCTGCACCGTGACGACGTCCAGGAAGCGGTTGACCATCTCCGGGGCGTGCACCCCGTCGAAGGCCTCTGTCCGGACGCGTGGCAGACGCCAGGCCATGTCGGCCGCGAGCCGGACGAAGATGCGGCGCTGGATGTGCTCAGCGACGACGTACTGGAGACCGCGGATGATCGCGGAGAGCACGAGGCAGCCCGTGAGCGCCAAGGTGATGAAGATCAAGGCCTGCTGGAAGGGCGTGGATTGCGTACCGAACGCGAGATTGCCGACGACGCCGTTGATGGCGAGAGGCAGGGCCAGGTAAAGCAGGCCGGTGACGAGACTGAAGATGAGGATGGTGGCGATATCCGAGGCCTCCGGGCGCATGAGCCCGAACAGCCGGCTGATCGGGCTGGCATGATGTCCGTGATGATGGTCGGCGTCCTCCTTGCCCTTCAACCCTTCGGCCGGCATGGTCGGCGAGACGAAGGCGACCTCGACCTCCGCCTGGGCCGAAGCCAATCCGAGCTGCTGGACCAAAGCGGTACGGCTGACGACATAGGTCTTCTCGTCACCGTCGAAGGAGGCGAGACGCTCGCGGAAAAGGCCGCCGCCGACGACGACGGTGAAGCCCTTGCCCTCGGTGTGGATGACCAAAGGCAAGGAGGCCCGGGCCTGCCAGAGGGCCGAGGCGAGCGGCATCCGGCAGACGTCGGCCTTGAGGCCGGTGGCAGGCAGGGAGGCCGCGATACGTTCGAGCGGCTCTTCACCCGCGTGAGCCGAAAGCGCGCCGGCGATACGCGACGCATCCGGCTCCAGACCAGCCTGGCGGGCGAGGAATCCGATCAGACGGATTTCCTGTGAATGTCCTTCGTCCGGACCAGAGGAAGACGACGAAGAACTTCCCGCATTCTTGGAGTCAGCCATGCCGCACTAAATCGCTGGCTGA
>JBKCKE010000298.1:0-2056 GCA_046301395.1 Verrucomicrobiota bacterium | reverse complement strand
CCGGCGACGGCCGAGGCGCCGAGGAAGGCGAAGGCGGCCGGCACGGTGATCATGCCGCCGAGGCCGACTTCGCAGAACTCGTTGGCGGCGGTGGCGGTGAGGCCGCTCAGCACCACGTCGTCGTTCTTCTTGAGGTAGCTGGCGTAGGTGATGATCACGCCGAAGCCTACGGAGAGGGTGAAGAACACCTGCGAGGCGGCCTTGAGCCAGACGGCCGGATTGGAAAGGCCTTGGGTGATGTCGTGGGGGTTCCACATGTAGCCGAGTCCGTTCCATACGCTGAGTTCGGGCTTCGTCGGGTCGGGAGTGCCGAGGGTCATGACGCGGACGAGCAGGGCCAGCGCGATCACGATGAGCAGGGGCATGCCCCAGTTGCAGATGAACTCGATGCCCTTGGAGAGGCCGCGGTAGATGATGACGAAGTTCAGGATGAAGACACCGATGAAGAAAAGGAACGGTCCGCCGAAGCCGAGGATGGAGCCATCCGCGGATTGGCCGGTGAAGGCGCTGAAGACGGCGGCGTACGCCTTGGGATCCTTGCCGAGATCGAGCGACCCGCTGAAGCTGTTCCAAGCGTAGCCGAGACACCAGGACTCGATGACGACGTAATAGAAGTAGACGCCGACCGGGACGATGAAGCCGAGGAGGCCGACATATTTGCCCCACGGTTTGCGGATGATGGCGTGGAAGATGCCGGGCGAGGAATTGTAGCCCTGCGTGCCGCCGAAGCGTCCGAGCGTCCATTCGACCCAGCAGATCGGCAGGCCGACGATCAGGAGGGAGATGAAGTAGGCGATCAGGAAGGCGCCGCCACCGGTCTCCTTGTCGGCGACGAGTCCGGGGAAGCGGAGGAAGTTGCCCAAGCCGACAGCACTGCCGGCGACGGCCATGATCACGCCTAGTTTGGAGCTCCAGCCGTCGGGTTGCTTGGTCGTCATCGTCAGGGGTTACCGAGGTATTTAGGAAAGGGCATGGGGAGTGCAATGCTGGGACGCAGTCCCAGCGAAGGTGGAAGCGGTTGGCGGTTAGCGGGTAGGTCGGGGTTTGATGCGTGAACCAGACCACAGCCCCCTTTCCCTTGGCAGTTGTACGATGGGCGCCCAACCGCCAACTGCTAACCGCCAGCCCCTTATGCCCGTTATCCCCCTATTCTTCTCGCCCTTTCCAATTCCTCTACTCACTTTGCCTCAATGTCGTTTGATTCCCTAGGCCTCGATGCCTCCATTCTGAAAGCCGTAGCCGACCAGGGCTACACCGAGCCGACGCCGATCCAGAAGGCCTCGATCCCGGTGATCATCGAGGGGCATGACGTCATCGGCGTCGCCCAGACCGGTACCGGCAAGACCGCCGCGTTCACCCTCCCGCTGCTGACCAAGCTGGTCCAGACCAAGTCCGGCGCCCACCAGGGCCGCGTCCGCTGCCTGATCCTGGCCCCGACCCGCGAACTGGTCGTCCAGATCGCCGAGAACGTCGCCGCCTATTCCCGTTACTCCGGCGCCACCGTCGCCACCTGCTACGGCGGCGTCTCCGAACGCCCCCAGATCGCCGCCCTCCGTCGCGGCTGTGACTTCCTCATCGCCACCCCGGGCCGACTCCTCGACCTCGGCGGCCAGGGCCACGGCGACTTCTCCGCCGTCGAGTACCTCGTCCTCGACGAAGCCGACCGCATGCTGGACATGGGCTTCCTGCCCGCGATCAACACCATCGTCCGCGCCCTCCCGAAGGAGCGCCAGACCCTGATGTTCTCCGCCACGCTCTCCCGTGAGATCGAGACGCTCACGAAGCAGTATCAGCGCGAGCCGAAGCTGATCGAGGTCGGCCGCCGCTCCAACCCTGCCGAGACCGTCACCCAGCTCCTCTATGAGTGCCCGGGCGCGCTCAAGCAGGTCATGTTGCACCACCTCCTGAAGGACGAGTCCCTGAAGATGGTCCTCGTCTTCGCGCGTACCAAGCACGGAGCCGACCGCATCTGCCGCAAGCTCCAGGGCGAAGACATCAGCTGCGCCGCCATCCACGCCAACCGCTCGCAGAGCCAGCGTCAGCGCGCCCTGCAGGC
>JBKCKE010000297.1:0-7216 GCA_046301395.1 Verrucomicrobiota bacterium | reverse complement strand
ATCAGGTCCAGGCACACCGGGATGAGGTCGGACTGCTGGGCCAACTGGCGGAAAGTAGCTTGGTCGGGGACTAGGCTCACGCGTGCATTTAGATGCGTTAACCTATGGTTTGGAAACCAATTAAAGCAAACCGCCCAGATTACAGTCGGCGGGCCGAATCAGCCCTTTTTGCCGGCGGTCCAGCGGCCCCAGAGCGACAGGGGGAGGAGCCGGCCGTTATTTTCCTGTTTCAGGGCGAGTTCGCCGATGTCGACCTGGCCGCCGAGGCCGCGGGTGACATCTTCGAGCAGGTTGTGGCAGAGGATGGAGGACGCGTCGATCGTGTAGACCGTCAGGATCATGAACTGAGCCTGCGGGGAGAGCAGTTCGCGGCAGGCGCGGAGCAGGGGGGCGAGGTCGCGTTCGACCTTCCAGAACTCGCCGGTCGGGCCGCGACCGAAGGCGGGCGGGTCGAGCATGATGGCCTCGTACTGGTTGCCGCGTTTGACTTCGCGCTTCACGAACGTCATCGCGTCCTCGATGATCCAGCGGATCGGCTCCTGGGCCAGGCCGGAGAGCTCTTGGTTACGGCGGCCCCAGGCCACGGCGGGCTTGGAGGCGTCGACGTGGGTGACGTGCCAGCCGGCTTGGGCGGCGTTGAGCGAGGCCGCGCCGGTATAGCCGAAAAGGTTGAGCAGACGGGGGCGCGGTTCGAGTTTCTGCGGGCGCTCGGCGACCCATTTCCAGTGCGGGGACTGTTCGGCGAAGACGCCGAACTGCTTGGAATTATCCATGAACCGTAGCTGGAAGCGGAGCTTGCCCAGCTTGGTCTCCCATTCCTTGGGGCAGTTGCCCTTCAGCTTCCAGCGGCCTTCGCGGCCGCCTTCTTCGTGTTCGGCGACCGCGCGCGCCCATTCGGCGGCGGGCAGGGACTTGCTCCACCAAGCCTTGGGTTCGCTCCGGATCATGCGGACGCCGCCGATCTCCTCGAGCTTGAAGCCGTCGCCGGAATCCAGGAGGCGGTGACCATCCCAGTCGCTCACTAGTACGCTGATATCCACGCGCGCATCGTGGGCGGACGATGGCCGGGAGGGAAGCCCGCTTTTGCTCGCCAATTTATTTTTCCGCCCTTCCTCTTGAGACGATGACGCGTGAACTGGCCAGCGCCCGCTGGGAGACGAAGGTCTCCGGGTTGGTCGCGCTCACGCGCCCCTGGGCCGGTCCCGGGCTGCCGCCGCGCACGCGGAATCCGCCGGCCCGGCAGACCTTGCGCGAGCCGGCCGACGTCCGCGCCGGGGCCCGGCGGGCGGGTCACTGGGTGGAGGGCGGCTGCGTCCATTTCTTTTTCTGGAAAGCGCTTTGTCCGGAGGCCGCGCAAGGTTCCGTCAGCGTGGTCGGGCCTTTCAACGACTGGGGCCGCGCCGTCGACATGGAGCGCTGGCAGCTGCGTCCGGTCTGCGTGGCGGGCGCCGAAGGCTTCGAACTCGCCGCGGACCTCGCGGAAGTCCTCGGTGAAGCCGAAGAGACCGTCTTCAAGTTCCGGCGCGAGGGCGACCGCTGGGTCGAGCCGCCGCACGACGCCGACAACGTCCGTCGCGACGAGGCTAATCACCGCAACCTCGTCGTCTCCCGTCGGCGCACCGACCGGCATGTCTTCCGCTTCCATGCGGCCGACGTCGATCCGTCCGCCGTGCCGGTCCGCATGGTTTTCGAGACCCCGGAGCTGCTCGAACTCGGCGACATCCTGGCCTCTGAGCCGCTGGACGTCCTGGAGCCCGCGGGCGGTTTCGGCGCGACGGTCAGCGCGCGTTCGACGCTGTTCCGCGTCTTCGCTCCGCGCGCCCGCTCGGTCGAAGTCATCTGGCGTCATCCGACCGGCGGCGGCTCGCATCCGCTGATGCTCAAGCCCGAAGGGCAGGGCGCGTGGTCGGCTTCATGGCCGGAGAATCTCAGCGGCGCCCATTACTGGCTGCAGGTCGCCGCGTCGCAGGACGACACCGGCGAACGTTTCGGCGGCACGCAGATCGTCGACCCGTGGGCCCGCGCCGTCGTCGGTCCCCGGCAGGCCGCCGGCCTCGTGGTCGGCCCCGATGCCCTCCGGCCCTTCGACGACGGCTTCGTCCCGCCGCCGGTCGAAGACCTCGTGATCCTCGAAGGCCATCTGCGCGACCTCCTCGGCCTCGCCGACGGCGCACCGACGGCCGGCGGCTACCGCGACCTCGCCCGCTATGTGCGCACGAAGGGCAACTACCTGCGCGCGCTCGGCGTCAACGCCCTCGAACTGCTGCCGTGCGCCGAGTTCGAGCATGATGCGACCGACGAATATCACTGGGGCTACATGCCCGTGAGCGCCTTCGGCGTCGCGAACTCCTACGCCTCTGGCCCGGGCGTCGTCGCGATGGAGGAATTCCGTGACCTCGTACGTGCCTGCCATGAAGCCGGCCTCGCCGTCATCATGGACGTCGTGCTGAACCATTTCGGTTCGCCCAACGGCCTCGGCGCGATTGACGCGCCGTATTACTACCGCGTCGACCCGCAGGGGAAACTCACCAACTGGAGCGGCTGCGGTAACGACGTCCGTGCCGAGGCGCCGATGTTCAAGCGGTTCGTCCACGCCGCGCTGCGTCACTGGACCGAAGTGCTCGGCGTCGACGGCGTCCGGCTCGACCTCGCCGAACTGCTGGGCACTCCGCTGCTGCGCGAGATCGAGGCCGATTTCCGTTTCCGCGCCCCGCATAAGATCCTCATCGCCGAACCGTGGAGTTTCCGCGGGCACACCGCGCGCGACCTCGATCACACGACCTGGACGAGCTGGGATGACGCCTTCCGCGAGTTCTTGCCTTCCTATGTGCGTGGTCACGCGAAGGCGGCCGACCTGCTCCATCACGTCGCGGCGTGCGCTTTCCGGCCGGCCGCGCGCCTGCGCTATGCGCAGTCGCACGACGACATGGCCTGGCTGGACCGGATCACCGAACGCGCGGGCGCCGACGCCCTCGATCCGGCGCCGCGCGACGTCCTGCGCACGCGCCTCATGCACGTGATCCTGCTCTGCTCCGCGGGCGTGCCGATGCTCTGCGCCGGCCAGGATTTCCTCGCGACCAAGCGCGGCGTCAGCAACACCTGGCGACGCGGAGACCTGAACCGCCTCGACCCGGTCCGGATCGAACGTTTCCGGTCCGAGCATGAATTCGTCGCCCGCCTGATCGGTTTCCGCCTCTCGGCGGCTGGCGCGGGCCTGCGTCCCCGCTTGGCCGTTTCGCCGGGTTGGATGCAGGTGACCCATCAGCCGGGCGGGGAAGCCTTCGTCGCCGTCCTCAACGCCGACGGACAGCTCGGCCCCGCCCGGGTGCTCATGGCCTGCAATCCGCACGACCGCGAGGTGACGCTTGCCCTGCCGCGGACCGGGGATTGGACGCCCGTGGTGGTCTCGCCGTTCCCCTCCTGCCTGCATGCCCCTGGTCCCGTGCCGCGGATCGAGGGGGATTACGTCATCCTGCCGCCTTTGGGCGCCGCTGTCTGGTCCGCCGGGGCCTGATTCGCATTCTCGCTTGCCAATGCGGGGCGGCAGGGCCTTTTTCATCCCTTTCACGTCCGTCCTCTTTCCTTTCTCACACACCATACCATGGCCACCAAAGTAGCTATCAACGGATTCGGCCGCATCGGCCGTCTCGTCTTCCGCGCCCTCGTCGAACAGGGCCACCTCGGCACGACCTTCGACGTCGTCGCCGTCGGCGACATCGTCCCCGCGGACAACCTCGCCTACCTCCTGAAGTACGACTCCACCCAGGGTCGCTTCAACGGCACCGTCAGCTCCAAGAAGTCCTCCCCGGACAAGGCTGAAGACGACGTCCTCGTCGTGAACGGTAAGGAAATCCTCGTGGTTTCCGCCCGCACCCCGGCCGAACTCCCCTGGAAGGCCCTCGGCGTCCAGGTCGTCATCGAGTCCACCGGTCTCTTCACCGAAGCCGCCAAGGCCAAGGGTCACCTCGAAGCCGGCGCCAAGAAGGTCATCATCTCCGCCCCGGCCAAGGATGAGGACATCACCGTCGTCATCGGCGTCAACGACGACAAGTACGACGCGGCCAACCACCACATCATCTCCAACGCTTCCTGCACCACGAACTGCCTCGCGCCGCTCGTCCACGTGCTGCTGAAGGAAGGTTTCGGCGTCGCCGAAGGCCTGATGACCACGGTCCACGCCTACACCGCCACCCAGAAGACCGTCGACGGTCCGTCCAAGAAGGACTGGAAGGGTGGCCGTTCCGCCGCGATCAACATCATCCCGTCCGCCACCGGTGCCGCCCGCGCCGTCGCCCTCGTCCTCCCGGAAGTGAAGGGTAAGTTGACCGGCATGGCCTTCCGCGTCCCGACCCCGACCGTCTCGGTCGTCGACCTGACGGTCAAGACCACCAAGGACACCTCCCTCGCCGAGATCAAGGCCGCCCTCAAGAAGGCGTCCGAGACCTACATGAAGGGCATCCTGGCCTACACCGACGAAGAAGTGGTCTCCTCTGACTTCATCCACGACAAGAGCTCGTCGATCTTCGACGCCGGCTCCTCGATCGAGCTGAACAAGAACTTCTTCAAGCTCATCAGCTGGTACGACAACGAGTGGGGCTACTCCAACCGCGTCGTCGAGCTCCTGGGCAAGGTCACGGCCAAGCTCTAAGCCCGGCTTAGATTCCTCCGCGACAGGCGGCCCATCCGGGTCGCCTGTCTTGTTTTGGGCTCCCGGCGGGGCGGGGGAGGGTGCTTATGAGGGTTTGCGAGGCCTTGGGCGGTTTGTTCTTCCCACCCCTCGGCTTACGCCTTTCTCTGCTCCCTTTCACCACCATGCCTGCTCCTACCCTCCGCGAACTCGGCTCCGTCAAGGGCCAGCGTGTCCTCGTCCGTGTCGACTTCAACGTCCCCCAGGACAAGAAGACCGGCGCCATCACGAATACCCAGCGTATCGCCGCGGCCCTGCCGACGATCAAGTTCCTGCTCGAAGGCGGCGCCTCCCTGGTGCTCATGTCCCACCTCGGCCGACCGGACGGCAAGGTCGTCGAGAAGTTCTCCCTCCGCCCCGTGGCCGCCGAGCTCGAGAAGCTCCTCGGCAAGCCGGTGAAGTTCGTCGCCGCCTGCGTGGGCGCCGAGGCCGAAGCCGCCGCCCAGGCCCTCCAGCCGGGCGAGGTCCTGCTCCTCGAAAACCTTCGTTTCCACATCGAAGAAGAGGGCAAAGTGAAGCTCGAGGACGGCACCAGCCAGAAGGCCGACCCCGCCAAAGTGGCTGAATTCAGGGCCTCTCTCTCGCGTCTGGGCGACGTCTACGTGAACGATGCCTTCGGCACCGCGCACCGCGCCCACTCCTCGATGGTCGGCGTGAACCTCTCCCGCAAGGCCGCCGGTTACCTCCTCGAAGCCGAGCTCAAGGCCTTCGACACCGTGCTCAACAACCCGCAGCGTCCGCTGCTCGCCATCCTCGGCGGCGCTAAGATCGCCGACAAGATCCCCCTCATCCGCAACCTCATCGAGAAGGCTGACGAGATCATCATCGGCGGCGGCATGGCCTACACCTTCCGCAAGGTCTGCGACGGCATGGAAATCGGCAACTCCCTCTACGACGCCGAAGGCGCCAAGATCGTCCAAGAGCTGCTCGACAAGGCCAAGGCCCGCGGCGTGAAGGTCACCCTCCCGGTCGACTTCCTCTGCGGCGACAAGTTCTCGCCTGATTCCAACACCCAGCCTGCCACCATGCAGTCCGGCATCCCCGCCGGCTGGGAGGGCATGGATTGCGGTCCGGAATCCATCAAGCTGTACGAGGCCGCCATCGGCCGCGCCGGCACGGTGGTCTGGAACGGCCCGTGCGGCGTGTTCGAATTCGAGAAGTTCGCCGTCGGCTCCAAGGCCATGGCGGCCGCGGTGGCCATGGCCACGGAACGCGGCGCGATCACCATCGTCGGCGGCGGCGACACCGCCACGGCGGCCAAGAATTTCGGCGTCGATCCCAAGGTCTCGCATTGCTCGACCGGTGGCGGCGCTTCCCTCGAATACCTCGAAGGCAAGATCCTCCCCGGCGTCGCGGCCCTTTCGGCCTGAACCGCTCAGGACCCATATAAACAAGCTCTCAAACCACTCCCATGTCCTCACGCACTCCTCTCATCGCCGGTAACTGGAAGATGAACAAGACGGCCACCGAAGGCACCGACCTCGTCAAGGCCATCGCCGCCGCCGTCGGCATCGAGTCCGCCGTCCAGGTGGTCCTCTGCCCGCCCTTCACCGCGCTCTCCGCGGTGAGCGCCGCCGCCGAAGGCACCCACCTCGCCGTGGGCGCCCAGAACATGCACGACAAGGCCAACGGCGCCTTCACCGGCGAAATCTCGGCCGCGATGCTCCGCGACCTCCATGTCGGCTACGTGATCCTCGGCCACAGCGAGCGTCGCGCGATCTTCGGCGAAGACGACGCCTTCATCAACCGCAAGGTCAACGCCGCCCTCAGCGCGTCCCTCAAGCCCATCCTCTGCGTCGGCGAGCTGCTCTCCGAGCGCGAAGCCGGCACCACGAACGCCGTGGTGAAGCGTCAGGTCGAGCTCGGTCTCGCCGGCGTTCCTGCGGGCAAGGCCGAACAGGTCATCATCGCTTACGAGCCCGTCTGGGCGATCGGCACCGGCAAGACCGCCACCCCGGCCATGGCCCAGGAAGTCCACGCTTTCATCCGCTCCCTGCTCGTCACCCAGTTCGGCGCCGAGACCGCGGCCCGCGTCCGTATCCTCTACGGCGGATCGATGAAGCCCGACAACGCCGACGCCCTCCTGGCCGAGCACGATATCGACGGTGGCCTGATCGGCGGCGCCTCCCTTGAGGCCAAGAGCTTCGTGGATCTCGTCCAGAGCGCCGCGAAGTCCCTGACCCGCTGATTCGGAGTCACTTCGAGCCTAGGCCAGTCATCGGATAAGCCCCTCTGGGGTTTTCCGTTGGCTGGCCTAATAGTTTGGAAGCGAGCATCTAGGGAGCAGGGCAGGGGTTAATGACTTAGAACTATTCTAAACTGTGTAAGTATATGTCGTTTAACACTTTAAATTACATAATCACACCCTGTTCACAGCATTTCATGGTGGCTATCCACAGTGAACCATAGAAAAGCGACTAAAACCCCTCAAATTTGGATTGCGAAGGGTTGCCGCCTTTCGTGCTTCTTCGGTCAAAAAACCCGCCAATCCCTTCGTCTGAACGCGATGCGCAAGCTCCTCGAATTCCT
>JBKCKE010000296.1:0-2179 GCA_046301395.1 Verrucomicrobiota bacterium | reverse complement strand
TCGCGCGAACGGGATCTAGGTAGGGTCGGCACTGCGTGCCGACCTAGCTGTCTCGAGGTAGGGGCAGCACCGCGTGCTGCCCTAGTGGAATTCGTTTCCAGGTGGCGGGTGGCAGCTCCGGGTGACAGGTGGCGGGTGTGGCCGCCGCTCAAAGGGAAACCGGAGACCGGATGATTGGCTGGGGCGGAGACAATTTTCAGGTCTCAGGTCTCGGCCACCAGGTCCCAGGTGCGGGTATCCAGGTTCAGGTGCAGGTACAGGAAATCTGTCATCTGTCCATTTCGGGTGGCGGGTGGCAGCCCCAGGTGGCGGGTGGCGGGAAATCTGCCCTCTGCCCTCTGTCCTCTGTCATCGATGCAGTCCTCTATTCAGCCCTCAACGCAGTCCTCAACTCAGCCCTCCCTCTGTCTCTCCCAACCGCCAACCGCCAACCGCTAACCGCTACCACCTCCTTTCCTCCTGTCCTCTTTTCCTCCGGCCCTCTATCTTCCGCAAATGTCCTCCCTCTTCACTCCTCTCCAAGTCGGCGCCTTGACGCTGCCTAACCGTATCCTGATGGCTCCGCTGACCCGTTGTCGCGCCGAGGGGACCAACGTCCCGACGGACCTGATGGCGGAATACTACGCCCAGCGCGCCGGCGCGGGCCTGATCATCGCCGAGGCGACCCCGGTCTCGCCTCGCGGCCATGGCTACCCGAATACCCCTGGTATCTATACCGATGCGCAGGTCGCGGGCTGGAAGAAGGTCACGTCCGCCGTGCACGCCAAGGGCGGCCGCATCTTCCTGCAGCTCTGGCACGTCGGTCGTATCTCACACCCCGATTACCAGCCCAACGGCGAACTCCCCGTCGCTCCGTCCGCCATCAAGCCCAAGGGCCAGGTCTGGACCGGCAAGGAGATGGCCGACTACGTCACGCCTCGCGCCCTGCACATCGAAGAGATCCCCGGCATCGTCGCCGAATACGTCCGCGGCGCCCGCCTGGCCAAGGAGGCCGGTTTCGACGGCGTCGAGATCCATAACGCCAACGGCTACCTTCTCGACCAGTTCCTCCGCAGCGGCACCAACACGCGCACCGACGGTTACGGAAATTCTCTCGCCGCCCGCGCCCGCCTGACGCTCGAAGTCGCCAACGCCTGCATCTCCATCTGGGGTTCGGATCGCGTGGGCATCCGTCTTTCGCCCGGCGGCGTGTTCAATGACATGTCCGACGCCAACCCGACCGAGACCTTCGGCTACGTCCTCCGCGAACTCTCCAAGCTCGAGCTCGCCTACGCGCACGTCACGCGTGTCACCGCCCAGGATATCGCGCACGGTGCGACCAGCGGCGTCGGCCCCAAGGAACTGCGTAAGGATTTCAAGGGCGTGCTCATCACCGCCGGTGGTTTCGATCGCGCGCAGGCCGAGCAGGCCATCGCCGAAGGCTGGGCGGATGCGGTCGCTTACGGCGTGCCGTATCTCGCCAACCCCGATCTCCCGCGTCGCCTGCAGGAAGGCCTCGCGCTCAATACTCCGGACGAAAGCACCTTCTACGCCTCCGGCCCGAAGGGGTATACGGATTATCCCGCGGCGAAGTAATCGCCGCGCACCCAGAGGACATCACTCAAGGGGAGACCGGAAACCGGGATTCATTCTCGGGTCTCAGGTCTCAGCCTTCAGGTCTCGGGTGCGGGTTATCAGGTGCGGGTTCGGGCCCTGTACCTGTACCTGAACCCGAATACCTGTACCAGGTACCCGACGGCCGAGACCTGGGACCCGAAAGTATTTTTAGTTCCCCAGCCACTCAGCCGGTCTCCGGTTTCCCCTTGAGCGGGCATCATCCCGCCACCTGCCACCCGGGGCTGCCACCCGCCACCCGAGAATGGTTTCCACAAAAAAGGACAGCACGTGGTGCTGTCCCTACCTTAATCACTCGTCCCTATTCTCAGTGATGACCGCCGGCCTGCTTCTCGGCCTCTTCCTTCTTCTTGTCCCACTTGTGGTGGCCGTCGGGGAGGGTGCCGCCGAGTTCGTAGAGCTTCACCTTGTTGTTGACCATCGCTTCGCGCGAGGTGCCGGTCATCGAATACTGGCTCTGGAGCCAGATCGCTTCTTCGGGGCAGACTTCCTGGCACAGTCCGCAGTAGATGCAGCGGAGCATGTTGATCTCGAATTCCTTCGGCGCCTTCTCGACGTGGGCGTT
>JBKCKE010000295.1:0-2758 GCA_046301395.1 Verrucomicrobiota bacterium | reverse complement strand
CCCATAGGCTTTGGCGAGCTCGAGGGCCTCGGCGACGCCGCCGAGCGATTTCCGTCCGAGCAGGATCGTGGCTTCGTCGAGGTTCGGCGTGACGACCGCGGCGAGCGGGATGAGCCGCGTCTTCACGGCGGCGACGGCGTCAGGAGCGAGCAGGGTGGCGCCGCTGGTGGCGACCATCACGGGATCGACGACCGCGGGGATGCCGGAAGTCTGGATGAAGTCCGCGACGGCGAGGACGATCTCGACGTTGAGCAGCATGCCGGTCTTGAGCGCCTTGGGGTGGAAGTGGGCCGCGACCTGCGCGCACTGCTCCGTCACGAACGCGGGCGGCGAAGCCTGCACGCCGGAGACGCCGCGCGGATTCTGCGCGGTGAGGCACGTGATCGCGGTGGTTCCGAACACGCCCTGCGAAGCGAAAGTCAGTAGGTCGGCCTGGATGCCGGCGCCGGCGCCGCTGTCGGATCCGGCGATGCTGAGGGCGACGGGGAGTTCACGGCTGGAGGCGGAAGTGTTCATTCTTCGTCAGCGGGGCGGCTGATTATATTGAGGGTTTAAGCCGACTATCGACTTGTCGCAAGGACTTACCGGACTGATAAATCTGCTTCGTCAATTCCCGGTGAGCGCTCCCGAAATCCATTCTTCCGTCCGCCCTTCCGAAGACGCCATGCTCGGACTGGAACGGCTGATCGTGGGCCGCGAGTGCAACGCCTTCGACCGGCTTTCCCCGGCCCGCAAGTCGCGCGCCTACGCCGAACTCATCCACCACGGCTACGTCTACGGCAAGGTCGAGGACGTCGCGGGGCAGGATTTTCCGAAGGTGACGGTCCAGCGCGTCAGTTCGCGGGGCCGCCGGCTCAATCGCTCTTCCCGTTCGGCTCGTAGCTCCCGTCCTAGCACCTGGAAGCCTTTCTGGCTCTATGTCGCCCTGGCCGTCGCGCTCCTCGGTTGCCTGTACCTCGTGACGCGGATCACGAGCAGCTGAGGCCCGGCCGGACGGTCCCCGCCTAGGCACGAAAAAGGGGCGCACCTCGCGGTGCGCCCCTTTGCTTGGTCCGGCGTGGCCGGCTTACTTCTTGGCGGCGCGCTTCTCCTCGATCGCGGCCTGGGCGGCGGCGAGGCGGGCGACCGGCACGCGGTAAGGCGAGCAGGAGACGTAGGACAGACCCACGCGGTGGCAGAACTTGACGGACTCAGGCTCGCCGCCGTGTTCGCCGCAGATGCCGAGCTTGATGTCGGGACGGGTCTTGCGGCCCTTCTCGATGGCGATCTGGACGAGCTGGCCGACGCCGGTCTGGTCGAGCGTGGCGAACGGGTTCTTCTTGAAGATCTCGTTCTCGGTGTAGGCGCCGAGGAAGTTGCCCATGTCGTCGCGGCTGACGCCGAGCGCGGTCTGGGTGAGGTCGTTCGTGCCGAAGCTGAAGAACTCGGCGGTGTGGGCGATCTCGTCGGCCGTGAGGGCGCCGCGGGGAACTTCGATCATCGTGCCCACGGAGTAGGCGATCTTGACCTTCTGTTCCTTCTGCACTTCGGCGGCGACGCGGTGGATGACTTCGACCTGGAGGTCGAGCTCACGCTTGAAGCCGACGAGCGGCACCATGACTTCCGGCTTCACCTTGATGCCCTTCTTCTGGACCGCCGCGGCGGCTTCGAAGATGGCGCGAGCCTGGGTCTCGGTGATTTCCGGGTAGGCGATGCCGAGGCGGCAACCGCGGTGACCGAGCATCGGGTTGAACTCGTGCAGGGCGGCGACGCGGGCGACGACCTTCTCGGTCTTGATGCCGAGCTTCTTCGCGAGGGCGGCCTGGGACTTTTCGTCGTGCGGCACGAACTCGTGGAGGGGCGGGTCGAGGAGGCGGATCGTGGCGGGCAGGCCGTTGAGGGCCTTGAAGATGCCGGTGAAGTCCGCGCGCTGGTACGGCAGGATCTTCGCGAGGGCCTTCTTGCGGCCTTCGACGGTGTCGGCGAGGATCATCTCACGGACGGCGTCGATGCGGTCGCCTTCGAAGAACATGTGCTCGGTGCGGGTGAGGCCGATGCCCTGGGCGCCGAACGCGAGGGCCTGGGCGGTCTGCTCAGGATTGTCGGCGTTGGTGCGGACCTGCAGGCGGGTGGCCTGCGAGCACCACTTCATCAGCTGCACGTAGTTCTTGTACTTCTCGGTCTTCTGCGCGGCCTTGTCGTTGTTGAGCAGGCCGGCGACGATTTCCGAAGGAGCGGTCTTGATCTGGCCGGCGTAGACCGTGCCAGCGGTGCCGTCGATGGAGAGGTAGTCGCCTTCCTTGAAGGTGTGACCGGCGATCGTCGTCGTCTTCTTGTCGTAGTCGATCTGGACGGCGGCGGCGCCGCAGACGCAGACCTTGCCCATCTGGCGGGCGACGAGAGCGGCGTGCGAGGACACACCACCGCGGGCGGTGAGGATGCCTTCGGCGGCGATCATGCCACGGAGGTCTTCCGGGGAGGTTTCGACGCGGACGAGGAGGACCTTTTCGCCCTTCTCGGCGGCGATGACGGCGCGCTCGGCGTTGAAGTAGATCTTGCCGGTGGCGGCGCCGGGGCCGGCCGGGAGACCGGTGGCGATGGCCTTGGCCTTCTTGACTTCGGCGAGGTCGAAGATCGGGGCGAGGAGCTGTTCGAGCTGGTCGGCCGGGTTGCGCAGGATGGCGGTCTCCCAGTCGATGAGCTTTTCCTTCACCATGTCGGCGGCGAACTTCAGCGCGGCGGCGGCGGTGCGCTTGCCGTTACGCGTCTGGAGCATGTA
>JBKCKE010000294.1:0-2061 GCA_046301395.1 Verrucomicrobiota bacterium | reverse complement strand
GACAAGACGCCACGACCAAGGTCATCGGTCAGGCCGGCTTCGACGTCGAAGGACTCTTCACCGGCTCTTGGTCTGCGGACGCTCCGAACTGGAACATCGACGGACTGCGCCACAGCCTGCGCCCGATCCTCCAATACCGCGTCATGCCGGGCGCCGACCGCGAGATCGGCGTGGCCCCGATGACCCAGCGCGCGGTCTCCGTCTCGGTGCTCGAAGAAGTCGACCTCGCGGACCGGCTGGACGCCGCTTCCACGACGGACCGCCAGGTGGCCCGCTTCGGCGTGCGCAACACCGTCGAGACCCGTGATGCCGTGACCGGCTCCCGCGAACTGCTCCGCGCGGACCTTTTCGCCGACTGGCGTCAGGGCCCGACGGACGCCGAGACCGGCCGCAGCGACCTGCTCGGATCGTTCCGCCTCAGCCCGACCCCTTGGATGTCCCTCAGCTCCTCCGTCCGCATGCCCAACGGCGGCGGCGCTCCGCGGGAGTCGATTCAGACGATCGCCCTCAATTCCGGGGACTTCTGGCGCACCTCCCTCAACTGGATCGAACTGCGGCAAGCCACCTCCGCCCGCCAGCTGTTCTGGGACACCCAGACCCGCCTGAATTCGGTCTATAGCGTCGTGACCGGGCTCAATTATGATGCGCAGATCGGCCAGGCCACCATGGTCTGGGCCGGCCTGATCCAGCGGGTCGGCGACTCCTGGGAGGTCGAGTACGGCCTCAATAAGCGCATGGACCCGCTCAACCGGGGCATCAGCTCATTGGGCTTCCACCTGCGGGTGAGATTGTTCAAGTTCTGAGCCGTGACGGACACCCCTTCAGACAACCCTTCGGTCCCCGTGGACGGCATCCTGCCGCCGCCGGACCTGCCGATCCGCCTCGACGTCTTCGAAGGCCCGCTGGACCTGCTGCTCTTCCTGATCCGCAAGAACGAGATCGATATCTACGACATCCCGATCGAGAAGGTCACCCAGCAGTACCTCGAGATCCTGCGCACGCAGGAGAAGGATAACCTGGAACTCGCCGGCGACTTCTTCGTCATGGCGGCCACGCTGATGTACATCAAGAGCCGCATGCTCCTGCCGGTCGAAAGCCGGCCCGAAGAGGAAGTCACGGCCGCCGACGAAGGCCAGGACCCGCGCTGGGCGCTCGTCCAGCAGCTCATCCAGTACAAACGCGTCAAGGAGACCGCCGCGATCATCCGCGGCCTGGTCGACGACCGCCAAGGCCTGCTGGGACGTTACGTGATCCAGCCGCAGGGCGAAGACGCGGTGATCCGACCCGTCGCCCGCGCCGACCGCATCGAGCTCTGGAATACCTTCAACCTCGTACTCCGCCGGCTAGCCGAACGAATCCAGCCGGGTAATATCTCGACCGAGACCGTCACCGTCTCCGACCGGATGGAGACCATCCTGGCCCGCCTCGAGACCGAGCCCACCTTCGTCTTCACGAGCCTGCTGCCGGAACGTCCTACCGTGGGCTTCCTCGTGGCGACCTTCCTGGCCTGCCTTGAGCTCGCCCGCCTGGGTAAGCTGAAATTAGAACAGGACGCCTCCTTCGCTGAGATCAACTGCACGAAGTCGGAGCCGAGCGCCGCGCCCAACGCCGGCGAAGCCTTGGAAGGCGGTTCGGAGTTCGACCAGCCGACCGCGGACGCGGAGTAAGCCGCGGGCTTGAAATCACCCCTGAAGCGGTCAGATTACGGTCATGGCTAGCGCGCGGCGTCCCTCTCATCGTCTGCTCGGACTCGGCTTGGACGCCACCGACCAGCACAAACGTATCACCCGTGGCGAAGGGTTTTCTTTGGTGGGCGGCTCCGCGGAGACCCATGAGCGGATGACCGAGACGGTCATTAAGACGACGGAAGATCTCAGCCGGAAGGGGCGCACCATCGCCGACGCCCGGCCGGAGGAACTCGCCGAGCTCCTCCGCAAGCATGACCGCGGGGCTTGAAGCCAAAATGGAGCCACAGACGGATTGACTCACCTCTTTCGCAGGATTTGACTGCTTCTCCCCAATGAGTAACGAGCTGCCCCCTCCTCCACCCCCTCCTCCTCC
>JBKCKE010000293.1:0-2881 GCA_046301395.1 Verrucomicrobiota bacterium | reverse complement strand
TCATCCTTGGCGACATCAACTGGATCGCGTCCGCGGCGCCGATTACTTATCTCGGCGCTTCGCCGGTGCTCGTCGACGTCCTGGAGGAAAGCTGGTGCATCGACCCGGCGGCCGTCGAGGAGGCCATCAGCCCCCGGACTAAAGCGATTCTGGCGGTCCATCTCTACGGCAACCTGTGCGATATGAGGCGTCTTAAGGAAATCGGCGCCAAGCACGGCATCCCCGTGATTGAAGATTCCGCGGAAGCCATCGGCTCGGCCTTCGCGGGTGGTAAGCGGGCCGGCTCGGAAGGGATCTTCGGGACGTTCTCGTTCCATGGCACCAAGACGCTCACGACTGGCGAAGGCGGCATGTTCGTCACCGATGATTCCGCCCTGTATGAGCGCGTCCTGACCTTGAGCAACCACGGGCGCGCCCGCGGCCAAGTGAAACAGTTCTGGCCGGATGCGATCGGATACAAGTACAAGATGTCCAACCTGCAGGCGGCCATCGGCCTCGGTCAGGTGGAACGTATCGAAGAACTGATCGAAGAAAAGAGGCGTATCTTCCGCTGCTATGCGGAAGCGTTGGGCGACCTCCCCGTGCGGATGAACCCCGAGGCGCCCGGGACGAGGAACGGATACTGGATGCCCACGCTGGTAGCCCGCGAAGGAGTCCCATTCGACCGCGACAGGCTGCTCGCGGAGTTCAAGGCCGAGAATATCGACGGACGTGTGTTCTTCTGGCCCCTGAGCGACCTGCCACCGGGCCTGCGACGGCCGCACCCGACCCCCGTCGCCCACGGGCTCTTCCACAGAGCTGTCAACCTGCCGAGCTACCACGGAATAGCTGAAGACGAGCTGGCTCGCGTGGTCGAGGTCGTGCGACGTAATCTCCAGCCATGAGATACCTGCTCTGGGGGAGTTCCGGACACGCCAAGGTGCTCGCCGACCTACTCGGAGCACTAAGTGACCAAGTCGCGATGTTCGTCGACGCTGACCCCGCTGCCCGGCCAGCCGCCGAAGGCGTGCCAATCATCCATGGGAGCGAAGCGTTTCATGCATGGGTCGCGACGTTGCCTGACCGCGAGAATTGGCGCGGAGCCGTAGCGGTCGGCGGAGGGCGCGGCATAGAACGGGTAGCGCTGCTGCGGCTGATCGCACAGGCTGGCATCCGCGCAGGCACCTTGATACATCCCGCCGCGACAGTCAGTCCGAAAGCCCGTCTCGACGAAGGCTGCCAGGTGCTAGCCGGGGCTATCTTCGCCGCCGGCGCGTCCGCCGGCGAAGGAACCATCGTCAACCACGGGGCACAGGTCGACCACGAGTGCGTCATCGGCGTCGGCGTCCATCTGGCACCACGGGCGACTCTCTGTGGTTGCGTAGAAGTAGGCGACTTCGCCTTCGTCGGCGCCGGCGCGACCGTCCTGCCGAGGCTGAAGATCGGGCGGGGGGCGGTCATCGGCGCCGGAGCGGTGGTGACCAAGGACGTCCCCGCCGGGAGCACGGTGGCGGGCAACCCGGCCAGACAGCTGAGGCCTTGAGCGATGTCCGCGACACCCAATAAATACGCAGACCCGACCTGGCTTGCCGAATATGTGCGGGCCCAGCTCCGAAACCTCTTCCCGCTAGGCGACGAGACGGCGCTCCCTGACGTGAGCGAAGTCGGTCAGGCGCTGGAGTCTACCCTTCGCCAGCTACGCCGGATCAAGGCCTTCTCCGCGACGGGGTTCTCGCCGCTGATTTCCTGGCAGTATGCTATCTTCCTGTACCGCCTTTCACGCGTGCTCCGCAAGACGCGCGACGGCGGCGAAGCCGCCACCTTGGCGTTCCTACTGAACAAGGGTCTGAACGGCGTCGACCTCTACCACGAGATTGACCTCTCAGATACTTTTGTCCTCGGCCATACGGTCGGCCTAGTGTTCGCCAAGGCAAACTACGGCGAAGACTGCGTCTATCATCAGAACTGCACGATCGGCCGCAACGGGGACGACCGGCCCACATTGGGCGCGGGCGTGATCCTTTATCCTGGTTCCGCCGTTATCGGAAGGTGTAACATCGGCCGAAACACGGTGGTATCAGCCGGCGTGCAGCTCATCAACCGCGACACTCCCGGCGACTGCGTCGTCTACCGTGACGAAGACGGCCGCATCCGCATGCGGGAGGCCCGCGAGTATTACGCTCATCGCTATCTGAACCCCGCTTGACAATGGAAACCCCGCACGGACCGCGCTACACCGTCATCATCCCGACGAGAAACCGGGCGGAATACCTCGAGGCCGCCATCGCGACGGCGCTCAACCAGCCCGCATCTAACTTCGAACTGGTGGTATCGGATAACCACTCGGAAGACCGGACAGCGGAAATGCTTTCTGCCAAGGCCGATCCTCGGCTGCGCGTCATCCGCCCTCCTCGTCCTCTCGCCATGGTGCAGCATTTCGAGTGGGTGCTGAGGCAGGCGCGCGGCGAATGGATCACCGTGCTCGGCGATGACGACGGCCTGATGCCTTTCTTCTTCGAATTCGCGGATGCACTCACCCGTGGCCCGGGGGCGGATTTCGACGTGGCCTACGGTCCAAAACCTGCGTACCAATGGCCGGGACTCGAGAGCCTCTACGGGCCCAATGTCATTCGCTTCGACTCCTATTCCGGCCGGACGGCCGAAGATTCGGCGGACGTCATGGAGCGGGTCGCCTACGGCGACGAGAGCTACTTCGGGCATGCGCAGTTCTATACCGGCACGCTTTTCCGGCGTTCCCTGCTGGATCGGATCCGGGCCAGACAAGCGGAGGGACGCATCTACCACTCCTTCACTCCAGACGCCAGCAGCGTCATCGCGACCCTCCTCAACACCGACAGAATCCTGAAGGTAGGGCTGCCTTTCGCTTGGGGCGGTTCCTCCC
>JBKCKE010000292.1:0-6679 GCA_046301395.1 Verrucomicrobiota bacterium | reverse complement strand
GGTCCCCTGCCCCGTCATCGCCAACGGTGACGTCACCTCGGCGGCCAAGGCCCAGCGCCTGCTGGCCGAGACCAAGGCCTACGGCATGATGATGGGCCGGCACGCCATCCGGAACCCGTGGATCTTCCGTCAATGGCGCGAGGTCCAGCAGGGCCTGACGCCGTTCAAGCCCACGCTGGCCGACGTACGGACTTATATCCAGGAGCTCGCCGACGAATGCTGCGACGCCGCCAAGGCGACGGAGAAGCAGGCCGGTCGCCTCAAGAAATTCCTGAACTTCATCGGCCTCGCCGTGGACACCGAAGGCACGTTCCTGCACGACATGCGCCGGACCGAGAACCTGCCGGACCTATTGAAGTGCTGCGACGCGCACCTGCTGGGAGCGCACGCGGGCGAGACCTACCCCGACGAGCCGAACCGCGGCCTCATCGCGCGGCCGACGCGCGAGACCCAGCAAGGCTGCGGGCTCTGAGTTCAGCCCTCACGCACCCCTGCGCGAATCCGACGGTCGCGCGCCAGCACGAAGAGCAGCGGGCCGCCGATGACCAACAACGACCAGAGGCCGAGCACGAGAGCGAGGAAGGAACCCAAGCCGCAATAGCAGGAATGCTTACGGCGTAGCACGAAATACCAAGGTAGCGTGAGCGCCAAGCCCACCGCGGAGCCCGCGATGTTCTTGCCGACGAAGCGCTCGACCGCGTCGGCCTGCCGGCGGGCGCGATGCAGCAGGATCGGCGTCCAGATGAGCCAGGAGAGCGCCCAGACGACCAGCACCGCGGCGAAGAGCGGCGTCGGGTCGTAACCTTGGGCATCGGCCGGTCGGTCCGATAAGAGGAAGAGGTCGACGCACGCGAACAACGGGACGGCGAGGAACACCCCGCCGAGGAACGCGGCCGCGATCACGCGCGGGCCGAGCGGGACTTTCTCCCCGGGCGAGGAAGCCGCCGGGAGCGGCAACAAGAGCAGGCACGACTGCAGCAAGGCCAGACCCCACAGCAGGGAGACCCAGAGCCAGTCCGCTCCGGGCGTATTCGACTCGAAGAGCTTGGCTCCGGTCAGCGCCTGCATGTCGAGCAGGCTGGTGTCCCAGCCGACCAAGGCCCCGACCAAGACCAACAGGGCGTTGAAGACGAAGGTCAGCAGGACCGACAGGGCGAGGACTTTGAGCAGACGCATGCGGTGGGGTGAACACGAACCTAAGCCGCCGGCCCCTTAAGCCAAGGCAAAGCCGGCCACGGAGGCTAAGGCGTAGGCCTCAGGGATGGGCTGGCCGACGCCCGCCCCTTGACTCCTTGCGAACACCCCTAAACTTAGAGGCATGATCAATCTCACCGAAGCCGCCGCCGCCCAGATCAAGGCCCTGCAGAAAGCCCAGGCCAACCCCGAGTCCGTCCTCCGCGTCCTCGTGGAGACCGGTGGCTGCTCCGGTTTCGAATACGGCATGGCCTTCGACGTACGTAAGGACGGCGACCTCGAGTTCGAGAGCCAAGGCCTGAGAATCCTTATCGACCCTACCAGCCACGCCTACCTCGACGGATCCACCGTGCACTTCGACGACGGCCTGCACGGCAAGGGCTTCGAAGTCCGCAACCCCAACGCCTCCAGCACCTGCGGCTGCGGCAAATCCTTCAGCTAAGCCATGCACACCGCTCTTCGTCTGTCCTTCGCCGCGCTCGCCTGCGCCCTCGTCGCCTGCTCGTCCGAAGCCGACCAAAAGGCCGCCGCCCAGCCGGTCGCCACGCCCGCCCCTGCCGCCTCTCCCATGAAAGACTCCGCTCCCCAGTCCAAAGTCTCCCAGGTGCTCGTCACGCTCGATGACGGCAAGGGCGGCGTCGGCAAACCCGTGCTTGTCGACAAGGTCGTGAAGACCGACGCCGAGTGGGCGGCCATGCTGACGCCCGACCAGTATTTCGTGACGCGCGCCAAGGGCACCGAGCGTCCGTTCTGCGGCACCCTGCTCGACAACAAGAAGACCGGCACCTACCACTGCGTCTGCTGCGACCTCCCGCTGTTCTCCTCCAACGCCAAGTTCAACTCCGGTACCGGCTGGCCGAGCTTCTTCCAGGGCGTGTCGAAGGAGAACATCGCGACCATCACGGACAATAGCCACGGCATGAGCCGCACCGAGATCCTCTGCGCGCGCTGCGACTGCCACCTCGGCCACGTGTTCGAAGACGGTCCGGCGCCGACCGGCCTGCGCTACTGCCTCAACTCCGAGTCCCTCAAGTTCAAGGAACTCAAGGGAACGTCGGAGCAGAAGTAACTCACTTCTTCTTCGCCTTCGACTTCGAGGCCGCCTTCTTCACCGGGGCGGCCTTCTTCTTGGCGACGACCTTGGCGGGCACCTTCATGGCGGCCTTCTTCGCAAGAGGCTTCTTTGCGATGACCTTGGAAGCCTTCTTCGCGACGGGCTTGGCCTTCGGAGTGACCTTCGCCTTCTTCGCCGGAACGACCTTCACGGCCTTCTTGGCGACGGGCTTGACCGACTTCTTCGCGGCCGGCTTGGCCTTGGCCTTCGGGGCGACGACCTTGGCCGTGTGGACCTTCGCGAGGCGCTTGGCCACGGCGGGTTCGACGTAAGGAGCGGGGGCCTTCGGACGCTGGTCGACCGGGCCTTTGACCGCGGCCCAGAGCTTATCGCGGAATTCCTGGATGCCTGCCTGCGAGTAGCAGGAGATCGGGATGACCATGTCCTTCACGCGTTCCTGGAACTTCTTCAGTTTCGCGGCGGCTTCCGGCAGGTCCATCTTGTTGGCCACGATGATGCGCGGCTTGGCGGCGAGGATCGGCGAGTAGAGGCGGAGTTCGCGCTCGAGGATGCGGTGGTCGTCCCACGGCTCGCGGTTTTCGCTGCCGGCCATGTCGATGATGAAGACCAGGAGCGAGCAGCGCTCGACGTGACGGAGGAACTGGTGGCCGAGGCCGCGGTTCTCGTGCGCGCCTTCGATGAGGCCGGGGATATCGGCCATCACGATGCGGTCAAAGCGGTCGGTGTAGTCGATCACACCCACGTTGACGTGCAGGGTCGTGAACGGATACGGCGCCATCTTCGGACGGGCGGCCGTGAGGAGATTGGTCAGGGTCGACTTGCCGGCGTTGGGGTAACCCACGAGGCCGATGTCGGCGATCGTCTTGAGCACGATGCGGAACTTGCCTTCTTCGCCCGGGTAGCCCGGGGTCGTGCGACGCGGGGCCTGGTTGACCGAGCTCTTGAAGTTCATGTTGCCGAGACCGCCCTTGCCGCCGGCGAGAAGCACGACGCGTTCGCCGTGCTCGGTGAGTTCGGCCACGAGGCGGTTGGTACCTTCCTCGAGGACCTGCGTACCCGGAGGCACCGGCAGGATCAGGTCGCCGCCGTCGGGACCCGCGCACTGGCGGCCTTGGCCGGGTGCGCCATTGCGGGCGCGACGGTGCGGCTGCCAGCGGTAGGCCTGGAGGTCGCCCTCGTTACGGTCGCAGACCAGGACGACGTCGCCGCCCTTGCCGCCGTTACCGCCGTCGGGTCCGCCCTTCGGGATGAATTTCTCGCGACGGAAGCTGACGCAGCCGTGGCCGCCGTCACCGGACTTCAGTTCAACCTTGGCTTCGTCGATAAACATTTGCCCCCAAGGTAGGGCGTCCCCGGGCCCGAGGGCGAGGAGGAAAGGCGACGGCTCAGCGTTCGAGCCCGCGGGAACGGCGCAACCAGCTCTCGATCGGGGAGAAGAAGATGAGGTCGGCGAGGAGCCCGACGATCATGACTACCGCCATCACGCCCATGACCTGGTCCATGCGGAGCAGCTCACGGCCGGCGTTGAGGAGCGAGCCCAGACCGAAGCCGGTCACGATCACGACGAAGATCTCGGCCGCCATGAGCGAGCGCCAGGCAAAGGCCCACCCCTGCTTCATGCCGCTGAGCACGCCCGGCAGCGCGGCCGGGAAGATGACGCGGGACCAGAGGTGCCAGCCGTTGGAGCCCATCGTCTGGGCGGCGCGCAGGTAGAGCGGCGGGACGTTGAGCACCGACTCCTGCACGGCAAGGACGACGGCCCAGAGCGTGCCCATCACCACGACGAAGAGGACGGCTTCCTCGCGGATGCCGAACCAAAGGAGCGCGAGCGGCACCCAGCAGACAGACGGCAGGGTCTGCAGACCGAGGGCCAGGACGCCGAGCGTGTCGCGAACCCAGCGGACGCGGGCGCAGAGCGCGCCGAGCGGGACGCCCAGGGCGGCGCCGATGGCGAAGCCGATGATCAGGCGACGCATGGTCACCCACGTGGCCGCAAGCAGCTCACCGCTGAGCAGGGACTCCCAGAACCACTGGAGGACGTGCGTCGGCGCCGGGAAGAGGACTTCGCTCACGCGTCCGCTGCGGACATACCATTCCCAGCCTCCGAGGAGGAGGATGGCGACAAAGGTCGGAATGACCGGGCGGGGAAGTTTCGAAGCCATGGTCACTTGGCGGGATGGGAGGTGAGCGCCTCGGTGACTTCGGAGGCGAGGTTCGCGAGCGCCGGGTCGTTCAGGCGGCGCGGCCGAGGCAGGTCGACGTCGAAGACCTGCTGGACGCGGCCGGGATTGGGCGAAAAGAGCACGACGCGATCGCCGAGGCAGACCGCCTCGCGGATGTTGTGCGTCACGAGGACGATGGTCTTCTTGCGCTTCGTGAAGATCTCCTGGATATCCCCGTAGAGCTGCTCGCGGGTGAGCGCGTCGAGGGCCGAGAAAGGCTCGTCCATCAGGAGCACGCGCGGATTGGGCGCGAGCGAACGGGCGAGGGCCACGCGCTGACGCATGCCGCCGGAGAGCTCGTGCGGACGGGCCTTCTCCTTGTTGCCGAGGCCGACGAGGTTGAGATAGTAACGGGCCGACTCGAGACGCTCAGCCTCGGTAAGGTCCGGCTTGAGGCGTAGGCCGAAGAGGACGTTCTCCAGGACGTTGAGCCAAGGGAAGAGCGCGTCCTGCTGAAACATCACTAGGCGATCCCGGCCCGGCGCTTCGACCGGCTGATCGCCGAGCTTGATCGTACCTTCGTTGGTGTGCTCGAGGCCGGCGAGGAGGCTGAGGAGCGTGGACTTGCCGCAACCGGAGGGACCCACGATCGCGAGGAACTCCCCTTCCCTGACGTCCAAAGTGATGTCCTCCAACGCCGTGACCTGGCCCGAAGCGCCTTCGAAACGCTTAGTCACGTTACGCAGAGTCAGAGCCGCAGTGGCGGGGGATGTTTCGGAGCGGTTGCCCATGGATTCCAGAGGCGAGAGATTGGCTAACCTAACCTTATCCTGTCAAGTTTACTTATGTTTAAAAGATTAGACCCCGAATCACCTATTTTGACTCACTTTTTGGGGTCATCGACCAGGGACTCGAGCAACGGCGCCATCGGGGCCTCCCCTTTCAGCAACCGGGAATCCTGGGCGTCCTTCAGGGCACGGGAGAACAGGCCGGAGAGGCGGGCCCGACGGGACTCTAAGTCCTCCGGAACAGCGAAGGCGACGCGTGCCAAGGCCGGGCCGATAAGTTCGGCCTTGGGCGGCTGCGAACGCAGTTCGGCTCCGAGGCCAGTCCGCACCAATTTCTCCTGCCAAGCCTGATCGGCCCGGAGGCGCGCGCAGAGGGCGTAGTGCGAACGCACGAAAGCTTCGACCGCCGACCGACGCTTCTCCAAAGCGGCGCGACTGGTGACGAGCACGGTGATCAGAGATTCCTTGTTCTCGTGCACGACGACCCCGCCGAACTCGCTGGTCAGCCGCGTGACCCAAGGCTCGACGGTCCAGACCGCATCGATCTCGCCGCGAGAAAAGAGCAGCAGGAGGTCGGCATTCTGCGCCGGCACCACGCGGGCGTCGCCGCCGCCGAGGTGCACGTTAAGGCCGCCCTCCCGCAGCCAAGTGCGGGCGTCGATGTCCTGCGTATTGCCCAGTTGCGGCGTACCGACGTTGCGTCCGATGAAATCCTTGGGCGTATTCAGTCCTGAGCCCGCACGGACGACGAGCGCATTGCCGCCCTGCGCGACCGGCGCGAGGACGCGGATCTCCGCGCCCTTGGTGCGCACGTGCGCGTTGAGGGCGGGTGAGGCGCCGACATAAGCGACGTCGATGGCCCCGGCGAGCAACGCCTCCATGGCCGAAGGTCCGGCGTTGAACGATCGCCACTCGAGTTTCACGCCGGCGGGCAAGGCGGCCTGATGGCAGTCCTGGCCTTCGCGCTCCAACTGACGGGCGGCGAGCGCCGGCGCATGCGTCAGGTTCGGAAAGAAACCCACGCGGAGCGTGTCCCCTTCGGCACGGCCCAGGATCGGTACGACCAGGGCGACGGCGAACCAGCCGAGCGAGAGGGAGAAAAAAGACGGACGCATGGACGAAGGAATCAGAAGGGTTTGAGCTGAAGCTCGAGGTAGGCGAAATCAGTATCGTCTGGGCGGACCAGACGGCGAGTCCACTCTCCGGCCACGAAATGAGCGTAACCGAGGGTGACTTCGGCCTGGCGAGTCACCTGCCAGCGGAAGCGGATATCGAACTCGTGGCCGACGTTGGTACCGCTCTGGCCGGTCTGGTCGCGGTTATTCGCCGCGTTATAGAAGCGGTCCGTCGCGCTCTGGAGGGAGTACCAGCTGTAACCCGCGTCGAAGCGCAAGGTGGGCGAGACGGTCGCCTCATAGCGCACCTTGGGCGCGAGGATGTTCTCGAAGACGACGTAGTCG
>JBKCKE010000291.1:0-2775 GCA_046301395.1 Verrucomicrobiota bacterium | reverse complement strand
GGCCGCGTGCTCGGCGTATTTCTCCTCGCCGGTGAAATGATAGGCGAGGGCCAGGGTCTCGACGGAGGAGCCGACCAGACGCGCGCGCAGGGTGTCGTTCGCGGCTTCGTCGCGGGATTCGGGGTTCACCTTGCCGTCCGTGCGGAGATACGGCAGCCCGTCCTTCGTGGCCGGGTCAGGCCAGAAATAAGGGGCGATGCTCATGTAGTCATGCTTGTCGCCGCTCGGCGGCACCTTCGTCTTCTGCATGACGGACGGGGGCGTCACGGCCAAGGCCTTGTCGGCGTCGGCGATCAGTTTCTTCAGCGCCTTCCCGGCGGACTCATGACCCGCGGCCGCCAGGGCCTTCGCTTGCTCCAAAGCACCGGGACGGGCGCCATGGAAGACCGGAACAGGCTCGGCGGCGCCGAGAGCGACCGCGCAAAGCAGGCAGACAATTCTGGAGATCATGGAGCGGTGACCGCGAGGCCGGAGACGGCTCCCTGCAGGGGCTTGAGCTCACCGTAGAGTCCGACGGCCTTGCCGTTGTCGTGGCCGACGCAGAAATCCTCGGCCGGCTGGCGCGGCAGCGTGCCCTTGGCCTTGCCGGCGACGGCATCGTGGCCCGCGACGACGAGTTTCATCGCGCCATCGGCGGCGAGGCTCGCGGTGACGGCGAAAGTTCCTTTCACCTCGGCCGGCGAGACGATCTCGACGACTTCGTCGGCACCAAGGCGCACGGCGAAAGCGACGCGGCCGCCCTTGAGGTAGAGCGCATGACCGATGAGTCCGCCCTGGGCGAGGATCACGGCGTCACGCTGCGCGGTCTCGACGGTGACGGCGACGGTGAAGGCCTTCTGGCCCACCTGCGGCGCGGCGGCCGAGGCGATGGTGTCGCCGGGCTTCGCCTGCGCGAGCGCGACGGGCTTGGCGGCCGGCGTCTTCGCCGCCGCCTTCGCGGCACCCTTCTTCGCCGTCGGCTTCTTGGCGTCGTCTTTCTTCACGTCTTTCGGCACGTAATCGGCCGTCGGATAAAGCGTCTTCGCACCCTTCACTTCACCGGCAGGACGGCGCGCAGTCGGCGTCTTGCCGCCGATCTCGGCCGCCATCTTGTCGGCGAGCGCCTTCAGTTTCGCGACGACTTCCGGATGCTGCGCGGCGACGTCGGTCTGCTCGCCGATCTCGGCGTCGAGGTCGTAAAGACGCAGGCCAGGCGAACTCTTGGCCGCCTGCTTGCCCATGCCTTCCGGTTGCGGAGAGAGCGCGAGCTTCCAGCGACCTTGGCGGACGGCCTGCAGGTCGTAGCTGGCGAAATAGTAATGCGCTTCGCGCGCGGATTCCTTCGACTGACCGAGCAGGATCGGCGTGATATCGCGTCCGTCGATGACCGGCGTGGCGGGCAGGGTGCCGCCGGCGAGCGAGACGAACGTTGGCAGGAGGTCGATCGTGGCGGCGACGGCGTCGTTGACGGATCCGGCGGGCACGCGGCCCGGCCACCAGGCGAGGGTCGGCACGCGTACGCCGCCTTCCCAGGTCGAACCCTTGCCGCCGCGGAGCGGACCGGCGCTGCCACCATCGGTACCCTTGGTCAGCCACGGACCGTTGTCGGAAGTGAAGACCACGAGCGTGTCCTTATCGAGGCCTTGGGCGCGCAGAGTATCGAGTACCTGACCGACGCTCCAGTCGACTTCCTCGACCCAATCGCCGAAGCGACCGTTCTGGGATTTGCCGGCGAAGGCGGCTCCGGGCCAGATCGGGGTGTGGACGGCGTTATGGGCGAAGTAGAGGTAGAAGGGCTGGTCCTTGCTACGGGTGATGAAGTCGACGGCCTCCTTGGTGTAGAGCTCCACCATGCGGCGCTGTCCTTCCCCATCCATCAGCTCGACGACCTTCTCATCGCGGAGGACCGGCACCACCGGGACCTTGGTCTCGGCGCTCTTCTTGAGCATGTCGTTTGAATAGGGGATGCCGTAATAGTGGTCAAAACCCTGCCGGGTAGGCAGGAATTCGGGCTGGTCACCCAGGTGCCACTTCCCGACCATCTGGGTGGCATAGCCTTTTTCTTTAAGTCTCTCGGCTACAGTAACTTCAGACGGATTTAGCCCCACCGATTGACCCGGAAAATAGACCCCGGGGACGGAAATCCGGGCGCCGTAGCAGCCGGTCATCATCTGGGCTCGGGAAACCGAGCAGACCGGGGTGGCGTAGAAGCTGGTCAATTTCATGCCCTCCTTGGCCATCCGGTCGAGATGGGGGGTGCGCTGCTTGGTCGCCCCGAAAGGCCCGATGTCCCCATACCCCATGTCGTCGATGAAGATCACCACCACGTTGGGCGGGCGAGCGGTGGACGTGGCCGCAAGCAAGGCGGCTAGCAGGATGAAAAGCGTCTTCATGGGGTACCCCTCTAGAACAATCCCCGCGGGGTTTAGTTGCAAGCATCCCTCCCGAGCCCCTGTTCACGCTACCGACCCCGATTAGAAGCGATAAAAACGCCATTTTTGCCCCTTCCCGCTTGCTCCCCATGGGGGTCACCCTAACTTGCGGCGAACGACCATGGTCAAATCCGATGTCGGCTACAACCGCAAGGTGGAGGGCGAGGTCATCGTGACCCGCGCCGACGCCGTCGTCAACTGGGTGCGCAGCAACTCCGTGTGTCCGATGCCCATGGGTCTCGCCTGCTGTGCCATCGAGCTCATGGCCGCCGGCGGCTCCCGCTTCGACATCTCCCGCTTCGGCATGGAGGTCATGCGCTTCTCCCCCCGCCAGGCCGACTGCATGATCGTCGCCGGCACCGTC
>JBKCKE010000290.1:0-3733 GCA_046301395.1 Verrucomicrobiota bacterium | reverse complement strand
CCCACGATGGGCGGCATGCCGCAGAACCTCACGCCGGAACAGGTCGAAGCCTTCCGCCAGCAGATGCGCGACCGCTTCAGCAAGGGCCGCGGTCCCGACGGCGGCAACGGCGGCGGCAACGACGGACGCAGCCGCGGCCCGGATGTCGGCACCAGCAGCAAGTCGAACAAGAACGCCGCGCCGGTCGCCCCGACCAATTCCACCAAGCCGCCCAAGACCCCCAAGGTCCGCTGAACTTCCCTCCATGACCACCGTCCAGAAAACCACCGCCCGCCGTCTGCGCAAGGGCTTCACCCTGCTCGAGATCCTGATCGCCGTCGCGATCGTCGGCATGCTCGTCGGCCTCGCCGTCACGAACACCGACAAGATCCTCGGCCAGAGCCAGGAAGGCGTCGCCAAGCTCTTCGTCAACGAGTCGCTCAAGACCTCCCTCGTGCGTTACCGCATCGACAACGGCGACTACCCGTCGACCGAAGAAGGCATCAAGGCCCTGATCAGCGCGCCGGAAGGCAAGTCGGACAAGTGGCGCGGACCTTACATGGAAGCCAAGGGCGGGCGCTCGCCGCTCGACCCGTGGAACCAGGAATACCAGTACCGCTACCCGGGCACCAAGAACACCGAGAGCTACGACCTGTTCTCGATGGGCCGCGACAAGAAGCCGGACACCGAAGACGACATCGGCAACTGGTGAAGTCGGACGCGCAGCATCGATCCGGCCAGCCGGAGCGCCGCGGCTTCACCTTGCTGGAGACGCTGCTCGTCCTCGGCCTGATCAGCATGCTGGCGGCCGTGCTCGTGGGCGGCTCGGCCCAGCTCCTCAAGGGGACCGCGCGTTCGGACCCGGAAGACGCGCTCATGGCGATGCTGCAGACCTTGCGCCGGCAGGCCGTCGAACGCGGGCAGGTCCTCGAGCTCTTTCCCGGAGAGTCGTCCGACGAGGACGGCCCGGATTTCACCTGGTCGTTCGAGAACGCGCCGGAAGACGCCGAGCCGCACGAGGAGAAACTCCCGAAGGTCGAAGGCGTGTCGGTGAAGATCCTCGCGCCCGAGACCATCGGGGCGATCCTGCTCGGCGGCGTGGCGTCGGAAGAGCCGCTCGCGCGCCTGCGCTTCTACCCGGACGGCACGTGCGACCGCGTCCGCCTGGACATCCGCCGCAACGAGGAACGCCGCCTCGTGCCCATCGACCCCCTCACCTGCGCGCCCTTGCCGGCGATCGACGCCAAATGAGACGCCGCGGCTTCACCCTCATCGAAGTGCTCATGAGCCTCGCGATCTTCGCGCTGGCCGCCGTGAGCCTGGGCGCCGCGTATTCGAACGTCCTCATGAGCCGCCTCGCGCTCAAGCAGGACGAACAGCGGCTCGACGACCAGGCCCGCTGCCGCGCGGCGCTGCTCGAGACCCCGGGCTTCGACGACGTCGAGACCGGCGGCGAGATCAACCTGCCGGGCGGCCGCAAGGCGACGTGGCAGGGCAAGATCGAAGCGACCTCCGTCAGCGACCTCTTCGCCGTGCAGCTGACGGCCGAGATCGAACCGCCGGACGGCGGCGAAGCCGAAGAATTCACCGAGACGCGCATGCTCCTGCGCCCCACGTGGTCGATCCCCGCGGACCGCCAGAAGATCCGCGACGAAGCCCGGCAACGGCTCGAGCAAGAGCGCGGCTACAAGGAAGCCGACGGCAACTCCGCGTTCATCAGCGCGCCCACGCGCGGCAAGAAACTCGTCCCCTCCAACCCCGGCGCCAAGGGCGCGGCCGCGCGGCCGCCGGCCTCGACCGCGCCCGGCGGCAAGAACAACGGCGGCCGAGGCGACTCGCCCGGCAAGGGAGGCCCGCCCGGCAAAGGCGCGCCGCCTTCCCGGGCACCTTCCCCGGCGGCCGCGCCGCGTCCCGCCCAATGAGCCGCGCCCGACTCCATCGCGGCTTCTCGCTGCTCGAGATGCTCGTCTCGCTCGCCTTGCTCGGGATCCTGATGGTCACGCTCAACACCTTCCTGTTCTCGATGAGCGAACTATGGGGCGGCGGGCGCGACCAGCGGCTCTTCGACCAGCACTCGCGGGCGGCGACCGCGCTCGTGCGCCGGGCCTTCGCGGAAGCGACGCTCGGACCGGGCGCCTCGGGCGTCGCGCTCAAGGACGTGGACAACGGCGCCGGCACGACCGAACCGCGCCTCGGCTTCCTGCTGCCGGACGCCGGCCGTCTGGCCGATTGGCCGGAAGCGCCGCTACCCGACGTGGACTTCACGATGTACGTCGAGGAAGGCCGCGGGCTCGTCTTCCAGTGGCAGTCGCGCCTCGAGCTCGAGCGCGACATCACCGACCGGCATGAGACCGTGATCAGCCCCTTCGTGACCGGCCTGAAATTCGAATACTACGACCCCGAGCTCAAGGAGTGGACCATCGAGGACGAACCCGTGCAGGAGGCCGCGAGCACCGCCTGGCGGAAGCCCGCGCGCGTGCATCTCGTCTTCGAGCGCGGCTCGCTCAAGACGACCAAGGTCCTCGACCTCCCCATCAAGCGCACCGGCGCCACCGCCCCATGAAGCGTCGTCGCGGCTCCGTCATCATCGTCGTCCTCGTGCTCATCACGCTGGCCTCCCTGCTGCTGGCGCGGTTCATGGAGGACAACTCGCTCGAACTCTCCATGGCCACGCACGAAGCGGACCGCCGGCGCCTGCGGGCGGACGCGCAGAGCGAACTCGAGCTGGCCTTGGCCGTCATCGCCGAGATCCGTTCGATCGACCTGAACAAGGTGCACGCCCCGACCCAAGGCTTCGACGACCCGCACACCTACGCCGGCTTCCCGCCGCGCGACGGCCTGACGGTGCAGTTCGATTACGAGGACGAATCGGCCAAGCTGCCGCTGAGCGTGCTCACCAAGAACGACCTCATCCAGCTCCTGTATTCCCTCGGCATGGAGCAGCGCGACGCCGAGCGCGTCTCCGACGCCATCGTCGCCTGGCAGAGCAAGTCCTACGAGTCGCTGGAAGAAGAAGCCTCGGACGCCGCGTACCAGCGCGCCACGCTCTCCTTCCGGCCGGCGCGTCGCCCGATCCGCAGCTTCGAGGAGTTCCGCAACATCGGCGTCGCCAAGGAACTCTTCTTCGACGAACGCGGCCGGGCCACGCCGATCTTCCAGGCCTTCAAGGCGTGCGTGAGCCTCTACACCTTCCCGCAGGCCAACATCAACACCGCCTCGGACGCCGTCCTCCTCTCGCAGGGCCTGGACGAGAACCAGCTGGCGCTGATCCGCGAGCGGCAGGCCGAGATCGGCCGGCGGATCGTGGGCACCCCGCCCTACTTCCGCGTGACCAGCGAAGTGCGCCAGCTCATCGGCGGCGGGGCGAACCTCGCCAAGTTCGACGACGAGATCATCCTCATGTGGGTGCGCGTGACCGTGAAGGAAGGCCTCGCCAAGTGCCGGGTGAGCGCCCTGGTCGCCATCCGCGAGGACGTCGCCTACCCCAGCGCGGCGGCCAACCCCGACACCAATCCGGACATCGGCCTCACCGGCCGGGCCCCCACGACGACGACCCCACGAACGACGGGAACCTCGACAGCCGCCCCGCGGTCCACTACGAGAACACCCACCCCTTACCTCACCCCCGGCATCGAACCGCCCGCCAACCTGGGCAAGTCGACCATGAGCGGACGTGTCGCCAGCAACACGATCGCCTACCCCTTCCAGGTCCTCGCCTGGGAGGAAGACAACGGCGCTCCGCCCGAGCCGAAGC
>JBKCKE010000289.1:0-6262 GCA_046301395.1 Verrucomicrobiota bacterium | reverse complement strand
GGGTAGTCGTTTTTGGGGTTAAATCAGGCTAAAGAGGGGGTGACGGGGTGGTTAGGCCTTCCCAGCCGGGGGGAGGTGCTTAATTCTTGGGGCATGAACCCTTTTTACCAAGGCGGTCAGTTTGAGGAGCCGATCGATGCCGATGCGGCCCTCTCGAAGGAGCTGACCCGGAATCTGTCGGTCGGCCCGACCGTCCACGCCACGGCCTATGTCCACGCCAAGGCGGTCGTCATCGGCAATGTCACCGTCGGCCCCAAGGCCAGCGTCTGGCCCTGCGCGGTGCTCCGCGGCGACATCGCCCCCATCGAGATCGGCGAAGGCAGCAACATCCAGGACGGCGCCGTGGTGCATGTCGCCGACGGCCTGCCGGCCAAGGTCGGCGCGCGCGTCACGGTCGGCCACCTGGCGATGATCCACGCGTGCGTGATCGGCGACGAGTGCCTGATCGGCATGCACGCCACCCTCCTTGACGGCGCGGTCATCGGCGCGCGCTCCATCGTGGGTGCGAACGCGCTCGTCACCAAGGGCACGCAGGTTCCGCCCGGTTCGCTCGTCATGGGGTCGCCGGCCAAGGTCGTGCGCGCGCTCACGGCCGACGAACAGGCCGCCCTGCCAGGCTGGGCCGAGAAGTACATCAAGGTCGCCGCGCACCACCGCCGCTTCGATTGAGCGTCGTCGCCGCCAGTCAGCTCGTGCTCGCGGGCGAGGCGTGGCGGGCCAGTCGCGCCGCCCACGAGGCGCGTGCGGACCGGCTCGTCGACGCGCGTCGAGAGCGCGCCCGGAAGGGCGTGCCTGATCCCGTCGAAGATTTCCTCTTCACCTATTATCCGTTCCGCCTGGCCGCGTTGCGCCGCTGGACGCCCGGCGCCGGCGTCGCGCTGGCCGACGCCGACGAGCTCGTCGACGGCCGCCGTTTCCTGCGCGGCACGGACGGCTACGTGCGTGTCGCGTTGCCTGACGCGGCGCAGGCCGGACGTCTCGACTTCAGCCTGCGGCTCTGTCGGGCCGTCGCGGCGCGACCCGCTTTCCACGGCTGCTTCGGCCTCCACGAATGGGCGATGGTCTACGGTCAGGCCGATCAACGCCGCCACTCCGCCTGGCCGCTCCGCCTCGGCGCGGAGGGCACCGACGCCGTCGTGCGGGCGATGCCCGTGCGCTGCACGCATTACGACGCCTTCCGTTTCTTCACGCCGGGCGCCCGGCCGCTGAACAAGCTCGCGCCCACGCTGGACGCGCGGGTCCAGAACGAGCAGCCCGGCTGCGTGCACGTCACGATGGATCTCTTCAAGTGGGCGATGAAGGCGCAGCCGTGGGTCTCGGCTGAGCTCGCCGCCGACGCGTTCGAACTCGCGCACGTCGCCCGGTCGGTCGATATGCGTGCCAGCCCTTATGACTTCTCCGCGATCGGCCTGAAGCCGATCACGATCGAGACAACGGAAGGCCGTGGGGAATATGAGCAGGAGCAACGTCGCCTCGCGGCGTTGGCCGAGCCCGTGCGGGCGCAGCTCATCGCCGAACTCGAGCGCGCGCTCGCCTGACACGTCGGCACAAAAAAGGCGGACCGGGCGGTCCGCCTTTCGCTGTCATCGTCCGGCCGCTCAGAGGCGTTCGACGACCAGGTCCTTGTAGTCGACCTTGCAGCCCGGGTCGTGGGCCTGGATGGCGAAGGTGCCGTTGCCGAGCTTGCGACCGGGCATGCCCTTCGGCGGGGTCCAGTCGGCGGGCTGGGTGAAGTCGACGGTCTGCTTGCCGTTGATCCAGATCTGGATGCGCTTGCCTTCGACGCGGATGCGGTAGTCGAACCACTCGTTGTCCGGCGCGGCGGGCGTGTTGAGGACGTCTTGGACGGCGTAGAGGCCGCCGGTGCGCTTGTTGTCCTTGTGGCTGCCGTTGACCTGGCACTCGTAGCCCTGGGAGGGCCAGCCCTTGTCTTCGTAGGTCGTGTGGAAGTAGAGGCCCGAGTTGGCGCCCGGGTAGGTCTTTACCTTCGCCTTGAAATCGAAGTTCGTGAAGTCGGCCTTGCCGTCGGCGCCGACGAAGAAGAGGTGACCTTGGCCGCCGCGGATCTGCAGGACGCCGTCCTCGACCTTGTAGGTGCCTTCGGGGGAGTTCTTGGAAGCCTTCCAGCCGGCGAGGGACTTGCCGTCGAACATCTGGATCGTTTCGCCGGCGAAGGCGGCGTACGAGCTCAGGAAGAGCGCGGCCGTGGCCAGCAGCGTGGTACGGAGGGGGGAGGAGGTGCTCATGGGGTGAGCCTCCAGCCAATCCTTTTCCCGCCGGGTGGCAAAGGTTAAGTGAACACCTTGATGCCGGCCTCGCGCATCTCGAGCAGGCGTTTCTTCAGTGTCGAACGGTTGATGCCGAGGATCATCGCGGAACGCAGCTGGTTGCCGCGCGTCTCCTCCATCGCCCGTTTGATCATCTCCATCTCGATGGTCGTCAGGATCGACTTACCGTCGCCGACGCGGCCCTGCTTGTAGATGGCGTCGTAGGCGGAGCTGACGCCGAGGGAGGCTTCGGCCGGGGCGTTGGCCGCGGCGGCGGGGCCCGCGACGGCGGTGGCGGCGGGAGCCGGCGCGGCCGGCTTACGCGGATTCAGGACGTCCTGCGGGAGATCCTTCGGGAGGATCGTCTCGCCCTTGGCCAGCACGTTGGCGCGCTGCACGACGTTCTCGAGTTCGCGCACGTTGCCCGGCCAATCGTAGGCGAGGAGGGCGTCGAGGGCCTCGTCGGAAAGGCGCTTCGGCTTGAGCTTCTTGGCCGCGGCCTGGCGCTGCAGCATGTAGTCGACGAGCAGCGGCACGTCGCCCTTGCGGTGGCGCAGGGCGGGCAGGCGGATGCGGAAGACGTTGAGGCGGTAGTAAAGGTCTTCGCGGAACTGGCGGGTGGCGACCATGGCTTCGAGGTCCTTGTTGGTCGCGGCGACGAGACGCACGCTGACCTTGAGGGTCGTCGTGCCGCCGACGCGCTGGATCTCGCCTTCCTGGATGGCGCGCAGGACCTTGGTCTGCGTGGGCAGGGACATGTCGCCGATCTCGTCGAGGAAGATCGTGCCGCCGTCGCAGAGCTCGAACTTACCGGGTTTCTGGTTGGTCGCACCGGTGAAGGCGCCCTTCTCGTGGCCGAAGAGTTCGGACTCGATGAGGTTCTCCGGGATCGCGGCGCAGTTGACGGCGAGGAACGGCCCTTTGGCGCGCAGGGAGTGCTGGTGGATGCAGCGGGCGACGAGTTCCTTGCCCGTGCCGCTTTCGCCGGTGATGAGCACGGTCGCGTCGCTCGCGGCGACCTGGCCGATGGACTTCAGGACTTCCTGCATCGGTTCGGAACTGCCGACGATGCCTTCCTTGTAGTCGGCCGGGTTCACGAGCATGCGCGTCGATCGCGTCGCCGACGCGAGGTCGCGACGGGCGGAGAGGGCCTTGTCGACGAGCGCGATCAGCTTGGCCTGATCGAACGGCTTCATCACGTAGTCGTAGGCGCCGAACTTCATCGCCTCGATCGCGGTCTGCGTCGTGCCGAACGCGGTCATCAGGATCACCATCGCCTGCGGCTGCGCGCCGCGGAGCATCTGCAAGGTCTCGATGCCGGTCATGCCACCCATGCGATTATCGAGGAGGATCACGTCAGGCTGGTCGCGCTTGGCGGCGACGACGCCGGTCTCGCCGCTGTCCGCTTCGATCACCGTGTGGCCGAGCCCCGCGAGCGCACGACGCAGCGAGTAGCGGAGGTCCTTGTCGTCATCGATGACCAGGACTTTGGCGTTCGGGGCGGCGGGGTTGGCACTCATGATGAGTAAAAGTAGGCAGAATCCGTGCCAGTAGATGACGTCCCCTTAAAATGACCTAATACGGTCTTTCGGCAACCTATTGATGCCTAAATTTAAGCAAAGCCACCCTGATAGACCCCTTGCTAACGAAAAATTGGGCGTAATTGTCGATTTCATGTCTCGTTGGCTCAAACGCGGGGTGTGGGCGGCTTTCGCCCTCTTGGCGTTATTTTTCGTCGGCTCCAACGCCTGGCTCTGGTCCGCCGGCTGGGGACGGCTCGCCGCGACGCCGGACGAGATTCCGGCCGGTGCGGTCATGGTCCTGCTCGGCACGGATGAGTTCGTACACGGAACGCAGGAGCACTCCGGTACCTTCCGCCCGCGCATCGACGCCGCTGCGGAGCTCGCCCGCTCCGGCCGGGTGAAGTTCGTCGTGACTTCCGGTACCGCTGTCCATGCGCGCGTGATGGCCGAACGCCTGCGCTCGGCGGGCGTGACCTGTCCGATCGTCGAAGACCCTTACGGCTGGCGTACCTTGGATTCCGTGCAGCGGGCGAAGGCCTATTATCCAGGCGACCACATCGTGTTCGTCTCGCAAGGCTGGCATTGCGTCCGCGCGCTCTGGCAGGCCGACCGAGCCGGCCTCCGCTCGACGGCTTATCCGGCCGCGTTCGGCGAAGGCTGGCGTCCGGTGATGGGCTGCCTGCGCGATTGCTTCGCCAAGCCGAAGGCGGTGCTCGATCTCTGCCTGGGCAATCCGCTCACCGCGCCGGTACCGGCGGATCAAGGCAACGTGCCGCACCGCTGAGTCAGGCACGTTCGTGACGGCCGTCGGGTCGTCGCGTCAGCACGCCGCGGATCTCCATCATCGTCAGCGCCACCGCCGCCTCGGCGATGGCGCAGTCCGCGAGCGCGGCGAGGCTCTCGGCGTCCTGTGCGGCACCGCCGCCGAAATGCGGCAGCCAACGGGCGAACTCCGGCGGGTCCGTCGCCAACGCCAAGGCCGGCTGGTCGCGGCTTTCGCCCAGTTCGGTCAGGATGTCGTCCACCGACGACACGAGCGTCGCACCGTCCCGGATGAGCGCATGGCAGCCGCGGCTCGCGGGGCTGTCCGCGCGGCCGGGCACCGCGCAGAGCGTCCGGCCGAGGTCACCTGCGAAGCGTGCCGTGATCATGCTCCCGCCGTCGACGTCGGTCTCGACCACGACCATCACGCGGACGAGACCCGCGACGATACGGTTGCGCTGCGGGAACGTCTGTCGGTCCGCCGGCCGGCCGAGCGGGAACTCTGAGAGCACGCAACCGTCGGCCTTCATCCGCGCGCGGAGGCGGATCGCTTCCGGCGGGAACGTGAGGTCAAGTCCGTGGCCGACGACCGCGGCGGTGCGGCCCGCGGCGTCGAGCGCGCCTTCATGCGCCGCCGTGTCGATGCCGCGGGCCAGGCCGCTGACGACCCACCAGCCTTGCTTGGCCAGGTCGCGCGCGAAGCTGCGTGCAAGGGAGGCGCCGTAGGTGGTACAATGCCGCGAGCCGATGAGGCCGACCGCGCGTTCCGTCGGGAAGTTCGCGCCTTCCGCGTAGAGCACCAAAGGCGGATCCCAGAGGCGCGCCAGCGGCGCGGGCCAGAGGTCGTCGTTTTCGCTCAAGAGCCTGAAGCCGAGGTCTCGGACACGCCCCATCTCCGCGGCCCAGTCGAAGTCGCGCGCGGCGATGGCGGCCGCCACGGGACGGCTGATGCCCTCGACCTTGGCGAGGTGCTCGGCCGGAGCACCGAGCGCCACGGAGAGTTCGCCGCCGAAGGCTTCGCGCAGCCGCCGGACCGTGACCGGACCGACGCCCTTGAGGCCATTGAGCAGGACGCGTTGCGCGAGAGGGTCGGTCGGAATCGGCTGCATCCCGCCAGCCAGCCAGCCCGGTTCAGCCGCGCAAGACCGGGGAAAGCCCAGCGAGGAGCTCGGTGGTCCTCACCGCTTCCTCCCCGTGGTTATCCCTCAGCCAGTCGGCGGCCCGCGCATGCCAGGTCGTCGCCAGCACCACCGTGTCGAAGGCCGTCTGGCCGAGTTCGGAACGGCGAGCCAGCACCGAGGCGACGATGCCCGCGAGGAGGTCGCCGGAGCCGCCACGGGCGAGCACCGGTCCGCCGAAGGGGATGTGAAGCACGCGCAGTCCGTCGGTGACGCAGGTCAGCGGGCCTTTGAGCACGACGATGGTCTTCGTGCGGCGGGCGTAGGCGCGGGCCGCGGCCACCGACGCGACGCGACCGCTGAGGCGTTTGAATTCGCCGGCGTGCGGCAGGAGCACGCGGACCATCGTACCCGAAGAGGCCTTGATGACCTCCGGACGGAGCGCATCCGCGTCGAGGACGAGGGCCGACTTGGCCGCGGCGGCGATCGCCCCGATGAGCTTCACCGCTTTCTCGCCCATGCCCGAGCCGAGCAGGACCACGTCCTTGTCCGCGAGGAGTCGGCGGAGTTCTTGCAGGTTCGTCGGAGCGAG
>JBKCKE010000288.1:0-2472 GCA_046301395.1 Verrucomicrobiota bacterium | reverse complement strand
TGGAAGCACTGAGCGGACTCAGATCCGCTCGAGCTTGAGCGGGTAGGTCTTGCCGGACGCGAACTGCGCTACGACCAGCGAACCATCGGGGTTCGCCAGGACGTCGTGCGGGTGCATGAAGACTTCGGCGGAGTGTTTCATCGGCCGGACCTTGCCGGAGGTGTCGTACTCCGGCGCGGAGCCGGCGATGTTCGCGACGACGCGCAGGTTCGCATCGAGAATGGACAGGAAGCCGCGGCTGCTGCGGTCCTTGGGCCAGTTGTCGGCGAGGTGGGCCACGACGTAGTGCTGGCCGAAGCGGCGGATCTGGCGGGGGTTGCCGCCGGGGAGGTCGGTCTGGCCGAGTTTCTTGCCGTCGAGGTCGAGGCGCAGGAGGTATTGCTGATCGCTCATCGCGATGAGCAGCGTCTCGGCGCCGTCGGCCGCTGTGTCGATCATGCCGCCATGCGGTCCCCAATGGACGATGCCGCCCTCGGCTCCGCCAAGGAGGCGCTTGAACGAGCCATCCGCGGCGTAGTGCAGGATGTAGTCCTTGCCGTAGCCATCGAGGACGTAGAACTCGCCATCGGCCCGATGCAGCGTCCAGGAAGGACGGTAGTCGGTCTCCTTGGCGTATTTGCCGGTGTTGGCGGGCAGGCGCCACTCGCCGAGCTGTTCGCCCGAGAGGGCGAAGCGGGTGACCGTGTGCAGACTGAGGTCGGTGATGAAGAGCGCGGATTTCTTTTGGTAAGGCACGAGCGAGAGTCCATGCGCGCCGGGGAACTTCGGCCCCGTCCACTTGTGCGCCAGTTTGCCGGCTTCGTCGTAGAAGATGACGTTGTTGGCGACGTGGTTGGTCAGGAGGACGATGTGCCCGTCGGCCGTGCGGGCGAGGCCGTGGCAGTCATTGACGGGCGTCTTTTCGTCGAGCACGCCCCAACCGGGGACGACGCGATACTTGAAGTCGCCTTGGCCGAGGACTTCGGGCGACGAAGCCTGCGCGAAGGACCGTCCGACCGCGCCATACCAGGCTCCGGCGAGGAGCGCGTGCTTGAGCAGTGAGCGGCGGCTGAGCGTCACGGGCTTACTTCTTCAGGACGCGTACGCGGTGGTTCTCCGAATCACCGACGAAGACGCTGCCGTCGGCGTCGACCCAGATGCCATGCGGACGGGCTAGGCCGCACTTGAGAGGGTCGCCATCGGGGCCGTCATGCTTGGCGCCGGTGCCGATCATGAGTTCGAGGTTACCCGTCTTGGCGTCGACCATGCGGATCGAATGGGATTCGGTGTCGACCAGCCACGCGTTGCCTTGGGCGTCGATAGCCACGCCTTTCGGTCCGCTGAGGGTGGCGAGCTTGGCGGGGCCGCCATTGCCGGTGAAGCCCTTCTTGCCCGTGCCCGCGATGTGCGTGATCTTGTCGTTCTTGAGGTCGAGCTTGAAGACCTGGTTGCCCTCGCGGGTGCAGACCCAGAGGTTGCCGGCCGCATCGAAGTCGATCGAGCGCGGTCCTTTGAGCGGCGTGCCTTTGACCGGGGCGCCATCGGGGGTGACGCCGGACTTGCCCGTGCCGGCGATGGTGCTGATACGCTTGGTCTTCATGTCGACCTTGCGGATGACGTTGTTACCGATGTCGCAGATGAAGAGGTCGCCGTTCGCGTCGAACTGGATGCTATGCGGCTGCTTCAGCTGAGCCTGGTCGGCGGGTCCGCCGTCGCCGGAGTAGCCGGGTTTGCCGGTGCCGACGACCGTCGTGATGACGCCGGTCTTCGCATCGATCTTACGGACCGCGTGGTTCTGCATGTCCACGACGAAGAGATTGCCGCGCTTGGGACCGAAGCGGAGCTCGTGGGGGAGATTAAAGGTTGCTGCTGTGGCGGGGCCGCCGTCGCCCGTGTAGCCCGCCTTGCCCGTGCCGGCGATCAGCGTGATCTTGCCGTCCTTGTCGACGCGACGGATACGCTGGCCGGTGTATTCGCAATACCAGATGGCGCCGTCCGGACCGCGGACCACTCCGAAGGGGTTGTCCATCTTGGCTGCTGTGGCGGGACCGCCATCGCCGGAGTAACCCTTCTCACCGTTACCGGCGAAGGTCGAGACGGACGCGGCGGAAAGCGAAGCCGCGGCCAGGAGCGGAAGAAGGCGGAGGAGGTTCATAAGGATGGGAGATGGTGGATGGACGATGAGGGATGAGTAAGTGCAAAGGTGCAAAAGTGGCGTTAGGGTGAGATGCCGATTCTCGGGTGGGGAAGGTGCATTTTCAGGTCCTGGGTCTCGGGCGTCAGGTCCCGGGCGCAGGTGTTCAGCATCAGGTTCAGGTTCGGGTCCTGAACCCGTACCCGCACCCGAAAACCCGTACCTGATACCCGATGGCTGAGACCTGAGACCTGAAATGTGTTTCCGCCCTACTTCGCTTTACTTCCCAAAACCTTCGCCCGGGGTCTTGGACTTGACCAAGTAGGCTCCGGTGCGGGCGGTGACGAAGAGGGTCGTGC
>JBKCKE010000287.1:0-3551 GCA_046301395.1 Verrucomicrobiota bacterium | reverse complement strand
GGGCGGCCCTGACCCAGCCGACGGAAGGCGCCTGCCGGATCGTCCATAAGCCGGAACGCGGCGCCGAAGGCTACCACATCGAAATCCTCGCGAGCGGGGTACGCCTCAACGCCGGCGACGCGCACGGCGTCCTCTACGGCGCCCAGACGCTCCGCCAGATCGCCGCGCAATATCCCGACGAGCTCCCGCACCTCGAGATCACCGACTCGCCGGACCTGCCCGTGCGCGGCTTCATGCTCGATGTCTCACGCACGCGCGTGCCGACGCAAGCCGAGCTCCTCGCGCTCATCCGCGCGCTGGGCCGCCTGCGCGTCAACCAGCTCCAGCTCTACGTCGAACACACCTTCGCCTTCCGCGGGCACGAAGACGCCTGGAAGGACGCCTCCCCGCTGACGCCGACGGAGATCCGCGAGCTCGACGACGCCTGCGCGGCGCTCGGTATCGAACTGGTGCCGAACCTGAACACCTTCGGTCACATGGAGCGCTGGCTGCGTCACCCGCGTTATCGCGCGATGGCCGAATGTCCCGAAGGCTGGATCCATCCGCTGACCGGACAGTTCAAGGAGTTCCCCGGCACACTGCGACCTGACCAAGGATCGCTCGATTTCGTGGCGGGACTCCTCGACGACACCCTGCCGAACTTCCGCAGCCGCCAGGTGAACATCGGCGGCGACGAACCGTGGGAACTCGGCCAAGGCTTCAGCAAGCAGGCCGTCGCCGAACGCGGGAAGCACCGCGTCTATCTCGATCACCTGAAGCAGCTGTGCGAGCTGGCCACGGCGCGCGGACACACCCCGCAGTTCTGGGGCGACATCCTCCTCGAGGACCTCGCGCTCGCGCAGGACGCCCCGGCCGACGCCGTGCCGGTCGTGTGGGGTTACGACGCCGGCCATCCCTTCAAGGAGCAATGCGGACGCCTCCGCGAACTCGGCCGCCACTACCTCGTCGCCCCGGGCACGAGCGCGTGGCAGAGCTTCACCGGCCGCCTCGACAACGCGCTGACCAATCAGGCCGAAGCCGTCGGCGCGGCCGTCCGCTACGAAGCGCGCGGCATCCTGCTCACCACTTGGGGCGACAACGGTCATCACCAGCCGTGGCCGACCGCCTGGCTGCCGATGGCGGCGGGCCTCGCGCAGGCCTGGGGTTTCGCCGCGAACGCCAAGACCGACTTCGCCGCGGGCTGCGCGATCCTCGGCGGACTGAGCGACGCCGACGGACAGGCCGTCGCCGCGGCGCTGCATCAGCTCGGCATGCTCGACGGCCGGATCGCCAAGGCGAACCGCAACAAGAGCCTCACCTGGGATTTCCTCACCGCCAAGCCCGACGCCCTCACGAAGTTCACCGACGGCGTCACGCCGGCGGAGATCGCCGCCTCGCAGGCGCACCTCGCCGAAGCCGAGGCGCTCGTGGCCAAGATCGCCGACGCGACCCTCCGTACGGAACTCTCGCTCGGTGCGCGCCTCGCCGGCGCCGGCCTGCGTCGCGCGACCGGCCAGCCCGTCTCCGCCGCAGAACAGGCCAAGCTTAAGCAGGAATATGAAACCGTCTGGCTCCGGCGCTCGCGCCCCGGCGGCCTGACGGAAAGCGTCGGCCTGCTGTTCGGGTAGGGCGGGCCTTGAGGTAGGGACGCGATGACATCGCGTCCGCCCAGGGTCCGAACGGATGCGATGTCATCGCATCCCTACCCGAGACACCTAGGTCAGCACGCGGTGCTGCCCCTACGTCGGGGCAAGCATTCCCCCGATACTCGATACTCCATACTCGATACTCTCATATTTACCCTAAGCCTATCCGGTTGCCTCCGCCCGGCGACGATGGCACAGTGAGCCTACCCCGCCGCCTGTGGTTACTTCACGTCTGCTCCTCCCCCTTCTCTTCGTCGGCCTCGCCGCGGCGCACGCCCAGAACCTGCCGCCGCTGATCGTCCCGAAGCCCCCGGTCGTCAATGTCGCGCCCGACGCCCTCTTCGCCGGCGTCATCCCGAAACTGGAGCTGACCATCTCCCAGGAGAACATCGACAAGCTCGCCAAGAATCCGCGCGACTACGTCACGCTGACCATCACCGAGCCCGGCGGCGTCACCCTCGAGAAGTGCTCGATCAAGCTCAAGGGCTCCGCCGGCAGCTTCCGCCAGATCACCGAAGACCGCCCCGGCTTCTCGCTTCGTACCGCGAAGTCCAAGAAAGGCCAGGAGTTCCGGGGGCTCTCCAAGTTCCAGCTCAACAACTGCGCGCAGGACGGGACGATGCTGCTCGAGATGGTCGCCGGCGAGATGGCCCGCCGCGCCGGTGTGCCGGCCTCCCGCTGCACGCACGCCTTCGTCGTCCTCAACGGCAAGCGGCTCGGGACCTACGTGCTCAAGGAAGGCTTCAACACCGAATTCCTGGCCTACTTCTTCAAGGACACCAAGGGCCACCTTTACGACGGTGGGTTCGTCAACGAGATCGACGGGCCGATCGAGGTCGACCAAGGCGATCCGGACGAGAAGGTCCGGCTGACGGAGCTGATCGGCGCCACGAAGGAAAGCGTGCCGGGGCTGCGCCTCCAACGGATGGAACGCATCCTGGACGTGGACGCGTACTTCCGGCACCTGGCGCTCGAGCAGATCCTCTGCCACTGGGACGGGTATTCCTTCAACCGTAACAACTACCGGTTCTACGAGGACCCCGCTTCCGGCAAGTTCACCTTCATGCTCCATGGCATGGACCAGGTCTTCGGCGACGATCGCTGGTACGTGTTCCGTCAGCCCGGCGCGCTGGTGCCCAACGCCCTGCTCGGCGACCGCGCGATGCGCGAACGCTACCGGACGCAGTTCTTCGCCGTCTACGAGAAGAACTTCCGGACTTTCGACTGGCCGAAGCGGATCCTGGAACTGGCCGCCAATGCCAAAGCCAAGCTCACCCGCTTCGACACCGAGGAGGCCAAGCGCTTCGAGCAGCGCGGCAAGGATGCCGCCAGCCGGGTGAAAAGCCGCCTCGATGCGGTCCGCATCCAGCTCGAGGACGTCGCGCAGCTGCGCTCACTGGGCGGCAAGGCCAGCCTCGGCAAGTACGCCTGGGAGCGGAACGCCGACGAGAAGGAGGCGGACGAGCAGGACATGGACGGACGCAACTGCTTCCACGTGAAGGCCGGCCTGAAGAAAGGCGGGGACTTCCGCCTGCCGTTCGCGACCGGTCCCGGGCGCTATCGCCTGACCGGCATGGTCAAGACCACGGGCGTCATCGCGGGCAAGGAAGAGAATGAGCGGGGGCTGCGGCTCCGGATCTCCGGACTCAACGGCGTGCCCGCCCTCGCCGGAACGAACAGCTGGCGCCAGATCTCCGTCGAATTCTCCGTCACCGAAGTCGATCCGGTGCTCGTGCTCGAACTGCGCGCCGAGGCGGGCGAGGCCTGGTTCGACCGCAATGCGCTGACCCTCACGCGCATCAACTGACATGGAGATCGCCGCGCGGTTCGAACATAAGTTCCTGATCGACGACGCGCGTCGGGCCGAACTGCTCGCGCGTTTCGCCGACCGGCTGCTCCCCGACACGACCGGCAGCACCGACGGAC
>JBKCKE010000286.1:0-3340 GCA_046301395.1 Verrucomicrobiota bacterium | reverse complement strand
GCCTTGTTGAGGTCGATGCGCAGGTTGGAGAAGGCGACCGCCTCGCCGAAGGTCCCGCCGAGGAGCGGGCCGTAGGCCTGGAGCACGAGGACTTTCGGGGCGCGACGGGATTTCTGACCCGTGACGCCGAATTGCCAGTAGCCGTCGGCCTTGTCCTTGCCCGTCTGCGCCGCGATCACGCGCACGGCGCCGCCTTCGCTGATCGAGCGGGGTACGACGACCGCTTCGATGGTGAAGCCGGCGGCGAGGTCGTTCTCCTTGGCGCCCGGGGCGAAGAAGGGGCGGCGATGGCCGGCGGCGAACTGCGCGCCTTGGCCGTCGCGGAACGGGACCTTCTCCGGCTGGAAGTCGCGGGCGATGGCCGCGGTGACGACGGCGGTGGTGCTTTGGCCGCGGACTTCCTGCAGGAAAGCGTCGGCGCGCTTGGCTTCGGCGGCGGAAGGCGCGCGGGCGTAGAGGAGCTGGTAGAGGCGACGGACCTGCGCGGCCTCGTCGCCCGGGGCGTCGGCGGTCACGCGGCGGGCGAGGGTCTCGCTGCGCTTCAGCATGAACGGGCTGTTGAGCAACAGGAGCGACTGGATGGGCGTGGTGGTCACGTCGCGCGAGGACGCGCTGCTGAACCACTGCGGGGCGTCGAAGATATCGGCGAGCGGGTCGCGGTTGTTGCGCATGATGCGCGTGAAGATGCTGCGCACCGGCTCGCCGTAGATCACGCTGGGTCCGGCCTGCTTCTCGGCCTTCAGCTCACCGCAGGCGGCGTAGAGCGCGTCGCGGATCTGCTCGGCTTCGAGGCGCTGCGGCTGGAAGCGCCAGAGCAGGGTGTTCTGCGGGTCCTTGAGCTGGCCGCGCGCGACGTCCGCGTGCTGGCTCGAGCGGCGGTAGGCCGCGCTCGTCACGAGCAGGCGCGTCATCGTCTTCTGGTCCCAGCCCTTGGCCATGAACTCATCGGCGAGCCAGTCGAGCAGTTCGGGGTGCGTGGGCGGTTCGCCGAGGTTGCCGAAGTCGCTGGCGTAGGGCGTGAGGCCGCGGCGGAAGCACAGCTGCCAGAGGCGGTTCATCGCCAGGCGCGCGGTGAAGGGGTTGGACTTGTCGGTCAACCACCGGGCGAGCGTGGCGCGGCGGCCAGTGGAGCTGCCGTCGGCCACGGGCTTGATCGACGCGGGCGGGGCAGGGTACTGAGAGCTGAGGACGGTGAGGAAGGCCGGCGGGACGACGGTGTTCTTCTTCGGGATGACGGCGTCGAGGCCTTGGGCGCCGGTCTCGCGGACGGCCAGGACGTAAGGCGGTTCGACCGGCTTGAGTTTGTCGTGTTCGGCGAGCTTACGTTTCAGGTCGGCGTGCTTCACGCTGGCCTCGCCCTTGATGGAGCGGTCAAGACGGTTGTACTCGTAATCGACCTGGCGCCAGGCGAGGGCGGCGACCTGCTCTTCGTAGGGCGTGCGTTGCGCCGCCGGCTTATTGATCATCTCCTGGACGTCGTCGGGGAAGATCTCGACGGCCTTGCGGGTCGCCGTCTCGCGATACTTCAGTTCGAGCGCGGCGATCTCGTCACGGATCGCCTTGGTCTCCGCTTCCCACTTCGCCCGCTGGCGGGCGTGCTCGGCGGCCTGGGCTTCGGTCCAAGCGATGCGGTCCTCGACGGGCACGGTGTTGTTGAAGAAGCTGCGGAGGGCGTAGTAGTCGCGCTGCAGGATCGGGTCGAACTTGTGGTCGTGGCAGCGCGCGCACTGCATGCCGGCGCCGAGGAAGACGTCGCCGGTGGTGTCGGTGATGTCGTTCAGGATGTTCTCCCACTGGCCACGGGCGTCGCGGTTGTTGTATTCGTAGATCCAGTGGCGGAGGTAGCCAAGGGCCGTGAGCGCGTCGGGGTCGCCGGGGAAGAGTTCGTCGCCGGCGATCTGCTCCTGCACGAAGCGGTCGTAGGGCTTGTTGTCGTTATAGGCCTTGATGACGTAATCGCGGTAGCGCCACGCGGTGGGACGGAAGTCGTCGATGCGGAAGCCGTCGCTGTCGGCATAGCGCACGAGGTCGAGCCACGCGCGGGCCATGCGCTGGCCGTAGGCAGGGGAGGCGAGCAGGCGGTCGACGAGTTTGTCGTAGGCCTTCGGATCCTGGTCTTGGACGAACGCGGCGACCTCTTCGGGCGTGGGCGGGAGGCCGGTCAGGTCGAAGGTGACGCGCCGGATGAGCACGGCGCGCTCGGCTTCGCCGGAGGGCGTGAGGCCTTCCTTGGCGAGGCGGGCGTCGATGAAACGATCGACCGGGTGCGCGCTGGCGCCGGCCGGGAGTTCGGCGCGCTTGATCGGCTGGTAGGCCCACCAGGCTTTCTCCTTCTCGCCGATGGTGCCCGGCAGGTAGCGGCCGGCGACGGGCGCCTTGGTGCGACTCTTCGGCCAGGCGGCGCCGGACTTCACCCAAGCTTGGAGCAGGCTGACTTCTTCCTTCGTGAGGCGTTCGCCCTTCGGGGGCATCATCTCGTCGGGATCGGACGACAGGATGTTTTTGAGGAAGAGGCTGGCGTCCGGGTCGCCGGGGACGAGGGCCGCGCCGGCGTCGCCTCCGGTGGTCAGGCCAGCGAGGCTGTCCATGACCAGGCCGCCCTTGTTCTTGCCGGCGGAGTGGCTGTGGCACTTAAAGCAACGCTCGTCCAGGAGGGTCACGGCCTTCTCCGCCAAGTCGTCGGCAGCGGCCGAGAGGGCGGCGCCGGACGAGGCCAACAGGCAGGCGGACAGACTGAGCAGACGCAAAGACATCGGGGAGCCCTCTTTATGAGTGCTTTCGATTGAGACTGCAAGCCGTGGTCGAAAGTTCCCCTCCAGCCTTCTTAGCCGCTTACTTCAGCTTCTTCTTCCAAGCCGGGTAGTCCTTGGCCAGCAGGTCCCGGGGGTATTCGCCAAACCAGCTGTACCCATTGCGGCGCTCATGGCCGATATCGGCCAGCTTGGGCTTGGGGACGCCGTCACGGTCGCAGACGTAGGGGGCGCCGGTCTTGAGATCGTAAAAGCGCGCCCAGAGGTCGGGCGCGGCCGGATCAGGCACCATCTCCAGGTCACTGCCGCCGAGCAGCGTCTTGGTCGTCTTAAGCCGCTGGCCCTTGAGGCGATGGGCTTCGAACCAGGTGACGGCGCCTTCGATCGAAGCACGGATTTCAGCCGACGGATTCTCGAGGCTCATCAGCAGTCGGACGATACCGACGGATTCGCTGCCGCTGAAGGAGGGGAGTTCGTAGGAACGTGCCTTGGCCGGCGCGAAGGTCTTCTCGTCGTGCTGGGCGCACCACACGGTCGGCTGTCCCTCGACGACGATCTGACACTTCAGGATGCAGGCGATGCCGCGGTCG
>JBKCKE010000285.1:0-3559 GCA_046301395.1 Verrucomicrobiota bacterium | reverse complement strand
GCCCATCCTGTGACCCTCGCCGCCCATGCCCTTCGACCCCAAGATTCCACGAGAATTCGCTAATAAAATGGGGCGCGAGGCCATGCAGATCATCGAGCTGGGCCTTTACGCCTCGCCCACCAGCCGGCAGGTGGACATCGCCACCGACATCGCTTCGGCCGTCGCCCGGACGACGCACCTCCCGCCCGACCACCGCCACACCTTCCCCCGGACCGGAGACCACGCCACGGTCATCGACGTGACCGAGGCGACTTCCTTGTCGGTCGCCCGCCGCCATCACGACGCCGGCCTCCGCACGGTGGTCCTCAACTTCGCCTCGCCGACCGTGCCCGGCGGCGGCTTCCTCGCCGGCGAACGCGCGCAGGAGGAATACCACTGTCGCTCCACCGCCCTCTTCGCCTGCCAGGCGGGCGGACCGATGTACGCGTTCCACCTCCATCAGGCCAACGCGCTCCGCTCCGACGCGATGATCTATTCGCCCGACGTGCCGGTCTTCCGCGGCGACGACCATCAGCTGCTCGAGGAACCCTTCAAGGTCGCGTTCCTCTCCGCGGCCGCCTGCGATGCCCGCGACGTGGCTCCGCTGGATCAGCCGAAGATCGTCGGCGCGATGGGCGCCCGCATCGTGAAGGTCCTCGCCGCCGCCCAGGCGAACGGACACGACGCCTTGGTGCTCGGCGCCTGGGGCTGCGGCAACTTTGCGAACGACCCGGCCCTCATCGCCGACCTCTTCCGCCAAGCCCTGCAAGGGCCGTTCAAAGGCGCCTTCCGCCGGGTGACTTTCGCGGTCATCGATAGCTCGCCCGAACGCCGCTGCCTGAGCCAGTTCCAGCTGGCCCTCAGTCAGAAGGCCTCGCCGCTCCACAACTGAGCCGGCTCAGCCTTTGGCCTGCTTCACGAGCCGGCGCAGGATGACGGCGGCTTCGGCCTGGCCCGCAGGGAAGAAGAAGATGGCGTCACCGCCGGTGTCCTTGTCGACGACGAGGGCGTTGGCGTAGGAAGTCACGTCCAGCACCTTGGTGAGCTTGAAATTGAAGCTCTTCCGGCTGCCGGTGAAGATCACCCGCTTGGAGGTGAAGACGAGCGTGCCGGTATCCACCTTGACGACCTGGTCCTCGGTCTGACGCTCGACGTCGTAGGAGCCGGAACGATAGCGGATCGGCCCCCAGATCTTGATGCTCGTGCCGAAGCCGCCGTAGCTGCGGCGGACGGTGACCCGCTTGTTCTGGGCGAAGTCCACTTCGCGAGTCCAGAAACAGCCCTCGGAGCCAAGGTCGAGGTCGCACGGCACTTCGCGCAACGGCGCGCGGTACAACGACCAGATCTGCTTCCCCGCGCGCAATCGATCGGTAAGCACGGGGAGCATCGAAGGCAGATCCACGCCCAGTTGGCGGGCCTCGGCCAATAGGCCATCGACCGCACCCGGCTCCATGATCTCATCGCCGTCGTCCTGCTGGGCGATGGCCGCGGCGCGCTGATCGAAATACCGCGAGAGCACGGGCTTCTGGATCTCCGCGATCTGGGCCGCCGGCAGCGGCACGAGGCGCGTCAGCAGCGCGATCTCCCGCCCCTTCTCCTCCAACGGGATGTCCCGCAGCATGCAGGTCTGGAAGCCGATGTTGAAGTAGCTCGCGAAGGCGTCGCCATGGAGCTCCAAGGTCTCCGCCGAGGTCAGGCCGAAGGTCCGCTCGAGGTTCTTGAGATTATCCTTCTCCTCGGGTGCGAAATAACGGTCCGAGAGATACGCTTCGACGGCCTGACGATACCAGGCCTTCAGTTCCTTGCGGCAGCGCTTACGGACGACGTAGCCGACTTCGGCGTCGATAGCCGCGAGGGCGGCTTCGTCCACGAAGCATTCCTGGGGTGCGCTGGCGAGCAGGTCCCATAGCCGAATCAGGCCCGAGTGGGAGTCTTGACGGCCCAGGAGGCCATCAACGAAGCCTGCTTCTTTCTCGAGAGGGCGCGGGAAAGGCAGACGCCGCACGGGACCCGGGAGTTGCGCCAAAGTCTGCCAAGCCGCCATACCCGGCATCCAGTAATGATCCGTCGCGAAGAGTTCGCCGGCCGCCAACCGACGACGGACCTCCTCCAGAGCGTGGACGCCGATCTCCTTACCGGCGCGGGCGATTCGCAGGGAGGGGTTGCTCATGGCTCAGCGAGCGAGGCGGGAGAGGACCGACTCACCGACCTTGGCGCCCAGGAAATCATAACCGGCGCCGGTGAAGTGGACGTCGAGCGGGGGCTGGAATTCCTTCAGCCGGGACGTCATCGCGCCGAACAAGTCGTCGGTGGGGATACCGTGCTTCGCCATGACCTCGGCGGCCAAGGCGTTCTTCTCGACGACCGACTGCGCGGTCTGCTTCTGTGCCGGATTATCCGGGATGGGCGTGGTGCTGGCCCAGATGAGCTTCGCCCCGGTCTTCTCGAGGCGGGTGACGATCTCCTCGAGTCGCTTCACGTAGTCGGCCGCCGGCGTGGCGCGGTCATGGATGCCGAAATTGAAGTGGATGACGTCCCACTTCCCTGCGCCCAGCCACACGTCGAGATTCTTGAGCCCGGAGGCGGTCGGACCACAGTTGGCCGGAGCGCGATGGACATTGGCCTTACCGGCAAGCGCCAACCGCGTCGGCTGGGTGTAACCGCGGGAGACCGAGTCACCGATGAGCAGCACCCGGGGCAGCTTCGGATCATCCTGCACGAAGTCCCAGGCGTTGGACTTGCCGGCGACCTTGTCGCGCTTGTGCAGCGGGAGGTAGAAATTACCGAGCTGGGATTGCAGGACCTTTTCCCACGCCTGCGCCTCGGGCGAAAGCGTCGCCACCCAACCCTGATACTTCTCGTCGACGACCTTGTCCTGCGCGGCCTTCTTGGCGGCCACCTGCGCGGCGGCCTCCTTGGCGTTCGTGGGCTCGCCCTTCGGCGGCTCGGCGGCGACCAAGACATAGGTGAGACTCAACAGGGCGAGCAGGGGCTTCATGACGGGGCGTAACCCGATGCAACCACCCTTCTGCCCACCTTCAAGCCGTCACTGCTTCGACGACCTGCGCCAGCAGCCGGCGGCGATACGCCAGGCTACGCGTCGCGGCCGAGGCTGAGCCGGCCTGCAAGGCGGCCACGCCTCCCGGGCCATTGGCTCCCAGGACGAAATCGGCGTCCTCTTCGGCCCAGAGCGCGGCCATCGGTCCGTCGACCTCAGGGTGGAACTGCATGCCGACCGAGCGTCCGAGACGGAACATCTGCACCGGACAGACCTTCGTCGAGGCGAGCAAGATTGCGCCTTCGGGGAGTTCACAGGCATCGCCGTGCCAGTGCAGGACCTCGATGCTCGCCGGTAGGCCGCGCGTGATCGTATCCGTGCCATGGAAATCCAGCCGCCCCCAGCCCACTTCACGAACACAGGCGCCGGCCGCATCCTTCATGGTTGCCACCTTGGCGCCAGCGGCATGGGCCATCAGCTGCATACCTAGGCAGACACCGAGGTTCGGCCATCCTCTGGTGAGACGTTCGCGCAAGAGCGCGACCTCCGCGGCCAACCAAGGCATCGTCGGATCACCCAGAT
>JBKCKE010000284.1:0-3185 GCA_046301395.1 Verrucomicrobiota bacterium | reverse complement strand
GAAGGCCTGAGGGGGTAAAGCATCACCCGGTGGTGGTAGTGGGCAGGATCGAACTGCCGACCTAGGGCTTATGAGTCCCTCGCTCTAACCAACTGAGCTACACTACCGAAAACCGAGTTCGGTCAGTCCAGCCCAGCCCCTCGGCTTCGTCAAGCCGATTGAGGTTTCAGGGGCGCGGGTGGACGATGATCCAGAAGCACCAGAGCCACAGAAGCAGGCCTAGGCAGGCCAAAGCCAAGGCGAGGCCGGACTGGGTCTGGCGGATTTCCGCCAGGCCTTCCTGGTCGAGGGTCTGGCCGATCCGGCGCACGAACGCGACGGGCAGGAAGCAACCGACCGCCGTGGTGAACGTCAGCAGGATGAAGAGGGAGATCGGCGGAGTCTCCGGTGAGACCACGTGCCAGCCATAGACCGCCAGTGCGAAGAGCGGCGGGAGCAGGAAGGTCGAGCCGCACCAGAGGTAGCCGGCGCGTACCGTGCGCTCGAGGTTCTCGCCCGCGACGGAGCGGCCGACGTCGGGCAGGAGCCCGGCGCCGTCGTGCGGCGTGAAGCCGGGCGGGGGCGGCGGTTGGTCGCCGGGCGTGGCTTCGGCGGAGGGCGAGATCACGCGCGTCAGGCCGGCTCCGCGGAGGTAATCACGCAGCGTCATCCAGCCGCCGTCGACTTCGATGTTGTGGAGCAGGCTGATCTCGCCGGCCCGGAGGAGTTCCTGCACGCGGGCGAGCGGGAAGGGGCCGGTCACGGCGCCTTTCCAGCGGAGTCGGAATGCGTTCGTCGGGGCCATGTTCAGAGGTCGCGCCCTTGGAGCAGGGTCTCCCAGCCGCCGTCGGGCGGGTTCAGTCCTTTGGGGATGCCGGCGGCCTGGGCCGCTTCGGAGACGAGGCCGGGATAACGCAGGAGCGGCGAGAGCGGCGCGGCGTCGGCGATACGCTTCGGCAGGCCGTCGTCGCCGACGCGGAAGAGCACCGCGACCTTGCCTTCGCTGTCGAGGCCGTAGAGAGCGCTGCCCTTCGTCGCTTCCCGCAGGCGGGGCGTGCCGTCGCGGCCGACCATGCCGGCGAAGACCAGTCTGCGGGTGCGCAGTTGCGCGAAGGTCGCGCGCCAGAAGCGGGCTTCTTCGGCGTAGCCGGCGCCGCCTTGCGGGACCAGGAAGGCGCGGAGTTCGGCCTTCACGTCGGCCCACTTGTCGCGGAAGAGGTAATCGTAGGGCTCGAGCGCGTTCTGGGTGATGCGGCGCAGCTGCTCGGCGTCGCGCTGCGCGCTCGGCGAGAAGAGCAGGCCCCAGACGTCGGGGCGGCCCGCGGCGAGCCGGTAGAGTTCCTGGAGCTGGAACGCGCGCAGTTCGGGGTAGGGCGAGTCGCTGCGGCGGATGCGTTCCATGGTGCGCAGCGGAGGCTCGAGCAGCTGGCCGGTGCGCGCGTCCTGGAAGCGGATAACCTGCCGGATGAAATCGAGTTCCGGGATCGGGGCGAGCGAGGTGAGTTCTTCGCCGTTGCGGAGGCCGTTGTTGAATTCCCGGCGGCGCCAGACGCCTTCGACCACGGCGCCGTCGCGGGTCAGCTCCTTCGCCTTCTGGGAGAATTCGGCACCGTCGGTGAAGGCGAGCTTGGTCTCGGCGATCGGACCGACCACGTAGACCGAGCGGCCGGACGTGACGCCGCGGACGGAGTAGAGGCTGAGCGTCGCGCGCTGGAGGCTGTCCGCGAGCGAGGTGTCCGAGATACGGCGCAGCAGGCTCTTCTCGGTCTCGGTCCGCGCGGCTTCCTGGAAGACGCCTTTCGGGTCGGCGGTCACGGCGGCGTCCCACATCGCGGCGACGCGCGGCGCGAGGACCGGGCGGGGCAGGGCCTGCAGGGTAGAGGCGCGCGTGAAGACGAACGAGGCGCGGGCGCCGAGGTCGGTCTTCTCGCCGGCCGTGTTGGCCGAGGCGTCGGCGAGGGCGGCGAGGTAGGTGCTGAGGTCGCCGGCGGCTTCCAGCGAACGGAGGGCGGCGGCGATCTTACGGTCGCCCGCGAGCCGGATCTCTCCCCGGTCGGCGGCGGCGGCGGCGGAATCGAGGTCGCGGTCGCCCGCCTCGCCTAGGATCTTCAGCAAGGAGCGGAGCCGTTCGAGGTTCTCCATCGCCGCCGCGGGGTCGCCGATGGGGGCGCTTTCGCTGACGGCCTTGTTCAGCGCGGCGGTACGTACGGCGAGTTCCTGCCGGAGCTTGCCCAGATGATTCTGCGCCTCGGCGGAGAGGCCTTCCGGTTCCGGCAGCACGGCCCGCAGCCGTTCGCGCATCGCGGAACCGGCGTCCTCCAATGACTTGAGGTACGCGGCGGCGCGACGGAAGACGGCGGCGACGTTGGCGTCGTCGATGCCTTGACGGCCGGCCTCCGCCAGCTGGCGGGCTTCGACGCGGAGCTGCTGCTCGAGCGTCATCTGCTTGGCGAGCGACTCGCGGAGGGCGCGCGTTTCCGCCTTCCGTCGTTCGATCTCCGACGCGTTGCCTTCGCGTTCGAATTCGTCCAAGGCCCGCAGGGCGGCTTCGTGGTCGTGGAGTTCGACGAGGCGCGCGGCCTCGGAAAGGCGTCCGAGCGCCTCTTCCTCCTGCTGGCGCTGCAGGTTGACGCCGACGACGACGGCGACGATGACCAGCAGGCCGACGACCCAGGAGGAAGTCAGCAGGAGGTAGCGGCGATTGAGGCGGGCGCGCGTGGCCTGACGGAGCGCACGGGCTTCGCGCAGCAGCCCTTCGGGCAGCCGCTCGGCGTGAGGGGCGGCCCGGTCGAGCCAGGCGCTGAGGCGCACGATGAGGATCGCGGGCGACGAGCCGCGCGCGGCTTCCTGGCCGAGGATGCGCCACTCTTCGAGCAGGCCTTCGACGGCGGCGCGGAGGGCGGCCTCGGCTTCGGCCGTCGTGGCGAGTTCGCCGGCCCACGTCTCGAGCTCGCCCATCTGCGTAAGCAGTTCCGGCGAAAGGTTGAGCTGATGCTCGCGTTCGAGCGCGCGCGTGCGTCCCAAGGCGGCGGCGCAGGCTTCCCAGTGGCCGCCGGCGCGGGCCTCGGCGGCCTCGGCGACGAGTTTCGTGGCCTGTTCGGCCGCGTTGGCCCGCAGCCAGGTCGCGCGACGCGCGCGGGCGTCGTCCCAGCGCGGCTCGCCGGCGAGTTCGTTGGCCCCGAAGCGCTCCATGCGCTGCATGAGTT
>JBKCKE010000283.1:0-2703 GCA_046301395.1 Verrucomicrobiota bacterium | reverse complement strand
GCGACGAGCAACCTGCCCTACCGCAGCGGCAAGGCCTCGCTCTACGAAGGCGGCACCCGCGAGCCGGGCATCGTCGTCTGGCCCGGCAAGGTGAAGGCCGGCGCGACCGCCGACTTCCTGATGCAGTCGGTCGACCTCTACCCGACGCTGCTCCGCGCCGGCGGAGGGACGAGCAAGCCTGACCAGAAAGTCGACGGCCTCGACCAGACGGACGCCCTCCTCGGCGGCGCTTCGCCCCGCGACCGCGTCTTCTGCCACTTCCCGCACGGCAACGCCACGCGCGACTCCGTCATGGACGGCTTCTACGCCGGTTCCTACGTGCGCAAGGGTGACTGGAAGCTCATCCGCTTCTACGGACGAAGCGATGATGGCTCCGACGAGCTCGAACTGTACGACCTGAAGAACGACCTCGGCGAGCGTCGCAACCTCGCCAAGGAGCAGCCGGTGGTCGCGCAGGAACTCAACGGACTCATCGACGGCTTCCTCAAGGACACCGAGGCGGTGATTCCGAAGGTGAATCCGAATTTCGGCAAAGCCGCGCCCAAGGCCCCGGCCAAGAAGAAAGCCTTGGCGCCCGACGACCTCCCCGGCGGTTGGAAGAACCGCGCGGGCAAGGCCTCGGTGATCGAAGGAGCCCTGCACATCGAGTCCAAGGGAGCGGACTCCTTCATCGGCGTCGGCGCCGGCACCTACGCCGGCAAGGCCAAGCTGTCCTTCAAGATCCGCGCCCCGCAGGCCGGCGAAGGGCGCATCGTGCTCTTGGGTGCCGCGGGCGGACCCGAGATTCTCTCCGTGCCCTACCGGACCTCCGGTGAAGCCGTCTGGCAGACGATCACCGTGGACCTCGAAGCCAAGCAGACCTCGGGCATCCTCCGCCTCTACCTGCCCGCCGGTTCTGCGGCGGTCGACCTCGACGACATCGTCCTGACCCCCCACTTGGGGCCAGACCGTCGCTGGGAATTTTAGGCTAACGTGGCTTCAGTTAGGGTGGTCTTTGACGCCTAGGCGGGGAACAACCCGCCGAGGCGCCCACTCTTATGTGGTGATTGTCCCAATCCGGCTTTCCCTCCCTCCATTGTGTCATTAATTAGTCTCGACCTCTTCCTCATGCGTAAGCCCTTCCTGGCGCTCCTGCCCTTCCTCGCCTCCGCCTCCTTCGCGGCCGAGGAAAGCGTGCAGTTCAACCGCGACATCCGCCCGATCGTCGCCGAAAACTGCTTCCACTGCCATGGTCCGGACCCTGGCACCCGTAAGGCCGGCCTGCGTCTCGACACCGAAGCCGGCTTCTTCGCCACCCGCGTCGACAAGCAGGGCAAGGAAGAGCCGCCGACCATCATCAAGGGTAAGCCCGACCAAAGCACCCTCTACCAGCGCATGCTCTCCACGGATGAGGACGAGATCATGCCTCCGCCCGAAACCAACAAGAAGCTGAAGCCCGCCGAGATCGCGCTGGTGCGACGCTGGATCGAACAGGGCGCGCCGTGGCAGCCGCACTGGTCGCTCGTCGCCCCGCAGAAGGCGCCGCTGCCGAAGACTTCCGATGACAACTGGGTCAAGAATCCCCTCGACCGGTTCGTCCGCGCCAAGCTCGACGCCGCCGGCCTCCAGCCCGCGCCCGAAGCCGACGCCGCCACGCTCGTCCGCCGCGTCAGCCTCGACGTCACCGGCCTGCCGCCCTCGCCCACCCTGCTGACCAAGCACCTGCCCAAGGACGGCAGCCGCCTCAGCGACGCGCAGCTCTCCGCGCTCATCGACGAGCTGATGGCACTGCCGGCCTACGGCGAACACCGCGCCCGCTACTGGCTCGACGCCGCCCGCTACGCCGACTCGCACGGCCTGCACTTCGACGCCTACCGCGAGATGTGGCCTTACCGAGACTGGGTCGTGAAGTCCTTCAACCGCAACCAGCCCTTCGACCAGTTCACCGTCGAACAGCTCGCCGGCGACCTGCTGCCTAATCCGACGGAAGAACAGCGCATCGCCACCGGCCTCCAGCGCTGCAACCCGACGACCAACGAAGGCGGTACGATCGTCGAAGAGAACCTCGCCAACTACGCCGCGGACCGCGTGCAGACCATGGGCTGGGTCTATCTTGGCCTGACCACCAACTGCGCGCAGTGCCACGACCACAAGTTCGACCCATTCTCGCAGAAGGACTTCTACGCGATGGCCGCGTTCTTCCGGAACACCACCCAAGGCGGACTCGACGGCAACGTGAAGGACGGCAAAGGCCCGGTGCTCTATCTGCCCTCCGAAGCCGACCGTCCGCGCTGGAACGCCCTCCCGGGTGAGATCGCCAAGGGCAACGAGCAGATCGCCGTGGCCCGCAAACTCGGCACGCCCCTCTTCGAGCAGTGGTTCGCCAAGGCCAAGCCCGCCGACCTCGATGCGGACATCCCCGCCAAGGACCTCGTCGCCCGTCTCGCGCTCAACGAAGGCAAGGGCCTGCCCGCCGGCACGACCGCCGCCGGCGAGCCGATCGCCTGGATGAAGAACGGTAAGACCGGTCCGGCCCCCGTCTTCAAGAAGGGCTCCCACCTCGTCGTCGGCGAGGCCGGCAACTTCAGCACCAAGCAGGCCTTCTCCGCCGCCGCCTGGATCAAGGCCGACAAGGTCGAAGGCACCGGCGCGATCATCGCCCGCATGGACGACCCCAAGCAGGCCCAAGGCTGGAACTTCTTCCAGAACGGCCGCACCCTCGGG
>JBKCKE010000282.1:0-2775 GCA_046301395.1 Verrucomicrobiota bacterium | reverse complement strand
TCGAGGAACGTCGCGAGCGCTTGGTCGGCTTCGCGGATGGCGGCCGCGAGTTTGGCTTCGTCGCGGGCCGGATCCGACACCTTCATCGTCGGCTCCTCCTGGTTGTTGAAGAAGGCGAACATCCGGTAGAACTCCTTCTGCGTGATCGGGTCGAACTTGTGGTCGTGGCACTGCGCGCAACCGACCGTGAGGCCGAGCCAGACCGTGCCCGTCGTGCCGACACGGTCGATCACGCTGTCGATGCGGAACTGCTCGACGTCGATGCCGCCTTCCTGGTTGAGGGGAGTGTTGCGGTGGAAGCCCGTGGCGATGCGCTGGCTTTCGCCGGCGTCGGGCAGGAGGTCGCCCGCAAGCTGTTCGACCGTGAAGCGGTCGAAGGGCAGGTCGGCGTTGAGCGAGCTCACCACCCAGTCGCGGTATTTCCAGATGCTGCGGGGCGCATCGATCGAGTAGCCGTTGCTGTCGGCGTAGCGGGCCTGGTCGAGCCACCAGCGTCCCCAGCGTTCACCGTACGCGGGCGAGGCCAGCAGACGGTCGACGGCGGCGGCGTAGGCGGCCTGCGGGTCTTTCGCGCGGGCTTTCAGGAACGCGTCAAGTTCGGCGGGCGTGGGCGGCAGGCCCGTGAGGTCGAGCGAGAGGCGACGCAGGAGTTTATCCGGGGACGCTTCGGCGGAAGCCTTCAGACCGGCTTCCTTGAGTCCGCTGTCGATCAGGGCGTCGATTGCCGCCGGACCTTTCTCTTTCAAGGCAGGACGTTGGGGAGCGGTGAAGGCCCAGTGCGGTTCGTAAGGGGCGCCTTCTTCGATCCAGCGGCGGAGGGTCTCTTTCTGCTTGGCCGTCAGCTTCGGCTTGTGGGCCTCGGGCGGCGGCATGACTTCTTCCGGGTCCGTGGAGAGCAGGCGCTGCCAGAGTTCGGAATTCGCGGGGTCGCCCGGGATGATCGCGCGGACGCCATCGTTGTCGGCCAGGGCGCCCTCGCGGGTGTCGAGGCGGAGGTCGGCCTTGCGATGCTTGGCGTCGAAGCCGTGGCAGGAGAAGCACTGTTCCGAAAGGATCGGGCGGATCTCCCGGTTGAAGGAGATCTTGGCGTCGGCCAGGGCGGACCAGGCGAGCGCGAGCAGGAGGGCGGGGCGGACCATCCCCCTCAATCAAGTCCTCCGCCGGGTTTTTGCAACCCCTTGAGGGCTTAGGCCAGGAGTTCGCGGACCACCCGGGCGGGCTGGTTGTTGGTCAGGGCCAGCGCAGTGCCATTGCGCTTATACGTGAGCTTGTCGTGCTCGAAGCCGAAGCAGTCGAGCATCGTGGCGTGCCAGTCGTAATGATTCACGACGTCCTTCACGGCGTGGTGGCCCCATTCGTCGGTCTCGCCGTAGGTCAGGCCGCCCTTGAAGCCGCCCCCGGCGACCCACTGGCTGAAGCCGTAGGTATTGTGGTCGCGGCCCCACTTGGCTTCCCCGGCGTCGTTCTGGAGGACGGGCATGCGGCCCATCTCGCCGCCCCAGTGAACGATGGTGCTATCGAGGAGTCCGCGCTGTTTAAGGTCGGCGACGAGCGCTGCGCTCGGGCGGTCGGTGGCGGCGCAAAGGGTGGGCAGGGCGGACTTGATCGAGCCGTGGCTGTCCCAGCTCTGGCCTTGGTTGAGGACCTGCACATAGCGCACGCCGCGCTCGATGAGCCGGCGGGCGATGAGGCAGCGGCGGGCGTAGTCGTCGCATTCCTTGCGGCCGATGCCGTAGAGTTCGAGCACGTGCTTCGGCTCGGAGGAGATGTCGAAGGCCTCCTTGGCGGCCAGCTGCATGCGGCCGGCAAGTTCGTAGCTCTGGATGCGCGCTTGCAGGTCGGTCTCGCCCGGATGATTGGCCGCGTGTTCGGCGTTCAGCGCGCGGAGGAGTTCCATCTGGCGTTCCTGCGGCTTGCCTTGGAGCGCGGCGGGCGGGTCGAGGTTGAGGATGTGCGGCGCGGTGGCGCGGACGAACGTGCCTTGGTAGATCGAAGGCAGCCAGCCGTTAGCCCAATGCTGGTTGGCGAAGGTCGGCAGGCCGTTCGGATGACCCATCACGACGTAGGCCGGCAGGTCCTTGGTCTCGCTGCCGAGGGCGTAGGTCGCCCAGGCGCCCATGGTCGGGTTACCGGACGTGATGCGTCCCGTCTGCATGGCGAGCATCGCCTGCAGGTGGTTATTCACGCCCGACTTCATCGAGCGGATCAGGCAGATGTCGTCGGCGACCGTGCCGAGCCGCGGCAGGAGTTCGCTGAGTTCCAGCCCGCACTTGCCGTGCCGGGAGAATTTCCAGAAAGAACCCAGCACCTTGGCCGAAGCCTGCGCGACGTTGTCGTATTTGAGATTATCTCCCGGGAATTTCTGCCCGTGCCACTTCGTGAGCATCGGCTTGTGGTCGAAGAGGTCCATCTGCGACGGCCCGCCCATCATGAAGAGGGAGATCATCGCCTTGGCCTTGGCCGGGCGCGGCGGCTGCTTGGGCAGGAGGTCGTAGGTCTCGTTGCCGAGCAATGGCTTCATGGGCGCGGCGAGGAGGCCGTCCTGGCGAAGCAAGGTGGCGAGTCCGAGCATGCCGAGGCCGAAGCCACCGGCTTCGATGAAGTGGCGGCGGGAGCAGAGCCCGTGAGGAAGCTTAGTCGACATGGAGGAAACGGTTGGTGGCGAGGAGGACCTGGCAGAGTGAGCCGAGGGCCTCGACGCGGGCTTCCTGCGTCGTCGCCGTCGGGGTGGGGAAGGTCGGCTGAGGCGCGGCTTTCTTGGAGGTCGATTTCACT
>JBKCKE010000281.1:0-3479 GCA_046301395.1 Verrucomicrobiota bacterium | reverse complement strand
CGCTGACGCAGGAGTTCGGCGGCCGATAATCCCGCCGTCCTACGCTTGAAGTCGTCCGGGTCGTCCTTAACTTCGGGGCGTGCGTCCCGATGATCCCATCGACCTGCGCGCCGCGGCTTTCGCGGCGGTGGCGTCGTTCGGCCTGCACCTCCTCCTGCTCTGGCTCTTGCCGGATACTTTTCGTCAGGTCGTGGCGATCGTCCGTCCGATCGAGGTCCTGACCGCCCCGGTGAAGATCGACGAGGCCCGTCTGCCGGCCAAGCTGCGTTTCGCCGAGACGAATCCGGTGGCTAACCAGGCCGTGCCGAAGACGGCGCCGTTCACTTCCTCGCGCAATCAGACCGCGGCCCAGCCGGTGCCCGAGAAGATGCCATCCAACTCCGCCTTACCGAAGTCGGCCGGCACGTCGCCCGAAATCCGCCTCGCCCAGGGCAAGCCTCGTTCGATCGATCAATCGCAGGCCCAGCCGACGCCGGCCCCGGCGATTTCCATGGCGGGCCCGCAGACCGCTCCGCCGCCCGGTCCCGGCAAGGCCGCCGCTCGTCCCGTCCCGAAGGCGGCGCCGGCGCCCACTCCGACCAACCCGGAACGGCCCCGTGCCACGATCCCTTCCGGCACCGCCGGCCTGCTCCTGCGTAATTCCGTGGGCGTGAACCGCGCCGGCGCGGTCGCCATCGACGCCCGTTTCAGCCAATACGGCGACTACACCCAGCGCATGCTCGAGGCCATCCAGTCGAGCTGGTGGAGCATCATCGAGCGCTCCCAGTTCGAAGGCGTCAACCGCGGTCGCGTGACCGTGCGTTTCCGCCTGCATCGCGACGGGACCGTCACCGATGCCACGATCCTGAGTAACGAGGTCACCCGCGTGATGTCGCTGGCCTGCAAGGACGCCGTGATGGCCCCGGCGCCCTACGACGCCTGGCGCGCGGATATGGTCGCCTTGTACGGCGAGAGCGACATCGTCACGATCAACTTCTATTACCGCTGATGACGCTCCCGACAGATTGGATCCCCTTCGGACGCGGCGTGCGCGCGGTCGCCACCCATCCCTGCGGGCTGATCGCGGTCGCGAAGCCGGACGGTATCCTCTCCCATCCCAACCCCGGCGAGGTCGCGGAGAAGGGGACCATCCTCATCGCCGGCAACTATTCCCTCGAGGAAGAGGCCTTCCATGTGCGTGACGGCCAGGGCGGCATCCGCCGTGTCTACCTGCTCAACCGACTGGATTCGCCGACGAGCGGCGTGCTGCTGCTCTCGCTCGACGTCGGCGTGGCCGACGTGGTGCGTAAGATGTTCGCGCGTTCGCAGGTCTCGAAGCAATACGTGGCCCTCATTCGCGGCCGCGGCCTACGCACCCCGCGCGGCACCTGGCAGGACCAGCTTTCGAAATCCAAGGGCCCTGGTGGCGGCGTGCGTTCGGAGACGGGCGCGGGCGCCCCGGCGGTGACGGTCTACCAGTGGCAACGCGCCGCCGGCGGCACGCTTCCGCTTTCCTTGATCCGCCTCGAGCCGCGCACCGGCCGCACGCACCAGCTGCGCGTGCAGACCGCCGCGCACGGCCACCCGATCCTCGGCGACCGCACTTACGGCGACTTCGAATTCAACAAGGCCGTCGGCACGGCCCGCGGTTTCAAGCGGCTCTTCCTGCACGCCGAGTCCACGCAGCTCTCATTCGACTGGCAGGGCGCGAAGGTCGAGTTCAAGGCCGTCGCGCCGATGCCTGACGAGTTCACGGAGGCCCTGGCCGCCGAGGATGACGAGACGCCGGGCAAGGGGCCGAAGGCGCCGCGTCGCGACGCCGGCACGCCGATCTCACCCCGCCTGCGCATCCGGCTCTGAGCCTCGTCATGGCGTCCGCCTTCCAGCTCATCGAAGTCCGCGGACCTGAACTGGAGCCTTGGATCGATACGCTGGGCGGACTGCGCATCGCGGTCTTCCGTGAGTTTCCTTACCTTTACGAAGGGGATCTGAAATATGAGCGGGAATACCTCCGCGGCTACCTCGACTGTCCGCGCAGCCTCGTGGTCTTCGCTCAGGACGGCTCCGGTTGCACGATCGGGGCGACGACTTGCATGCCGATGGCGGAGGAGAGCGAGGGCTTCCGTGGTCCGTTTGAACGCGCCGGGGTGACGACGGATGACGTCCTGTATCTGGGTGAGAGCATCGTGCTGCCAGAGTATCGCGGCGGCGGCCTCGGCGGAGAGTTCTTCGCCCGACGCGAAGCCCATGCGCGCCGGCTCGGGCTGCGCACGACTGCCTTCTGCGCCGTCGACCGACCGGCCGATCATCCGGGCCGGCCCGCTGGCCATCGGCCGTTGGACGCTTTCTGGACGCGCCAAGGCTATCGTCGCCGTCCGGAGCTGCAGGCGGTTTTCCCTTGGAAGGAAGTCGGCGAAGAACAGGAATCTTCCAAGACACTCACCTTCTGGACGAAGACATGGACCGCCTGACCCTCGCCTTGCTGACCTTCGACGTCGGCGTCCCCGCGGCCTCGCCGGACGCCTTCGCTGATCGGGTCTGCGCGCAAGTGCACGAAGCCTGGGATGACGGCGCGGATCTCGTGGTGCTGCCGGAATTCCTTTGGATGGGGCTCGAGCCTTTCGTCGCAGGTGAAGACAAGCTCCGCGGCGTCGCGCAGCTCTTCTGGAACGACCTCTCGCCCCGTCTCGCTCCGCGGCTGGCGCAGGCCGACAAGGGCGTCGTGCTCGGCACCGTGCCGTTCCTGGGTGCGGACGGCCAGCTCCGTAACCGCGCTCCGATCTGGGACGGCGTCGCTTACCGTCATCAGGACAAACTGCATCTCACGCCGTGGGAATCCGCTTTCGTCGGCGGCGACGGCGTCGGCCTCTGGTCCTTCCGCGGCGTCCGTTGCGTCGTCGTGATCTGTCTCGACGTCGAGATCCCCGAGCTGGCCGCCGTCCTGCGCGGACAGGGCGTCGAACTCATGCTCGTGCCGAGCGCGACCGAGACGATCCTCGGCGTCGAAAGGGTAGGGCGTTGCGCCGATGCGCGCTCCGTCGAACTCGGCTGCCACGTCGGCGTATGTCACCTCGTCGGCCGGACGAACTCCGTGCTCATCGACGAGAACGTCGGCCGCGCCGCGGCTTTCGCGCCCTCGCAGGCCGCTTTCCGCGACGAACCTCGTCATCTCTCCACACCGGTCTGCGCCGAAGGCGACCACGCCCTCCCCGTCGACGTCGACCTCGCGCTGCTGCGTCGCCATCGCGCGACGTCCGGTGAGACCGACCCGTCCAAGCTCGGCGCCCGTCCCCTCCGCCTTCTTTCCTGAACCCATGCACCCGCTCATCCTTCAGTATTATCAGGCCTTCAATTCCGGTGACCGCGAAGCCCTGCTCGCGCTCCTGCACCCTGACATCGTCCACGAAATCAATGAAGGCGGCGTCGAGGTCGGCATCCCGGCTTTCCGCGCCTTCCTCGGCCGCATGGATCGTGCTTACCGCGAGCAGGTCGAGGACCTC
>JBKCKE010000280.1:0-7935 GCA_046301395.1 Verrucomicrobiota bacterium | reverse complement strand
GGCCCTGGGGGGGTTGGGGGGGAGCGGCGGGGGTTGGGGGGGGGGACATATTGGGGGGGGGGTTCGGGGTAGGGGTAATGGGCAATTACTTCTTGTCGGCGGCCGTCGGGGCCTTGGCTTCGATGGCCTTCTTCTCTTCCTCGGTGATCTGGATGGAGAGACGGGCTTCGGAGGGCAGGGTGATGGCTTCGGCGTTGAAGTCGAAACCGCGGGCCTTCTTGAACTCTTCGAGGCTCTGGGAGAGGTCGTCCTGGATTTCCTTGATGGCCTTCTCGACCTTCTTCTTGTCGTCGTCCTTGGTCAGCTTGGGCTGGAGGTCGATGAGCTGCTGGAGCTGGGCCTTGGCGTCGGTGATGCGCTTGAGGGCGAGGCCGAAGGTCTCGACTTCGACCTGACCGGAGACGGTGTCGCGGATCTGGAACTTCTTCTCACCGGTGGAGATGATGGTGTCCGGCTTGAAGTCCTTGGCGGCCGAGATCTTGGCGAATTCTTCGTTGGAGATCGGGGTGGCGATCACGGCCTTGGTCGCGACGAACTGGTAGGGGCGCTCGATGCTGAAGCCGTTATAGAGCTTGGTCATCGACTCGTTGTCGCCCTTGAGCTTGGCGGTCTTGGCCGCGATGTCGTGGCCGCGGGCTTCCTTTTCGGGGGTGGTGAGGGCGTTATCGAGGAAGATCTGCAGGCGCTTGAGCTCCTCGACCTGCTGGCCTAGGACCTGGATGTTCTTCTGGAAGTTGAGGCACTCGGCGATGTTCTTGCCGACCCAGACTTCGGCGAAGTAGGCCTTCGGCTCGGACTTGGCGCCACCGGAGAGCTTGACCTCAGGGGCCGGCGCGGCGGCCTTGGTGTCGGCCGGCTTCGCTTCCTGAGCATTCAGGGAGACGCAGAGAGCAGCCAGGAGGAGCGAGAACTTGTTCATAGGAGTGGGGAGGGAGGTTTGAACATAGGCAAAGCCTAGGCATGGACTACCAAAAAATCGTCTGGACCTCACTTTTTCGGAGGCATGAGGGCCCGATCGATCACTTTGGTCAGGTTCACCTTTTCGGCTTCCTTTTGGAGGACTTCATCCGCCAGCACCGCCCGGACTTTGGGGTGATCAATAAATCCACTCAAGTCATTGTCATTCAATAACTCGCGTACTTTCTTGTCTTCCCAGGCTTGGTACAGGGTCGGGTGGGCGGCCAGGGCGCGGATTTCGGGCTGAACCATCAGGCGTCGCCGGGCTTCGGGGTCGGCCATCAGCCGGCGGGTCTGCCGGATCAGGGTCCGTTGCTCGTCGGGGATCGGGGACCAGTCCTTGAGGTCCCGGGTCAGGGGCGTCGCGGAGAGCTCGTCGCGCACGGCGACCGTCCAGTGATTGGTGGGGGCTCCAGGGCTGGCGAGCAGATCGTAGACCGAGGCGACCGAGGCGATGATGCCTACCAGCAGCAGGAAGTAGAGGGCGCCGGTCCAACAGCCGACGAGGGCTCCGAGCACGGGGCTCTCGGCTTCGTCCTGGCCCTCGGGGGTCCGGCCTAGGCGCCAGAGCAGCGCGTAGCTGAGCAGGCCGGTCACGCAGGCGAGGCCCACCACGCCGGTGATGCCACGGAGCATCCAAGGGTAGGCGGTGCCTTGCAGCAAGGCGTGGCCGAGCTCGCCGCCGAAGAGCCAGCCGCTGAGCTGGCCGATGGTCAGGGCGGCAGGTCCGGCGAGCTGCCGGAGCGGGCCGCGACGATAACCGCGCCAGGCTCCCCGGATCATGAGCGCGGCGAGGATTCCGGTCGCGATCCAGAGCGTCGGCGAGAAGGCGGCGAGTTCGGTGGGCATCAGCGTTCGCCGAGCACTTTGCGGATCGCGGGCTCGCGGGCTTCGATGCTCTCGGCGAGTTTGAACTGCACGAGCGCCCGGCGCAGGTTGTGGCCGGGATAGCGGACCTTGAAATAGACGTCGCCGGCGAGGTGGTCGGCCAGGAAGCGAAGCCCGAGCTCAAGCGGGATGAGGTGGATGCAGTCGAACAGGTGGCGGTGGTCGGCCGGGCTCAGGAAATCCTGCGCATGGGCCTGATAACCCCTGTAAAACATGGTGAAAAGATCGAGGTCGAAGACCACCGAACCCAGCTCGGGCGCATCTTCGCCGGCCGGGTTGCATACCGAGCGCGTGGCGTCGCCGATATCATAATGCACCAGCCCGGGCTGCACGGTGTCGAGGTCGACGATGCACGTCCCGCGGCCGGTGGCCTCGTCGATCATGATGTTGCCGACCTTGGGGTCGCCGTGCGTGGTGCGCAGGGCGAGGTCGCCGCGGGCGCGGGCTTCTTCGAGCACCGCGCAGCGGGCGCGACGGGCCTCGACGAAGCGCACGGCGCGTTTGGCTTCGACCGAGGCGTTCAGGCGCTCCTGGCCGCCGGGCGTGGCGAGGGCGGCGTCCATCTTCGCGAGGTAGCCCGGCGTGACGTGGAAGCCGGGCAGGGCGTAGCCGAGCTTCTCCGCGGGCAGGTCGCTGACCATGCGGTGGAAGTGGCCGAGCACGATGCCCGCCTCATGGGCGTGCTCCGGGTTGCGGACTTTCTCGTAGGCCTGCGCGCTGGCGATCTGGGAGATCGCGCGCCAGAGGTCGCCGTCGGCGTCCGTCACCCAGTCTTCCCCCGACTTGGTCTGGATGATCTTGGGAAGCTGCCAGATGCGATCCGCGCCTTCCGCTTCATGCTCGAGCTTGGCGTGACAATGGTCGGTGAGCACGCGCATGTTCTGCATGATCACTTCCGGCTGCGGGAAGACCGCCTTGCGGATGCGCTGCACGATGAAGCGCTGTTCCGAGAAGGTCGTCCGGAAGATCGCGAGGTACGTGTCGTTGACGTTGCCCGAACCATAGGGTTCGACGGTCACGAGCCGTCCTTGGACGTCGAACTGGCGGGCGATCAGGGCGGCTCGCATGGGGCTAGACCCACCTTTGCCTTAATTTTCCCCGCTGGCGAGGGCATTTCCCCTGACGCCAAGGCTTGATTTCCGCCTCGGGTCGCCCATGTTCTTCCTTCCTCTGCGCCGCCACCTTAGCTCAGCTGGTAGAGCATCTCATTCGTAATGAGAATGTCGCCGGTTCAAATCCGGCAGGTGGCTCCAGCGCAGGGGGCTTTTTTGTCCGACCGTTTGCCCGTCCGGACTTTTCCTCCACCCTCCACGTCATGAGCCGAGCCGAACATCCGCCCCGCAGCCGGGATCTCTCCCGCCGCTACGACCGGAATTTCCGCGCCGACGACGCCTACCGCGCGACGCTGCCGGACATGCAGAACAAGGACGCCTCCCTGATCCAGGGCGCCAATGTCCCGATCCAGCATGTCGGTATCTCGGGCTTCCATCTGCCGATGCTGGTGGCCACCCGCGACGGTAAGCCGCTCCCTCTCGAGTGCACGATCACCGGCTCGGTCTCTCTGGCGGCCGATCGCAAGGGCATCAACATGTCCCGCATCATGCGGACCTTCTACGAGTTCAAGGACCGCGTCCTTTCGCACGAGCTCCTCGAAGAGGTCCTCATCCGCTACAAGAAGGACCTCGACTGCAGCCGCGCCCGCATCTTGGTCGAGTTCCGTTACCCGATCCTCCAGAAGTCGCTCCGCTCCGGCCTCGAAGGCTGGCAGTATTACCGCGCCGTCCTCGAAGGCACCATCGACGATCTCGACCGCCTCCGGCGCTACGTCCATTTCGACTTCGTCTACTCTTCCGCCTGCCCGTGCTCGGCCGAGCTGACCGAGCACGCCCGCGAAGAGCGTAGCGCCTACGGTATCCCGCACTCGCAGCGTTCTAAGGCCCGCGTCGTCGCCGAGGTCTCCCCGGGTCGCGCCCTCTTCGTCGAGGACATGAAGGACCTCTGCCTCAAGGGTCTCCAGACGGAGACCCAGGTGATGGTCAAACGCGAGGACGAGCAGGCTTTCGCCGAACTCAACGGCGCTTATTCGAAGTTCGTCGAAGACGCTGCGCGCGTGGTCTATGAGCAGTTCGACGGCGACGCCCGTGTCCGCGACTTCGTCATCGCCTGCTCCCACCTGGAGTCCCTGCATTCCCATGACGCCGTCTCGGTGATCAATAAAGGCATGCCGGGCGGTCTTTCGGCGGATTTCAGCAATTTCAGAGACCTGGTCTGCTAGTCGGCTGACGGCTTGCCTGCTCGGGGTGGCCGTCTTACGGTCACTTTTACGAGGGGGTAGCTCAGTTGGATCAGAGCAGCAGCCTTCTAAGCTGCGGGTCGCGGGTTCGAGTCCCGCCCTCCTCACCACTTTTTCGCCGTCATGTCCGCCGCCCCTTACCATCTCGCCGAGCGAGGGGTCAGTGTCGGCGTATGGTCCGCAGCGGAAGTCGAAGCCGGGCTGGCCATCGGTCGGCTCTCTCCGGCCGTGCTTTCCTGGCGCGAAGGCGAGCCCGGCTGGATCGCGCTCGCGACCCGTCCGGAATTCACGCCGGCCATCGGCGCCTTCCGGGCGCTCGTGCCTCCGCCGGCGCTCGCCTTCGACGCCGCGCCTTTGCTTAGGTTGGATTGGACGGCTTGGGCGCGGACCTTGCGCGCGATCTGGGGTTCGCCCCGCCAGGTATTTCGGACGCCGGCCCCCTCGGCTGGTCTCCGTCGGGCCTTCTGGTGGGTGATCGTCTGCGCCACGCTGGCCGCGCCTTTTCTTTATCTCCAACTCACGCTCGCAGGCGCTGCTTCCGCTGACGCGGTCGCGGCTCGTCTCCATCCCGGTGCGCACACTCCGACGCCGGCCGGATTAGACCTGTCGCGCTTCGCGACGTTCTTCGCCGGCTTCCCTCTGGTCATGGTCGTCTCCGTGTTCGGCGGGGCTTGTCTCCTGCATGCGTTCCTGACCGTGGTGGGCGGCGGCAAGGCGGGCTTCCGCGTGACGGCCCGCATCGTGGCCTATGTCGGCGGCGCGATGCTCATGCCGGCCGTGGTGCCCTGCGGCTGGGCGCTCGTGCCCTTCGTGACGTTGGGCTATCTGTCGGTGTCGCTGCGGGAGGCCCATCGGGACGCCGCCTGGAAACCTTGGGCGGCCTTGGCGGTCGCGGGCTTCTGTTCCGTCTGCGTGGCCACGGCCTTCATGGCGCTGGCCGTGTGGCCTTTCTTCCGCCCGATGGGCTGAAGCGGGCCTAGGCTTGCGAGGGTGGTCGCCCCGCCTATCAAAGTGACATGCAGATCCACGTCGCTCGTCACCAACAGCAGCTCGGGGTCTTCGCCGCCGAGGACATTGTCGCGGGCCTGGCCTCCGGCCGCTTCCTTGCTTCCGACCTCGCCTGGCGCGAAGGCATGGCCGCGTGGACGCCCCTCGGCGACTGGACCGAATTCCGCGGCGTTGGCGTGCCGCCGCCGTCTCCGGGTCAGGCCACAGATGCTGCGGCTCCGGCGATGCCTTCGTGGGAGCACGGCGCCTCGGTCGGCAATTACATCGCGACCATCAAGGAGGTCGCCCTCGACCCGGTACGGACCTTCGCGAACCTGCGCGACGGCGGCTTCGCCCGCCCGATTTCCTTCACCTATTGGTCGCTGCTGCCGGCCTGGCTCTGCGGCAGCCTGCTTTACGGCGCGCTCTTCGGCTTCATGGCGACCGTCGGGATCGCCGGCCTTCCGGCGACTGAAGATCCCTTCCTCGCTTGGGTCGCCGGGATCGGCCCCCTGGTGGCGGCCTTGGTGATCTCCGCCGTTCTGGCCGTCTTTTTTCTATTCGTGCCGCTCTTCAATTTCGTCGGAGCCGGCATCACCCACCTGCTGCTGCTGCCTTGGGGTCCCTCCGGCGGCTACGCGCAGACCTACCGCGCCAATGCTTATGCCTACGGCGCGTTCATGCCCTTCGCCTTCATCCCTTGCCTCAATTACGTCGCCATGCCGTGGCAGCTGGTGGCGGCCATCATCGCCCATTCGCAGGTCCATCGGATCGCTTGGTGGAAGGTCACGATCTCCCTCGTGCTGGTTCCCTGTGTCTGCGCCTGTGGCATCTATGCGCTCTTGTTCGCGGTCGTCGCCAAGAATTTCGCCGGCTGATTTACCATGCAGATCCACGTCGCCCGTCACCAACAGCAGCTCGGGGTCTTCGCCGCCGAGGACATCGTCGCCGGCCTGGCTTCCGGCCGCTTCCTGGCCTCCGACCTCGCCTGGCGCGACGGGATGGCCGCGTGGACGTCCCTCGGTGACTGGCCGGAGTTCCGTGGGGTCGGTATGCCGGCGTCGCCAGGAGAGACATCCGCCCCGGTGTCGACCCCTTCGCAGGTCCCGTGGGAGCAGGGGAAGTCCCTCGGTTCGTTCTTCGCCACGATCAAGCAGGCGATCACGCGTCCCGCATCGCTTTCGACCGGCCGCTACGCCGTCGGCGACTGGCTGGTCTTCTGCTACGTGGCGGTGGCCTTTTCGATGCCGTTTCAGCTGACGCACGTCCTGATGGTCGGCGACCAGACCGCCGCCGTGGCCGAACTGCTCGGTCGGTTCGACGCCCAATGGGCGAGGGACATGGCCGCCGTGATGGCGCAGACCCCGCCGACGCCGGTCGGCTTGCTGGCCTTCTCCGTCCTCATGGGCCTGGTGTTCGCCCCGCTCATGTATGCGGTCTTCGGTCTCGCGCACTGGGTCGGTCAGCGGATCTGCCGTCTCGGTCCGGCCGTCGAACGCACCGTGGCCGCCACGCTGCTCGCCTGCGGCGTCGTCATCCTGCTCGGGGCGCCCCTCCAGCTGCTGACGTTCAATCCGCTCGCGCAGATGCTTGTCAGCGGCCTGTTCATGCTCCCGGCCTGCGTCGTCTATTTCCGGGCCTTCGGAGCCGCGACCGGCGTCAGCCCGTGGATCCAGTTCGGCGTGTCGTGCCTCGTCTGGTTCGTCCTGTTCTGCTGCTGCTGCCTGGGTCCGATCCTGCTGATCTCGGGCGCGATGGCCAGCGTTGCCCTCCGCTGACCGGTGCTGCGTCTGATCCGCCGACCTGCCTATCCCGGCGAGCTCAATCACGAGCTCGTCTGGCCGGCGGCGTTCCTCGCCGGCGCGGTCTTCGCGTGGGGTTGGTTCCTTGCCGGCCTGCAGCTGCCGCAATGCGTCTTCATCCGGCTGACCGGCCTGCCTTGCCTCGGTTGTGGCGGCACGCGCTGCGCGCGTAATCTGGTGCATCTGGATTTCGGCCAGGCTTTCCTGTTTCACCCGGGCTTCTTCCTGGCCGTCATGGCGGCGATCCTCTGGACCGTCTACGCCGTCCTCTTCTGGCTGCGGCGCGACACGCTGCGCCTGCGCTTCTTCGTCGAGCCGGCTAAGGCGCGTCGGGTGCGGGTGACCTTCTTCTTCCTGCTCGCGGTCCATTGGGCCTGGCAGTGCTATTACCTGACCCGCTGACATGATCCGGAACCTGCTCCGTTTCCTCGGTTGGGTCAGTCTGCTTGTCTTGGTGTCGACCGGGGTGGTGGCGCTAGTCTATTTCCTGTCGGAGCGTCCGCAGAAGGTCGCCATCGAACAGCGCGTACTCGATACGGTCGACATCGTCCGCGAGGACGGTACGACCCCGCGCAAGGTCGTCGATGTGCTGGATCGCTTCGCTGACCAGACCGTGGCCGTGCGCGGAGATGTCGTCCTGGTGCCGGCTCCGGACTCGACGTCCACGGCTCCTTATGGCGAGCCAGCCGACCGCTTCGGCCTGAAGCGACTGACGAACCGCGGCTACACGGTCGGTTATGATGACGGACTGCCGGCTCCCCGATGGTCTTCCTATCGGGTCTTTCCTTATCGTGACGTGCATCTTGAGCGGCCCTCCTCCTTCAAGTCCGACCCCCGCACCGCGGCCCGCGTGACCACCCCGGAATACGTCCGCTCGGGCTACGACCGCGGGCACCTCGCGCCGAACTACGCGATCTCCGTCTGCTACGGCGAAGAGGCGCAGAAGGAGACGTTCCTCCTCAGCAATATCGTCCCGCAGCTCCACGCGCTCAACGCCGGCCTCTGGAA
>JBKCKE010000279.1:0-3476 GCA_046301395.1 Verrucomicrobiota bacterium | reverse complement strand
CTCCCCAGCCCACCCGCTTATCTCGATCGCATGGCGGACGCGCATCGCAGCCACTTGAAACCCTTGATCATCGGGACGCTGCTGATGGGACTCATCGCCCTGGCAACGCTCGCCATCCGTGGTTTCGTGGCCCTGAGCGAGCTCGATCAAAGTGGCGAAGAGGCGGCTTCACGACAAGCGAAGCAATGGGAGGCCGAACGCGAAAGACGCATCGCGGCCCGCGCGAAGATCGACGTCGCGAAGGCCTACGCGGAACTACAACGGAAAGCCGGCGTCGGCGACACCGACGCGATGCTGCTGCTCAGCTCCATCCTGATGGTCGGCATGGAAGAGATCATCCAGATCGACCCGGCCAACGGCCTCCGCACGAGTTCATCCGATCAGCTCGAGATACTCGTCGGCAAGCAATTCGACGAACTGCTCGAACAACCTTTCACGAACGTTCCTGTGGTGCGGCCCGATCCGATCCATGCCCGGCTCTTGCTCGAGAAAGCGGCCCGCCAAGGTCAGGCCGAGGCCCAGGTCCGGCTCGCCCACGAGCTAGAGCACTCCGATCCTCCGCAGGCGCTACGGTGGATCATGATCGCGGACCGCGGCTGGCCGGCCGGCAAACCTACGATCTTCGTCGGCACGGACGAACTGCGGAACGAACTCCGGAGCCGGCTGCTGGGCAGACTTTCGCCGGAGAAGATCGCGGAGGCCCAGTATCAGGCGACCTACTTCAGTCCGACCAAGCAGCAAGGACAGTAGCCACGGCAAGCAACCTCACACAGCCTCTACTCTGCCCGGCTTCAACCCCACTACCGCCGCCTTCAGCTCCTGCGTCCGCGTCTTCACTTCGCCGGCCGGATCCATCGGAGCGCCGAGGACGATCGTGACGCCCCTTCGGTAGAACGGCCAGAGGCAGAACAAGATCATGTTCTGCACGGTGATGGAGAAAGGCGTCACCCAACGGCCTGGGTAGTTTCCATAATGGAAATAAACCGGGACCATCGGCACGCCGGCCTGCTGGGCGATGCGCACCGCGCCGGTCTTGAAAGGCAGCTCGGCGTCGCCCAAGGCTTCGACGAGCCCCGTCGGGCAGATCGCCACCGTCTGACCCTGCTTAAGCAACGACACGGCATCATCGATCGAGACCTGGACGAAGCCCCAGCGGAGCGCGTATTTCTTCAGGAAAGGAAAGCTGAACACCAAGGGATGGACCAATAGCCGCGCCGAGGTGCGGATCATCCCGAATAGGAATACGTCACGATAGCTGTTATGATTCCCGCACAGCAGCACGGGACCCGACGGCAAAGCACCGACCACCTTCACCTCGCCGACCAGCATCCGCACCAGCGAAACCGCCGGGCGAGGACCGACATGCAAAGGCTCGCCTGCGGACATGGACGAACCATAGTCGCACCAACCCCGGAAGCAACCCCTACCCATGCGCCTGCTTGTCTTGCTCAGCTTATTCGCGATGAACGTCCTCTCCGCCGCCGAGGAAAAGATCGTCATCTGGAAGATGGACGACGTCCGGGCCGGCGAGAAGAAACGCCTGGCCCAAGGCTTCAAGCGCTTGGCCGAATGGGCCAAAGCCGAGAAGACAGTCGTGACGATGGGCGTCATCTGCGATTCCCTCGCCCAGCCCAACGCCGACGACGTCGCCTGGATCAAGGCCAACGCGGTCGAGAACGGCGGCGTGGTCGAGTTCTGGCACCACGGCTGGGATCACCGCAGCTGGACCGACGCCGCCGGCAAGCAGCAGTGGGAGTTCCGCGGTCCCGACGTCGCCACCCAGGCCAAGCACCTCAGGGATGCGCAGGCCATCTTCAGGCAGACCACCGGCCTGACCTTCCGCGTCTTCGGCGCGCCATTCAACCAGGCCGATGACGCCACCATCGCGGCCATGGATTCCGTACCCGAGATTGCGATCTGGATGTACCCGCCCAAGAAAGAGACCAAGCGCAAGGTCATCGGTCGTACGCTCAATATCGAAGTCGCCACCGGTAAGGTCAGTTACGCTAAGTTCGCCCAAGATTACGCCGCCAAGAAGCCCACGTCGATGATGCTCCTGCAAGGCCACTGCGGCATGTGGAATGACGACTCCTTCAGGGATTTCGCCAAGATCGCCGACCTCCTCAAGCAGGACGGCTGGATCACCCTGACCGCCGCCCAATACGCCGAAAAGATCGGCAAGAAGTAAGGGCGGAGAGGGAGGGATGGGTTGCGCTTCGCCATAGGCCTGACGGCCCGATGCCGATAGCATCGCCTGCTCGGCCTAGCGGCCATCGCCGAACCCAAGGGTTCTCATCCCCCCAACCTTCGTGTCCTCTTGTCCTCCTGCTAAACTGGCGGAGAGGGAGGGATTCGAACCCCCGGAGCCTTACGGCTCGGCTGATTTCAAGTCAGCTGCAATCGACCACTCTGCCACCTCTCCGTAAGCGGGATTCAACGGCGGCTGAGGTCTTCCCTCAAGCGGATTCGGTGCTTTCCCCTTGGGCTTTCTCCTGATTTCCCAAGCGCCGGGGATTCGGCGTGGATGCGTGCATGAGCACCTGCGTCCGCGTCGAGGAGATCGACGGCCCCTACGGCCCCTTCGCCATCGGCGAACGCGCCATCCAACGGCTCTGGGCCTCCGGCGAAGTCCGCGGACCGATGGCCGCCGCTTCCGGCGCGACGATCGAGATCCTCCATCCGGGGGATTGGAACCGCGGCGCAGGGCCGGACTTCCTGGCGGCGGAGATCCTGGTCGACGGCCGACGTCTCCGCGGCGACATCGAGATCCACCTACGCTGCGCCGACTGGAACGCCCATGGCCACGAGCGCGATCCGCACTTCGGCGGCGTGATCCTCCACGCGGTGCTGCTTCCAGGAACGAAGGACGTGTCGACGCACTCGGGTCACCGCCCGGAGACGGTGGTGCTCCTGCCCTACCTGCCACGCGACCTCGAGGATCTCGCCGAAGAAGACGCGCTCCTCGAACTGCGTGGCCGCTCGCGGGAGGTCGCCCGCCGCGTCCTCGCGGCGGAACCCAACCTGGTGCTCGGCCTCCGTCGGCGCGCCCGCGAACGTTTCCGCCACAAGACCAAGCACGCCCGCGCCCGCGTGAAGGAAGTCGGCTGGGACGCCGCCTGCCATGAGCTCTTCGTCGAAGCCCTCGGGCTCGGCGGCAACCGGGCCCCGATGTCCGAACTGGCCCGCACCCACCCGCCGGAGGAGATGCTCGTCCTCGGACTCGACGCGCTTTACATGGAGAAATGCGGACGGTGGCGGCTGCGGGGTCTCCGCCCGGCCGGCCACCCCCACCGGCGGCTCGCCCAATACCTCGAACTCCACCGGCGCCGCCCCGACTGGCGTACCCGCCTGCGCGACTGGGCCCTCACCCTGTCCGCCTCACCCCTCAAGTCCGCCCGCCGACGGCTGATCGACGAGGTCTTCGCGTGCCTGCTTTCTGACGGCCGCGCGGACACCCTCTGCATCAACGCCCTGCT
>JBKCKE010000278.1:0-5129 GCA_046301395.1 Verrucomicrobiota bacterium | reverse complement strand
GTCGAAACCGTCGTCGACCCAGGCGAAACAGGCGCTGCCGCTACCGGTCATCTGCCAGTCCGACCCAGTCACAAGACGGAAGGAGGCCAGCCCGGCCGGCAGGGCGACATACTTGGCGAAGACGGGGTCCGCGAGGTCGTTACCGAGCTTCACGGGATCCGCGGTAGGCCGGGCGAGCCAGGCCGAGAGCTCGGCTTCGGCCTGCGCGACCGAACGATACTTCCCGGCTTGGACGAGCAGACCATAGGCCTCGGGCGTCGGCACGCCGAAGGGCGGCTTGGCGAGCACGACCTTACGCCCGGCCAAAGCGGCGCGGGCGGCGGGCGGCAGGATCTCCAGCCGCTCTCCCCTGCCCCGCATGACCGCGGCCTGGCCACGCACGAAGAAAGGACAGTCGGAACCGACTTCCGCCGCGAGCGCTTCGAGCGCCTCGGGGCCGAGCGGATCGCCCGACGCACGAACGAGCAGGCGCAACGCCGCGGCGGCGTCGGCGCTCCCGCCACCGAGGCCGGCGCCATGCGGCACGCGCTTGGTGAGATGGAAATGTCCGGTCGGCGCGGCGGGACGGCGGCGCGCGTAAGCGGCCGCGGCCTTGAGCACGAGGTTCGTGCCGTCGACGGACAACGCGGTGTCATCGCACGTGAGACTGAGCGGGCGGCCGACGTCGAGCGTCAGGGTATCGGCGAGCGCGATCGGCGCCACGAGGCTGACGAGTTCGTGGAAGCCGTCCGCCCTCCGGCCGGTGATGGCCAGCGACAGGTTCAGCTTCGCTTGGGCGGCTTCGACGAGCACGCGGCACCTTGCTCCGACGGGCCCGCGGAGGCGAGGCGAATCAGCGGCTCAGGCCCGCGGGTGCGACTTACGATGGACCTCGCGCAGTTTGGCGACGCTGAGGTGCGTGTAGATCTGCGTGGTCGAAAGCGAGGCGTGGCCGAGCTGCTCCTGCACGAGGCGGAGGTCGGCGCCGTTGGAGAGCAGGTGCGTCGCGCAGGCGTGGCGCAGCTTGTGCGGCGTGAGGTCCGCCGGCAGGCCGGCGACCGCGAGCTTGCGTTTCAGCATCAGCTGGACCGCGCGCGGATTGAGCCGTCCGCCGCGGGCGGCGAGGAGCAGCGGTTCGCCGCGGGCCGGGGCGCCGCGCAGCGCAAGGTAAGCCTTCACCGCGGTGATCGCCGCGTCGCCGACGGGCACGACGCGTTCCTTGGAGCCCTTGCCCATCAGGCGCACGAGCCCGCTGCCGAGATCGAGGTCGCCACCGTCGATACCGCAGAGTTCGGACACGCGCAGGCCGCCGCCGTAAAGCAGTTCGAGCACCGCCATGTCGCGCGCATTCTCCTGGGGATCGTCCTTTTCCGAACCCTCCGCGGCGTCCATGAGCGAATCCGTCTGCGCCTCGGTCAGGAACTTCGGCAGGGACTTCGGGAGCTTCGGCAGCACGAGGCCGGCCGCCGGCGTGGTGGTGATCCCGCCGCGCTCGCGTAGGTCGGCGAGGAAGGCGCGCAGGGCCGAGACCTGGTTGTGCACCGAGCGACGGTTGTGCGTGCCTTGACGCTCGATGACGAAGTCGCGCAAATTACGTGCGGTGAGCTTCGACCAATCGCCATCCCAGCCGCCGTTGGACTTCATCCAAAGGGCGAAACCCTTGAGCGAACGCCCGTAGGTCAGGCACGAACGCGCCGCCAGGCGGCGACCGGCGAGCTGACGCGTCAGGAAATCAGATACCTGGGCCGAGCCCGGCCAATCCGTCGGTTCCCCGTCGTCTGGCTGGACGGGGCGACGCTTCACGGCTGCGGCTGCTTGCCGTGGACGGCACGCACCGTGATGCCGATGCCACCGCGGACGCCGAAGGCGCCGGTGACTTCGCACCAGATCGGGTCGATCGCGGCGACGAGGTCGTCGAGGATCTTGTTGGTCAGGTGTTCGTGGAACATGCCCTGCTGGCGATAGCTCCAATAGTAGAGCTTGAGGGACTTCGACTCCACGATGCGCGGACCCGGCACGTAGCGGATCGTGATCTTGGCGAAGTCGGGCTGACCGGTCGCCGGACACAGGCAGGTGAACTCATCCGTCGTCAGTTCGACGGTGTAGTTCCGGCCCGCGTTGCGGTTCGGGAAGGTCTCCAGCGTGTGCTGGGGCTTGTTCTGGGTGTTCCCGAGGTGGGAGAGTCCGGTGAGGTCCTGAGGCTGAGTGGCCATACGGACAGGCAACCTATCCCGACGAAAGAGACAAGCGTCGAACGGCGAAAAGCCATCCCCAGCCCAAACTGCTTGCCTCATTCGACTCCTGCGGTTGCCTCAATGCACCCACGCCGCATGCACGTCCGGGCCATCGCCATCCTCGGAGCCACCGGCTCCATCGGCACGACCACCCTGAGCGTCGTCCGGGCCCACCCGTCCCGCTTGCGCATCGCCGGACTGGCCGCCCATTCGCGCTGGCGCGAACTCGTCGGCCCGGCCAAGGAATTCGGCGTCGGCGTCGTGGCCCTCGCCGATCCGGCCGCCGCCGCCGAAGCCCGCGCGTCGGGAGCCTTCCCGGCCGGCACCCGTATCTTGGAAGGAACCGCCGGACTGACCGAAGTCGCCTGCCTCCCTGAAGTCTCGATGGTCGTCTCGGCCGTCGTCGGCACCGCCGGCCTGGCGCCCACGCTCGCGGCGCTCAAGGCCAAGAAGGACGTCGCCCTCGCGAGCAAGGAACTCCTCGTCCTCGCCGGCAAGTTCGTCACGGAAGCCGCCCGCGTTTCCGGCGCGCGCCTGCTGCCGGTCGACAGCGAGCACAACGCGATCCACCAGCTCCTGCGCGACAAACCCAAGGCCGACATCGCGCGTCTCGTCCTCACGGCCTCGGGCGGCGCTTTCCGCGACACGCCGCTCGCCGACCTCCGGCACGTCACGCTCGACCAGGCGCTCAAGCACCCGAACTGGAGCATGGGCCCCAAGGTCACGATTGATTCCGCCACGATGGCGAACAAAGGCCTCGAGGTGATCGAAGCGCGCTGGCTCTTCGACGTCCCCGCGGACCGGATCGACGTCGTCGTGCACCCACAGAGCATCATCCACTCCTTGGTCACGCTCGCCGACGGCAGCCTCCAGGCGTTACTCTCGCCGCCCTCGATGGCCTACCCCATCCAGGATTGCCTGCTCTTCCCAGAGCGCCTGCCCTGCCCCGCCCCGCGGCTCGATCTCGCCCAAGCCCTCACGCTCGGGATGACCCCGCCGGACCCGGCCCGCTATCCTTGCCTCGGCCTGGCCAGGACGGCCGCCACCACCGGCGGCACCGCCCCGGCGGTCTTCAACGCCGCCAATGAGGTCGCCGTGGCCGCCTTCGTGGCCGGCCAACTGCCCTTCACGGGCATCGCCGAGCTCGTCGGACGCACCCTGGCGGCGGTTTCGGCCCGTGAACCGGGCTCTTTGGACGAAGTCCTCGCCGCCGACGCCGAGACGCGCGTCGTCGCGTCCAGGCTCGCCCCAGGCCTCGGCCTTTGAGATAACCCCTTTCCCTCCCCTTTACATGGACAACCTTTCTTTCGGCGACCTCCTCGGCTCCCTCTGGGGCCTCGCCCTCGTCGCCATCTTCTTCGGTGGCTCGATCTTCGTGCACGAGCTCGGCCACTTCCTCGCCGCCCGTAAGCGCGGCCTGAAGATCGAACGCTTCTCGATCGGCTTCGGCCCGCGCCTCTTCGGCTGGACCGGCAAGGACGGCGTCGACTACCGCGTCTCGATCATCCCGCTCGGCGGCTACGTCGCCCTGCCGCAGCTCGCCGACATGGAAGGCATCGAAGGCGCGAGCAGCGAGGAGGCCGAGAAACTCCCCAAGATCTCCTACGCCGACAAGATGATCGTCTCGGTCATGGGCGCCGTCTTCAACGTCATCTTCGCCTTCGCCCTCGCCTGCGTGCTCTGGGTCACCGGCGTACCCGTCGCCTCCGGCAGCAATTCCACCGTGATCGGCTACGTCCCCGAGCAGGTCGTGACGAGTTCCGGCCACCTCGCCGAACTCGGCCTGGGCAACACGGTCCCGGGCCCGGCGTTCAAGGCCGGCCTGCGTTCGGGCGACAAGGTCCTCGCGGTCGACGACGCCACGGTCACGAACTTCAACCAGATCAGCGAGGCCGTCATGCTCGGCAACCGCAAGGACTCTCAGGGCAACCCCACCGCGACGTTCCAGATCGAACGCGGCGGCGAGACGCTCGAGATCGTCGTCCAGCCCGCCCGCCTGGAGGTCAACTCGCAGTCCGGCGACAAGGTCCGCGTGGCCGGCCTGCAGCCGCGCACCGCGGTCATCGTCGGTACGCCCGCGCCCGGTTCGCCCGCCGAGAAGGCCGGCCTGAAATCCGGCGACCGCATCCTTTCCATCGACGGCCAGCCGCTCAACAACACGGTCGAGTTCCGCGAACTGCTCCGCAAAGGCGGCGCCAAGCCCCGCACGCTCCTGATCGAACAGGCCGACGGCGTCTCCGCCAAGGTCGTCATCATCCCGCAGATGACGACGACCGTCAACCCGGTCAGCATCATCGCCTACGGTGAAGACCGCCGCCACTCCCTGATCCTCGTCCCGGCGACCCGCGACCTCCTGAGCAAGGACCCCGAGGCGGCCCGCGACCAGCTGATGGTGCTCGGCGTCTCGCCCGACGACCCGGTGCTCGCGGAGACGCTCAAGATCGGCACGATCGTCGACAAGGTCGACGGCCGCGACCAGATCGTCTCCGTCCGCTCGATCGAGGCGCTGGTGCAGGCGGTCGGCCGCACGCCCCGCGACCTGACGCTCTACTGGAAGCGCGCGAACGGCGAAGCCGGCAACCTCACGCTCAAGAAGGCCCAGTCGGTCGACAAGCAGCCCGTCCAGCACGCCCAGATCGGGACGTATTTCGTCAGCCAGCCCGAACTCGCCTATCGCAATCCGTGGGAAACCTGCGTGGGCATCGTGAAGTCGACCTTCACGACGCTCGGCCGCCTCTTCGACCGCGGTTCGGACATCCAGGTCAAGCAGCTCGCCTCGGTGATCTCGATCACGAAGACCTATTACAACCTGTCGGAAGACATCCGCCGCGTGCTCTGGTTCACGGTGCTGATCAACCTGAACCTCGCCGTGCTCAACCTGCTGCCGATCCCCGTCCTCGACGGCGGCCACATGCT
>JBKCKE010000277.1:0-6942 GCA_046301395.1 Verrucomicrobiota bacterium | reverse complement strand
GTCGCGATCCCGCAGGCGGTCGAGAGATTGAGCGACCGAGTCTTGTCGTTGAAGTGGGGGATCTTCACCTCGCGGTCCGGACCGAACCAGGCGTGGACTTCCGGGGCGGCGCCGCAGCTCTCGCTGCCGAAGACGAGTCCGTCGCCTTCCTGGAACTGCGCGTCCCAGAGGCCGCGCGTGGTCTTGGTCGTGAAAAGCCAGAGTCTCTCGGGACGTCCGGGCGAAGCCAGGAAGGCTTCCCAGTCATCGTGATGACGGACGTCGAGTTCATGCCAGTAGTCCATGCCTGCACGGCGGAGCTTGGCATCGTCGATCTTGAAGCCCAGCGGATGCACCAGGTGCAGGACGCAGCCCGTCACGGCGCACATGCGCCCGATGTTGCCGGTGTTCGGCGGGATCTCCGGGCGGAGCAGGACGAGATGGAGCGGCGGCTTCACTTCCGTCGGCTCATCGCGCGCGAGATCTCGCGCTTGGCTTCGCGCTCCTTGATGTCCTGGCGCTTGTCGTGCATCTTCTTGCCCTTACCCACGGCGAGGAGGCACTTCGCGAGGCCGTGCTTGAAGTAGATCTTCAACGGCACGATCGCGTGGCCGCCGGACTGGATCTCCGCGGCGATCTTCTCGACCTCCGCCTTCTTCAGCAGCAACTGACGGGTGCGGTAGGAGGCGTGGTTGTTGAGGTTGCCGAAGTCATATTCCGCGATGTGCGCGTGATAGAGCATCACGCCCTTCGGACTGATCTTGATGAACGCGTCGGCGATGTTGGCCCGGCCGGCGCGGAGGGACTTCACCTCGGTGCCGCGCAGGACGATCCCGGCCTCATAGGTCGGGCCGATGAAATAATCACGTCCTGCCTTCGGGTTGTTGACCTCAGGAAGAGACTGTTCGCGGCGGGCGGCCATCGGGAGACGAAAAGGCTACGCGCCGGATGACCGGCTGGAGCGGAAAACCGCCTTAGGCAGGCAGACGGTCCTCGGGACGGAACTCCCAGGAGATACGGCCTTCGATGACTTCACGCAGGGCGATGTCTTCAGGGGAAAGCTTTTCGAACACGTCGCCCAGGGTGTGGTTATACTTCGGGGGCTGGACGGAGTAGTCGGCCGTGCTGCGGAGCTGCTTCACGCGCTTGGAGATCACGTTGATGAGAATGTTCGCATCAGGGATGACTTTACGGGCATCTTGGAGGTAATCGTCGCGCATGGTGGGTTTCCCGATTAGGGAACCACTGAACCTAGGGTAGCACCCCCCTCTGGCAAGCGATTTTTGGGGGCCAAAAATGCCTTTGCCCTGCGATTTCAGGGGGGTAAGGTGCCCGCAGATGACCAATCCAGAGCCGTATGGACAGTCCATGAAGTCCAAAGGGGGACTCAGCCGCCTATTCAACGCCTTGCGCTACACCTGGGACGGCCTGCGTGCGGCCGCCAAGCACGAGGAAGCCTTCAAGCAGGAGCTCATCGTGGTCGTCCCGCTCTCGATCGCCGCTTGGTTCATCCCCGTCAGCCTCCCGGAGCGCGCCCTGCTCTTCTCCACCTTGCAGCTGATTCTCATCGTCGAACTCATCAATTCAGCCATCGAGGCCAACACCGACCACATCTCCCTGGAGCGACACCCCCTGGCCAAGCGGGCCAAGGACATGGGCAGCGCGGCGGTCTTCCTGACCATCGTCATCGCCCTGTCGGTCTGGGGCACGGTGCTCTGGCAGAAGTTCGCCTAAGGCATCCCGATCTCATCCGGGCACAAAAAAACCGCCGGTTCACGGCGGGTTTTTGCTAAGGTCAGTCGACCGAGGCTTAGGCCTTGGTGACGAGGCCGGCCTTGAGAGCCTTGACCGAGACCCACTGGCGCTTCACCGAGCCGTTAGGCTGGAGGACGCGGATGCGCTGGACGTTCGGCTTGAACGTGCGCTTGGTCTGCTTCACGAGCTGGAAGCCGATACCGCCGCTCTTCTTGGACTGACCGCGGTGAATGATTCGGCGGCCTTTGACGGGGCGCTTGCCGGTGACGCTGCAGATACGGGACATAGTGTTCGGGCTCCTTTTGGAAAGTCGGAGCAAAGGAGTGCCGGGGCCGTTGGCAAGCGGTAATTACCCCTTAAGTCCGCTTCAAAGCCCGGTCGAGGGCCTGAAGGCCGGCCGAAAGGGCGTCCGGAGGGGTCAAAAGGCTCAAAACGACGCTCGGGGTGGTCGTCGGCATGCCATAGAAGTAACCGGGGTGAGCCCAGACGCCTTCACTCAGGGCATTCATCAGGAAGCGGTCTTCATGGACACCCGGGGGCAAGGTGAGGATGGCCGTCCAGCCGGCCGGGCGCGGCAGCACGGTGCAACCGACGGCGGTCGAGGCGACCCAAGCGCGGAGGGTGGCCTCCCCTTGGGCGACGCGGGTACGGACGAGCGCACGGAGCGGCTCGGCGCGACGGAGAAGATCCGGCAAAGCGAGCTGGGCCGGGGTATTCACGGACAGGAAAGCATCAGCGATGTGCTCAAGACGACGGCAGGCCTCGAGCGTCGAGGTCGCCGGGCCGGCGACGACGATCCAGCCGAGCTTGAGCTGCGGCGCGAGCGCGACCTTGGAGAGACCGCTGAGCACGAACGTCATCACGTTCGCTTCGCCAGCCCAGGTGCCCGGCGAGGCGACGCCTTCGGCGGGGTAATCGAGGAAGACCTCATCGCACACGATCGCGAGGCCATGCTTGAGCGCGAAGCCGCGGAGCACGTCGCGGTCGCGACGGCCGACGAACGCGCCGGTCGGATTGGACGGATTGATGCAGAGGACCGCGCGGGTCTGGCGGTTCACGCTGAGCGTGGCCGCATCGATGACCCATTCGCCGGCAAGCTGGACGAGCTGATACGGACGGAGCGTCACGCCTTCGAGCGCGGCGATGACCTCGAGCAGCGGATACGCCGGCTCGGGCACGAGGACCTCGTCGCCCGGATTGCAGAGCAGTTTGAAGACCCAAGAATAGGCTTCGCTGGTGCTGGCCGTCAGAAAGAGCTGGTCGACCGGCACGCGGGCTCCGCGCGAAGAATAGTAATCGGAGATCGCCGTGCGGGCCGAGGCCATGCCGAGCGGATTAGGATCCTGCCGCTGGACGCCGTCACGGCGGAGCAGCGGACCGAGGTCGGCGGCGGACCACGCGAAGCCCGCGTTGGCCGGATTGGAATCCGAGAGGTCGAGCACCGGCTGCCCCGCGGCGAGCCGCTTCGCTTTGGCCTTACTCAAGGCGTTGGTCTCCGCGGCAAAAGCAAGGCGTGCGCTGAACATGGGAAAGGTGATGGCGGTTGGCGGTTAGCGGTTGGCGGTTGAACCGCGAAGGTGGCAACAATCCGCAACCACCCCTCACAAGCAAGGGTTATGAACCCCGGAAGCGCTTAAAGGCTAGCGGCGTGCCTCAGGAGGACGAAATGAAGGCGCAGGCGGCCTGGCGGAGGACGAAGCCTCCGCATCACCGTCGCGACGAGAGGCGCGGAAACGAACAAGCCCTCCAAGGAGACGGCCAGCTTCCTCGGCGCGACCCAGAAGCGACTCGCAGATACGGCTATCCAATAGGCCGGCCTCCTGCATCACCTCCACCTGAGTGCGCAGTTCACATAGGGAGCCCCTCGCGATGTAAAGGAACTTCAAGGCATCCTGATTGCTCCCCCGGCCGGCGCCTTCGGCGATGTTCGATGGCACGGAGATCGCCGCTCGACGCATCTGATCGACGAGGGCGAAGTCATTCCGGACCGCCGCGACATTCACGACTCGATAGACTTCGACCGCGAGGGCCTTGGCGGCCTTCCACGCCGAAAGATCACGATAACTGACCACCTTGGGATTCTCTTGGGGATGCATAGACTCCCCATCATCGAGAAACGCGCTCCCACCGCACGTCCCGCGATTACCTATGAGACCCCTGACAAACCTCCCCCACGGCCAGCCCTCAGATTCTCCCTCCCTCTTCTTCATGCCTCCCTAACCGCCAACCGCCATCCGCTAACCGCCACCACCTATGTTTAACTCCCAATTCCAGATTGAACTCATCCCCTCCCCCTCCAAAGGTGTCCCTATGTCCCAGCAAGTCCTGAAGCCTCGCGTCCGCGGGTTCATCTGCATCACCTCCCACCCCGACGGCTGCGCCGCGGCGGTCCGCGAGCAGATCGCCTACGTGAAGTCCCGTAAGCCTATCCAGGGCGGCCCCAAGTCGGTCCTGGTGATCGGCGCCTCCACGGGCTACGGCCTCTCCTCCCGCATCTCCGCCGCCTTCGGTTCCGGCGCCGCCACGCTCGGCGTGTTCTTCGAACGCAACGGCGAAGGCGACAAGCCTGGTTCGCCCGGCTGGTATAACACCGCCGGCTTCCACGCCGAAGCCAAGAAGGCCGGCCTCCAGGCCGTCTCGATCAACGGCGACGCCTTCTCGGCCGAGCTCAAGTCTCAGGTCATCGAAGCGATCAAGTCCAAGATGCCCGGCGGCAAGATCGACCTCGTCGTCTACTCCCTCGCCTCCCCTCGTCGCACCGCTCCGGACGGCGTGACCTACAAGTCCGTCCTCAAGCCGACCGGCGCCCCCTTCCACGCCAAGAACCTCGACACCGATAAGAAAGTCGTGAACGAGGTCACCCTCGAGACCGCTTCCGCCGACGACATCGCGCAGACGGTCAAGGTCATGGGCGGCGAAGACTGGGAACTCTGGATGAACGCCCTCGACGGCGCCGGCGTCCTCAAGGAAGGCTGCCAGACCGTCGCCTACTCTTACATCGGACCGCAGGTCACCTGGCCGATCTACAAGGACGGCACCATCGGCAAGGCGAAGGAAGACCTCGAACGCGCCGGCCGCAAGATCGACGACCTGATGAAGCTCCACCGCGGCCGCGCCTTCGTGTCCGTCAACAAGGCCGTCGTCACGCAGGCCAGCTCCGCCATCCCGGTCGTCCCCCTCTACGTCTCGCTGCTGTTCAAGATCATGAAGGCCAAGGGCACGCACGAAGGCTGCATCGAGCAGATCCAGCGTCTCTTCGAGAAGCAGATGTATAACGGCAACGCCCTCGACTTCGACGAGAACGGCCGCGTCCGTATCGACGACTGGGAAATGTCCGCGGACGTCCAGAAGGCCGTCTTCGACGCCTGGCCGCAGGTCACGACGGAGACCTTCGACGCGCATGCCGACTTCGCCGGCTACCAGACCGACTTCATGAAGAACTTCGGGTTCGGCCTCGCCGGCATCGATTACGAAGCCCCGACCGAAGTCGAACGCCCCATCGAGGACGCCTAAGTGGCCAAGGTCTTCTCCATCGCGAACCAGAAGGGCGGCGTCGGCAAGACGACCACCACCGTGAACCTCGGCGCCGGCCTCGCGCGCCTCGGCATCCCGACCCTCCTCATCGACCTCGACGCCCAGGCCAACGCGACCAGCGCGCTCGGCATCGAGAAGACCGAAGGCAAGTCCCTCTACAAGGTCCTGCACGGCGAAGCCAAGGCCGCCGATATGATCGTCGCGACCTCGACCGAGAAGCTCGATCTCATTCCTTCCGAAGTCGACCTCGCCGCCGTCGAATCCGAACTGGCTCAGGCCGAGAATTACCTCGGCCGCCTGCGCGAAGCCCTCGCGCCGATCATCGCCACCGGCAAGTATAAGGCTATCCTCATCGATTGCCCGCCCGCGCTCGGCATGCTCTCGATGAACGCGCTCGGCGCGTCGGACCATCTCATCGTCACTCTGCAGACCGAATACCTCGCGATGGAAGGCCTCGGCCAGATCCTCGGCGTGGTCGACCAGCTCAAGGCCGCCGGCGCGAGCGACAAGCTCACCGTCGGCGCGATCGTGATGACGATGTACGACGTGCGCACGAAGCTCTCCCGTCAGGTCGTCGAGGAAGTGAAGACCCACTTCCCCGCCCTCGTGATGGATGCCATGATCCCGCGCACGATCCGCCTGTCGGAGTGCCCGAGCCATGGCCAGACGATCTTCCAGTATGACGTTCACTCCCCGGGAGCCGTCGCCTACGACGCGCTCGCCAAGGAGTTCGCCAAGCGCTTCGCGCTGAAGTGAGCGGCGCTGGTCAGCCGCGCGTCCGCCGGGTGCGAAACTTCGAGGAGTTGCGCACCACGCGCTTCGCCGACGGCATCAACGCCCTCTGCTGGGAACGCACGCTGCCCGGCGATTACGCCGAGGTCATCGCTAAGCTCGGTCCGGGCGAAGGCATCGTGCCGCTCGAGGATGAGCGCATCCGCGCGCTCGACCTGACACCCGCCGGACGGTTCGCCGCCGAAGCGATGCTCGCCGACCAGCAGCTCCTGCGCGACCACGACCTCGCCCCGTCGCTCAACTGCGTCTACGACTGCGTGCGCGGACGTGACGCCGGCACCGTCCCGACCGACGTCACGTCCTTCCACGTCGACAGCGCGCCCGTCGAGGTCGACACGTGGCTCTGCACCTATCACGGCGCGTGCAGCGAAGGCCTCCGCAACGAAGACGCCCTCCTGAAAGTCGAGATCCCCGAGATCCGCGCGGCGTTACTCAAAGAATACGGCGGCGCGGACGACGCCGGCTTCGCGGAGTTCCTGCACGAGCATAGCTACGACTCCCATTACACGCCCAAGCCCGACGCTTCGCCCTACCCCTTCGGCACCTTCACACTCTGGCGCATCGCGACCCGCTGGCCCGGCAGCCCGGCGCCACCCTGCATCCATCGCGCTCCGGAGAACCATCCCGGCGCACCGCGCCTGCTGCTGATCAGCTGAGTTATTTGACCAGCGTCAGCTTCGACGGGTAACGGCGGTCGGCGTTCCACTCGCCGAGGTAGATATCGCCGGCAGAATCCACAAAGAGGTCGTGTCCATGCTTGAAGATCGACTGGGCCTGCGTGAGCGGCTGAAGCTTACCGTCTACGTACTTGGGCTCGTTGCCGCCTGGAGCGCTGAGGACCTTCTTGGTGGCGCGATCCAGGACGAGCAGGAAGCCCGACTG
>JBKCKE010000276.1:0-2143 GCA_046301395.1 Verrucomicrobiota bacterium | reverse complement strand
CCGCTCGAAGCCTTCGGCCTGGAACAGCGGCTCGGGCTGCATCTTCACGAGGTCCGCGACATAGCGGTCTGGCACGCGCTCGAGGCGCGTGTTGTAGAAGGTCGCGATGTTCGCGTGATAGGCGCGCGCGAGCGCGATGCGGTCCTCGGTCTCGACGAGGTTGCGGCTGAGCTCGGCGAAGACCGTCTGGCCCTTGAGCTCGGGATACTGCTCCGCGACCGCGAGAAGCGTCGGCGCGACCGCCGCGGGCCGGCCGCCGGCCGCCTGCGCGCGGAGGGCGGCGACGAGCGTCTGCACGGAGGCTTCGTGGGCGCGGAAGCCCTGCACGCAGGCGACCAGCGGCGGGATCAGGTCGGCGCGGCGCTTGAGCTGCACATCGATGAGCGAGTAAGCCTGGCGGACGCGGTTACGCAGGCCGGTGATGCTGTTGAAGACCATCCAGACCCAGCCCGCGCCGGCGGCCAGCAGGTAGAGCAGCAGGCCCAGGAACAGGCCGATCGGGGCGACGTCGGGCCGGGCGCCCGCGAAGAGGACCGCGCCGAAGCCGGCGGCGAAAGCGGCCCCGAGGATATTCCAGATGATGAAGGACGTGGCCTTGCCGTCGCTGATCTCCTGCGACTTGCGCGGGGTGATGATGAACATATCCGCCTTGTCCTCATGCTTGATCTGGGCGGCGACGACGTCCGGCCGTTCGCTGGCGCGGCCGCGGACGAAGAGCGGCGTGCCGACGGCGAGACCGTATTCGGTGAAACTGCGTTCGCCGGTCGAGCCTTCGACGGCGTCGGACGGGCCTTTGTCGTAATACAGCGGGTGGTCTCGATCGACATGCTCATTGAACAACGTGAGCGTCTCGAGGTCGGCGCCCTCGGGATTGACCCAGACATAGCCGGTCTCGTCCTGGATGTAGAAACCGCCCCTCTCACCACCCGACGCGACGGTGTCGCTGCCGGTGTCGATCACGGTGCGCGTGCGCGTGCGGCCCTTGTCGTCGGTATACGTCTCCGTGCGCCGGCGGCGCCAATGTTCCTCGACGCTCCAGCTGTAGAGCACGCACGGCCGTTCGGCCAGATAGCTGATGAAAGGATCGCGGCGGACGCACACGCCCTCGAGCTCGACCTCGCCGACGAAGACGCCGAGGGCCTTCGAGACCGGCGTGTCATCGAGCAGGCGACGCTTGCGGCCCGCGTTCAAGGCCAGCAACAGGCAGCCCGCGGAACACCCTAAGGTCAGTAATCCGGCGCCTGCGAGGTCTTGGGCCACGGAGGTCGTTATGCCCGTGACCCTCGGTTTAGCAAGGTTTCGAGACGGGGACGCTTGCGCCCGTCCGGGTTGCATCCACCCTGCAGGTCGATGCCCCGACTGTACGACGCAGAAGTGATGCACGCCCGGCTCTGGCCGAAGCGGCATGACTTCACGCACGCGGCCTTCGCCTGCTCAATCGATGCCGCCGCGGTCGACGCGGTGAAGGGCGGACGGCTGATGCTCGGCCGCGCCTGGTCGCCCTACCGCTTCCGCGACGGCGACTTCCTCCCGGCCGGCGAGGTCTTCCAGCCAGAAGGCGTCCCGCAGGCCTTCGCCGGCGCCACCCTCGCCGACCGTTTCCGCGCCTTCGCCGCCGCCCATGGCGAGCCGCTCCCCGCGCACGCCGTGATCCGCCTGGTCGCGATGCCGCGCTCCTTCGGGAAATCTTATAACCCCGCGGTCTTCATGATGGCCACGGTCGACGGCGTCCTGACCTGCGGGATCGCGGAGGTCCATAACACCTTCGGCGAACGCAAGGCCTGGTTCCTCGGCCGGGCCTGCCTCCGTCACGATTTCGACGGCGACGCTTACCTGCGCCTACGCGCCCCCAAACGTTTCTACGTCTCGCCGTTCTCGGCGCTGGATACCGAGTTCGAGTTCACGCTCCGCCTGCCGGACAGACACCTCGCGATCACGGTCGACCACTACGAAGGCGGCCAGAAGACGCTGACGAGCGCCTGGACGGGACGGCACGTGCCGCTCACCGACGCGCGCCTGCTCTGGCTGACCGTCAAGTCGCCCCTGCTCATCCTGAAGGTCATCGCCCTGATCCACCTCCACGCCGCCTGGCTGTGGCTGGTGAAAAAACTTCCTTTCCGCCGCAAGGGCGACGACATTCCCC
>JBKCKE010000275.1:0-3276 GCA_046301395.1 Verrucomicrobiota bacterium | reverse complement strand
GAGCTTTCGTCGCTTCGTCCATCGGCGGGCGCTTGGTCGGGGCCGCCGCGACCGGCTTAGGCGTGACGACCTTGGGGGGCTGAGCCACCGGCGCCGGCGCGGCGACGATGGGCTTTTCCACCTTGGCGGGGGTCGGGGCTTCGGTCGGACCGATGAAGCGGGCGATGAGGAAACCGATGGCCACGCAGAAGGCGGCGGTGATGGCGACGGACGTCTTGTTCATGGCCCGACCTTAGCCCAGGTCCGGAGGTTGGCTACCGCTTAATTCTTTTCAGCGCACCAGACAGGGCTTTTTCGGGTCGAATTTCCACCCTGGGACCAGGAACTGCATCGCCACGGCGTCGTCACGCGAGCCGGATGGTAGTTTCAGGTAAAGCTGATGGGCGGCCTCGAGCTGGGCCGGGTCGATCTCGATGCCGAGACCGGGCTTCTGCGGGACGGCGATCTTGCCGCTTTTGATCTGCAGGGGCTCCTTCGTGAGGCGCTGGCCTTCCTGCCAGATCCAATGCGTGTCCATCGCCGTGACGTCGCCCGGGGCGGCGGCGCCGACGTGCGTGAACATCGCGAGGGAGATGTCAAAATGGTTGTTGGAGTGCGAGCCCCAGGTCAGACCGCGTTCCTGGCAGACCTGCGCGACCTGGACCGAGCCTTGCATGGTCCAGAAATGCGGATCGGCGAGCGGGATGTCGACCGCCTGCAGCTTCAGGGCGTGGTCGAGCTGACGCCAGTCAGTCGCCACCATGTTCGTGGCGGTGCGCAGTCCGGTGGCCTGCTTGAACTCCGCCATGATCTCGCGGCCGGAGAAGCCGGCTTCGGCGCCGCAAGGATCCTCGGCGTAGGCGAGCACGCCCTTGAGGTTCTGGCAGACCTCGATGGCTTCCTTGAGGAGCCACGCGCCGTTGGGGTCGAGGGTGATGCGGGCCTGCGGGAAGCGGGCGGCGAGGGCGCGGACGGCTTCGATCTCGCGCGCGGGGCTGAGGACGCCGCCCTTGAGTTTGAAGTCCTGGAAGCCGAAACGTTCCTGCGCGGCCTCGGCCTGGCGCACGATGCTCTCCGGCGTGAGGGCTTCTTCGTTGCGGAGCCGATGCCAGGCGTGCGCCGAGCCGGCCTCGTCGCGGTAGCCCAGGGTCGTCTTACGTCGGTCGCCGATGAAGAACAGGTAGCCGAGCATCTCGACTTCGGAGCGCTGCTGGCCTTTGCCGAGCAGGGCGGCGACGGGCTTGCATTGGAACTGACCGAGAAGGTCGAGCAGGGCGGATTCGATCGCCGTGACGGCGTGGATGGTCACGCGCAGGTCGAAGGTCTGCAGGCCGCGCCCACCGGCGTCGCGGTCGGAGAAAGCCGCGCTCACGGCGCTGAGTAGTTGCTCGTAGCCGGCGATCTCTTTGCCGATGAGCAAGGGCGCGGCGTCTTCGACGGTCTGGCGGATTTTCTCGCCGCCAGGAACTTCGCCCAGGCCGGTGCGTCCGGAGGAATCCGTAATCAGCACGATGTTGCGCGTGAAGAACGGGCCGTGCGCGCCGCTGAGGTTGAGCAGCATGCTGTCATGACCGGCGACAGGCACGACACGGACGGATTGGATGAGGGGGGAGGACATCAGAAGCGAGGGCGGGAGGACAAGAGGGCAGGAGGATACGAGAGTCGTCAGGCTTGGGGCTTGGTGCGGGCGAGGAAGACGAGGCCGGCGGCCAGCACCGAGGCGACGGCGAGTCCGTAGAGGCCATACTGGACCGAGCCGGTGGCTTTTTCGAGCTGGCCGAAGACCGTCGGGGCCACGAAGCCGCCGAGGTTGCCCAAGGAATTGATGAGCGCGATCACTGCCGCGGCGATGCGGGCATCGAGATAACCTTGCGGGATGGGCCAGAAGAGCGAGGAGGCCGACTTGAAGCCGAGGGCGGCGAAGCAGATGGCCACGAAGGCGAAGATCGGTCCGCCGGTCGTCGACAGGAACATGCCCGTCGCCGCGATGATGAGTGCGCCGGCGACCCAGAGCTGCGGACGTTTCCAGCGGGACGCGCCGGCCGCGGCGAGATACATGCCCACGATGGAGATCGTCCAAGGTACCGAATTCAGGAAGCCGACCTGCAGGTCGGTGAGGTCGCCCATCTTCCGGATGATGCTGGGCAGCCAGAAGGTCGCGGCATAGATCGTCAGCTGGATGGCGAAGTAGATCACGCAGAAGAGCATGATCTGCGGGTCGCGGAGCAGGCGCAGGACGCCGGGCCTTTCGGACTGACTAGCCTCGCGCTCACGCTGCTCGGCCTCGATGGTCGTCTCCAGCGCCAGTTTCTGTTCGGCGGAAAGCCAGCGGGCGTCCCGCGGCAGAGAATCGAGCCAGAACCAGGCCCCGACGCCGATGACCACGGAGAAGAGTCCCTCGACGAAGAGCATGCTCTGCCAGCCTTTGAGGCCGAGCAACGACGTCTGCATGAGCGCGCCGGAGAGCGGACCGGAAAGGATGGAGGCGATGGCCGAGCCGCTGAGGAACAAGGCGATGGCCTTGCCGCGCTCGGCCGAAGGCAGCCAGCGGGTGAAGTAGTAGATGACGCCCGGGAAGAAGCCCGCCTCCGCGGCTCCCAGCGCGAAGCGCAGGACGTAGAATTCGTTCTCGGTCCGGGCGAAGGCCATCAGCGAGGCCACGACGCCCCAGGTGATGGTGATGCGCGTCAGCCAGAGGCGCGCACCGAACTTCTGCAGCAGCAGGTTGGAGGGGACTTCGAAGATCGCGTAGCCGACGAAGAACAGTCCGGCGCCCAGGCCGTAGGCGGCGCTGTCGAGTCCGAGGTCGGTCCGGAGGTGCTGCTGGATGAAGCCGACGTTCACCCGGTCCAGGTAGTTCACGATGAACATCAGGATGAACAGCGGCAGCACGCGCTGCTTCACCTTGGCGACGGCGGCGCCGAGATGGTCCTCTGATGCTCCGGCGAACGCGCGCATCCGGGCTTACTTGACGCCGGCTTTGGCGATGAGGGCGGCGAGCTGCTCGACTTCGGCCGGCTTGAGGTCCGTCAGCGGGGCGCGCACGGGGCCTGCGCCGTGACCGACGATCGTGGCGCCGGCCTTGATGATGCTCACGGCGTAGCCGGCGCTCTTGTTGCGGATCTCGAGGTAGGGCAGGAAGAAGGTATCGAGCAGGCGGTTCTGCGTCGCATGGTCTTCCTTCGCGACGGCGTGGTAGAAATCCATCGCGGTCTGCGGGATGAAGTTGAACACCGCGGAAGAGTAGACCGGCACGCCCATGGCCTTGTAGGCGGCGGCGTAGACTTCGGCGGTCGG
>JBKCKE010000274.1:0-2853 GCA_046301395.1 Verrucomicrobiota bacterium | reverse complement strand
TCGCGCGCATTGTTCGCGACGAGGATGTTGTCCGCAAGCAGACCGAGTCCGAAGCCGGCGATGAGGGCGGCGAACCACGGCATGGGCAAAGAATGGCAAACCCAGTTCTCTCCCCCCTTGTCGTAAATGCGGTCGGCACAGAGCGCCCAGGCGGTGAGCACGGTGGCCTGGACGCCGAAGCAGGCGATGACGAAGACGTCTCCGAGCCCGCGGTAAGCCAGCGGGAACGGGCCGAGCGTATACGCGAGCGCGCAGGCGATCGCTAGGAGCCCGGCGAGCAACAACCAAGGCGAGAGCAACGCGACGGGCGCACCGAGGATCAACGCCAGCACGCAGGCGATCCAGATGCCCCGTCGCATGGCGTCGGGCGCGATGTCTCCGGCGGAGACGGCGCGGCGCGGCCCGACGCGCGCGGCGGTGTCCGCGCCGCGGAGGGAATCCCCAAGGTCGTTGGCGAAATTGCAGGCGACCTGCACGCAGAGGGCGAAGCCCAGGCAGCTCAGCAGGAAGAAAATGAAGGACGGATCTGACCCGACGCCCGGCTGACCGGCGCCGGGGTATGCCACGACGACCGCGGCGCCGAGCGCGACGGGCGCGACGGCCGCCACCAAGGTCTTGGGGCGAGTCGCGGCGATCCAGGCGCGGAAGGTCGACATGCTGAAGCTGAAGGTGTCAGGCCACGCACGGACGGAAACAAAAAAGCCCCGCAGGGCGGGGCTTTTCGTCAGGCCGCAAGCGGCTTACTGCTGCGGCAGGGCGAGCGCGCTGGCCGGCACGCCACGGGACTGGAGCCAGTTGGCGGTCGGGGCGCCGGTAGTGTCCGTGAAGTAGTTCTGGCCGGTGACAATGGTGTTGGCGCACCAGGAAACGTGGCCGTCGCCGTAGACGATGTGACCGCCTTCCGGGCCCCAGCAGGAACCGGTGTTGGTGCCGTCGGCGGCAGGCCAGGAGCCCGCGTTGTTCAGAGCACGGCTCCAAGCGAGAGGCACCGCGACGGAACCGACGACGCCCGAAGACGTGCCGGAGTAGACGGTCCAGGAGGTGCCGGTGCCGGCGGTGATCGCGTTGATGAAGAGGGGGTCGATGGCCACGACGCCGGCCGTCGTGCGGATGACGTTCTTCGGCAGGTTCGGGATGGTGTTACGCTCGAGCATCGCGTCGCCGTCGACGAACCACAGCTCGCCGGAGTCGAGGGAGGCGCCAGCCGCGAGGTTGGCGGCGTATTCCGAAGTCTTCGTGGCGACGTTGCCGGCGGCGGTCCAGGTGCCGGTACGGGTCATGACCTTGCCGCCCTGGGCCCAGTTCATGTAGCCCTGGCCGATGGAACGGAGCTTGTTGAGCGCGCTGTTTTTCTTGGCGGAGCGCATGACGCCTTGCACGCCGGGGAAGAGGACGGCGGCGAGGACGCCGATGATCGCGATGACGGTCAGCAGCTCGATGAGCGTGAAACCTTTGCGGGAGCGGGCTGGGTTTTTCATAGGGGTAAGACTCTAATAAAGTTGGTTCATCGGCATGAACAGGCAAGCCCTTATGCCCACGGCGACATAACTTAGCACAAAAAAGCCCCGCAGGGCGGGGCTTTTCGGGAGGCCGCAGACGGCTTACTGCTGCGGCAGGGCGAGCGCGCTGGCCGGCACGCCACGGGACTGGAGCCAGTTGGCGGTCGGGGCGCCGGTGGTGTCCGTAAAGTAGTTCTGGCCGGTGACCGTGGTGTCATTGCACCAGGAGACGTGGCCGTCGCCGTAGACGATGTGGCCGCCTTCCGGGCCCCAGCAGGAACCGGTGTTGGTGCCGTCGGCGGCAGGCCAGGCGCCCGCGTTGTTCAGGCCACGGCTCCAAGCGAGAGGCACCGCGACGGAACCGACGACGCCCGAAGACGTGCCGGAGTAGACGGTCCAGGAGGTGCCGGTGCCGGCGGTGATCGCGTTGATGAAGAGGGGGTCGATGGCCACGACACCGGCCGTCGTGCGGATGACGTTCTTCGGCAGGTTCGGGATGGTGTTACGCTCGAGCATCGCGTCACCGTCGACGAACCACAGCTCGCCGGAGTCGAGGGAGGCGCCAGCCGCGAGGTTGGCGGCGTATTCGGAGGTCTTGGTGGCGACGTTACCGGCCGCAGTCCAGGTGCCGGTGCGGGTCATGACCTTGCCGCCCTGGGCCCAGTTCATGTAACCCTGGCCGATCGAGCGCAGTTTGTTCAGCGCGCTGTTCTTCTTGGCGGAACGCATCACGCCCTGGACGCCCGGGAAGAGGACGGCGGCGAGGACGCCGATGATCGCGATGACGGTCAGCAGCTCGATGAGCGTGAAGCCTTTGCGGGAACGGGAGACGGAGGACATAGTTTTGGGGGTATGAAGAAAATAGGTCATTTGGGCTTCTTTGGAAAGCCGAAAAGCGACCCTAATGTCATCAATAAGGCAGGGGGAAGCGGCCGGTCAGGGAGGCGACGATGCCTTGGGCTTCGGCGATCTTGGCCGGATTCTGCGGGCCAGAGAGCACGACGGCGATGGCCTTGGCGATTTCCTTCATTTCAGCCTCTTTCATGCCACGGGAGGTCACGGCCGGGGTGCCGACGCGGATACCGCTGGCCTGGAAGGGGCTGCGGGTTTCGTCCGGCACGGTGTTCTTGTTCGTGGTGATGTGGGCGGCGTCCAGGGCAAGCTGGGCATCCTTGCCGGTGACTTCCGGGTGGCTCTTACGGAGATCCAGCAGGCTGAGATGGTTGTCGGTGCCGCCGCTGATGAGGTGGAAGCCGAGCTTCACGAGCTCGTCGGCGAGCGCCTTGGAATTGGCGACGACCTGCTTGGCGTAGTCCTTGAACTCCGGCGTGGCGCACTGCGCGAAGCAGATCGC
>JBKCKE010000273.1:0-3509 GCA_046301395.1 Verrucomicrobiota bacterium | reverse complement strand
GATCGGTTTCCTCGTACAGGCGATCACCCACGACGGCTTCCTTCGCCTGGTGCCGGTCGGAGGCTGGCCCGACGGCGTCCTCGCCGCGCAGCGTCTCCGCATCTGGTCGCGCTCCGCGCGCAAGGAATTCGTCGGCGTCGTCGCCGCGCTTCCGCCTCATCAGGGCGGCGCCCAGGCCGCTTCCGCCGACAAGGTGCTCGTCGACATCGGCGCACGCTCGGCCGACGCCGTCGCGCGTCTCGGCATCCGTCCGGGAGATCCGGTCGTGCCCGAAGGTCCGTTCACGGCCCTCGCCGAACCCGGCCTCTACGTCGCCAAGGCTTTCGACAACCGCGTCGGCATGGCCGCGCTCACGCTCGCCACGCACGCGCTCGACGCCGCTCCGCCGGCCGCCGATCTCCTCGCGGTCGCGACGGTGCAGGAAGAAGTCGGCTGTCGCGGCGCGGTCGTCGCGGCCCGCCTCGCGCAACCCGACGTGGTCATCGTCCTCGAAGGCCCGCCGGCCGACGACCTGCCCGGCCTCGCCCCGCATGGGGAGCACCAAGGTGCCCTCGGCGGCGGCGTGCAGGTGCGAGCCTACGATCCGACGGCGATCATGAATCCGCGCCTCGTCGACCTGACGCTGCAGGTCGCGGCCGAACAGGGCATTCCTTGCCAGTTGGCGGTCCGCCGCACGGGCGGCACCGACGCGCGTTCCTTCCAGGCCCACGAGTTGGGCCTCCCGGTCATCGTGCTCGGCGTGCCGGCCCGCTACATCCACACGCATAATGCGGTCATCGACGTCGCCGACCTGCAGGCCTGCGTCGACCTGGCCGTGGCGCTGGTCCGCCGGCTCGACGCGAAGACGGTCAAGTCGCTCACGCAGTATCTGTGAGCGTTCCGGGCTGCCGGCTGAAGGTGAAGGTCGTCCCGGGCGCTTCGCGTACGGAGGTCGTCGGTCGTTTGGGCGAAGCCTTGAAGGTCCGCGTCGCCGCGCCGCCTGAAGGCGGTCAGGCCAACCGCGCGATCCTCGCCTTGCTCGCCGAGCGGCTCGGCCTGCCCGCCGCCGACGTGACCCTCGTCTCCGGGGCCGCTGCGCCAGCCAAGGTCGTCGCGCTCCGGGGCCTGACGGCCGCGCAGGCCTGGGCGCGCCTTCTCGGCTAAAATCGCACAATCCGCTTGAGAGGGGAGGGGCCTCTGCCGACAGTAGTCCCTATGTGCGCGGACAAGAAACCCGCCTCGGCTTCCGGCAAGGAAGGCTTCGAGGCCGAACTCAAGCAGCTCGAGCAGCTCGTCGAGTCCCTCGAGTCCGGCGACGTCTCGCTCGACGCGCTCGTCGCGAAGTATGAGGAAGGCATGCGCCTCCTGAAGTCCTGCCAGAAGTCGCTCGAAGCCGCCGAACTGCGCATCGAGCAGCTCGGCAAGCGCGGCGAAGACTCGCAGGGCTGATGTCGCTCCTCGCGTCCATCCGCGGCCCGGCCGACGTCAAGGCCCTCGCGCCCGAGCAGCTCCCGCTCCTCGCGCAGGAGATCCGCGAACGCCTCGTGGCGGTCACCGCCAAGAACGGCGGCCACATCGGTCCTAATCTCGGCGTGGTCGAGCTCTCGATCGCCCTGCACCGCGTCTTCGGCACGCCGCGCGACAAGTTCGTCTTCGACGTGGCCCACCAGGGATACGTCCACAAGCTCCTCACCGGACGTAACGGCGCCGACTTCGACGGCATCCGCACCACGGGCGGCCTGAGCGGCTTCCTCAACCGAGAAGAGAGCCTGCACGACGTCTTCGGCGCGGGCCACGCCGGCACGGCGCTCTCCGCCGCCGTCGGCCTCGCCAACGCCCGCGACCGCCTCGGCGAAGATTCGCACGTGGTCGCCCTCATCGGCGACGCGGCCCTCACCTGCGGCGTCACGATGGAGGCGCTCAACAACGCCGCGAAGTCGACCAAGCGCCTGGTCATCGTGCTCAACGACAACGAGTGGTCCATCGACCGCAACGTCGGCGCGGTCGCCGACATCCTGAGCCGCCTGATCGTCACGCGTCCTTATAACAACTCCCAGCAGGGCCTGAAGCGCTTCCTCAGCAAGACCCGCCTCGGCACCAAGGTCCTGGACTTCGGCCGGAGCTTCAAGCGCCACGTGAAGAACTGGTACACGCATAGCTCCTCGCTCTTCGAGCAGTATGGCGTGCGTTACGTCGGCCCGATCGACGGCCATGACCTCGGCGCGCTCGAGCGCTACTTGCATTTCTGCAAGGACTCCCAAGGTCCGATCCTTCTGCACGTCCGCACGGAGAAAGGCCGCGGCCTCGGCGCCGCGCTCAAGAACCCCGAGAAATTCCACGGCACGGGCGCCTTCGATCCCGAGACGGGCGACTCGCTCGCTTCCGGCGCCGCCGGCGCTCCCAAGGCCTGGCAGGACGTCTTCGGCGCCCTGCTGCTCCGCGAAGCCAAGGCCGACTCCCGGGTGGTCGGCATCACGGCCGCGATGCCCTCGGGCACCGGCCTCAACCAGCTGAAGAAGGAACGACCCGCGCAGTACCACGACGTCGGCATCGCCGAGGAGCACGCCGCGCTCTTCGCCGCCGGCATCGCCGCCCGCGACCTCCGTCCGGTCTGCGCGATCTATTCCACCTTCATGCAGCGCGCCTACGACATGGTCATCCATGACGTCTGCCTGCAGCGACTGCCGGTCACCTTCTGCATGGACCGCGCGGGCGTCTCGCCCAGCGACGGCCCCACGCACCACGGTCTCTTCGACATCGCCTACCTGCGTTGCGTCCCGAACGTCACGCTGATGCAGCCGAAGGACGAGGACGAGTTCGCGGACATGCTCCACACCGCGCTGAAGTCCGGCGCGCCGATGTTCATCCGCTACCCGCGCGGCGCCGCCGCCGGCAAGGCGGTCAAGGCGCAACCCGCGCTCATCCCGCTCGGTCAGGCGGAAGTCCTCCGCGCCGGCGCCGACGTCCAACTGTGGGCCCTCGGCACGATGGTGCCCGAAGCCCAGGCGCTCGCGGATCAGCTCTCTGCTCAGACCGGTCTTTCCGTCGGCGTGGTCAACGCGCGCTTCGCCAAGCCGATCGACGCCACCTTGCTCGTCACGCAGGCCAAGGCCGCTAAACTCATCGTCACGCTCGAAGACGGCGCCGTCACCGGCGGCTTCGGCACGGGTGTGCTCGAGACCCTCGCCGAATTCGGCGTCCGCACCCCGGTGCTCCGCCTCGGCTGGCCCGACCGTTTCGTCGGTCATGCCACCGACGTGAAGACCCTGCGCGCCGCCCACGGCCTCGCCCCCGAGCAGATGCTCGCGGCGATCAAGGAGAAGGTGGGCTGACGCAAAAGGTGTAAGCGGCTGGCGGTTAGCGGTTGGCGGTTGGGAACACATCGAGACAGGAGGGCGCGGAGAAGCCATGCCCCTACCCGAGGCCGCCTTGCGGCGGCCCTATGTCGTGACGCGGTCCCGACCCTACCCAAGCCAAACGTCATCAGCACAAGGGAAACCGGAGACCGGATGATTGGCTGGGGTAATAAT
>JBKCKE010000272.1:0-3272 GCA_046301395.1 Verrucomicrobiota bacterium | reverse complement strand
CGATGAGCGGGTCGAACTTCGGGATCTCGACGGCGTTGTTGCCCTGTTCGCGCTTGCGGAAGCCGAAGATATAAGTGTAGTTGGCTGGGCGGCTGCGGTGGAAGAACAGGGAGTTCTTGCGGAGGACCGAGGCGCGCAGGGTTTCCGCGGCGGCGGTGGGCTTGTCCCAGCCGGCCTGATTTACTTTCCAGCCGAGCTGGGCGGAGACGCCTTCGCTGAGCGCGCGGTAGCCACGTTCGGTCAGGTGGATGCCGTTGTCGGTGCCTTGGTCGAGGGCGATGCCGTGCGACTTCCATTCGGCTTGGACGAAGGGGATGTTCTTCTCCGCGGCGAGTTCGGCGAGGCTGCGGCCGTAGGCGGCGAGGAGCTTATTGTGTTCGGCCGGATCGGGGAGGCCCGGGCGGGAGCCGCGCAGGTCTTCATGCGCGACCGGTCCGAGGATGACGAAGCGCACCTTGCCGCCGGAGGCATGCTTCTTGATGAGTTCCATCAGCTGCGAGACTTCGCGCTTCAGGCGGGCCGGGGTGTGCTCGTTGCCATAGCGGGCCGGATCAGGATTCAGGGCCGGATCGTTCTGACGGTAGGTGAGTTCTTCCAGCGAGGCGGCCATGCCGTAGCCGATGATCGCGACCGTGGGCTTCACGACGGCGAGCTGTTCTTCGAGCTGTTCGACGCCCTTGGCGACCGGATCGAAACTCGCGCGGGAGGCGCCGAGCGGCGTGTCGCCGGAGTAGCCGAGGTTACGCACGGCGAATTTCTTGCCGGGGAATTCCTGGCGCATCTTCGTCTCGAGCACACCGTAGTTATTCTCGCGCTCCATCAGCACATCGCCGATGAGCAGCACGCGGTCGCCGTCCTCGAGCGTCAGCTTACGAGCTTCGTCGGCGGCGCCAGCGTTCGGCTGGAAAGCGATGAGGGCACAAAGGGCCAGCAGGGTGGGGAAGCGGGGCATGTCAGGATTGGAAGAGGTTTGGTGGCTAAGGCGAGGCGACTTTCGACCCAGCAGGGGCGAAGTTGTTGCGGCGAAGTCGCCTTTAATTTCGCTCAATTAGACCCGGCCCGGGGCTTAGTCGGCGAATTGCGGCCAACGAGCCCTAAAGGCCAGCTGGGCGTCCTTGTCCGGAATCACTGGTCGCTCGGGGTCCGTCAGGAACTTAAGCGGGAAGGCCGGCTTCAGGTGCAGGATGTGGACGACCGGGCCTTTGACTTCGAAGACCGCATACCAGGCGCCGCAACCGATGTCGAAAAGCTCGCCATGGCGGCTGCGGATCCGACGGGTGCGGTGAGGGCTCGGATCGCGGCAGAGAATCTCGAGCAGGCGCGCTTCGAAATCGACCGACCATTCCTGTTTGAGCCATGCCATGTGTTCGGCGGCTTGCGGTGAGAAGCTCACCGTGAAGGCCGGCGGGCCTTCGAGGGCGGCGTCGACTTCGTCGATCCAGCCGGCCTTGGCGTCGGGGAACGAATCGTAAGAGGGGATGTAGGGCTTGATGTCGAAGACCGGCGTGCCGTCGATCAGGTCGCACGGGCCGAGGATCAGCTGGCCCTTACGGATCTCGAGCAGCTGGACGGGCGTGATGCCGAGCGGGTTGGGGCGGTGCGGGGAGCGGGTGGCGAAGACGCCACGCCTCTTCGAAGGGCCGCGGGGTGGCAGGACTTCCGGACGCCAGTCGGTGTTGCGGTGGAACCACCAGAGCAGCCAGACACGGTCGAACCCTTCGAGGTCCTTGAGGGCCTTCTGATACTTGTCGCCCGGAAGCATCTCGAGGATGTTCGTCTCCGCCTGGCTCTCGTCGGGCTGATGCCGGGCGTCGAACTTCAACGGCTTGCCGGAACGGATGAAGCCGATGGGCGTGATGGTGAGGCCGGATTCCAAGATAGGTCAGGCGTAGGCTTCGCGCGGTAAAAAGGCAAAGATTCATTGTCTCGGCGCAGGCCAGGCCTTAGCCCTCGGATCGTCCATGTCCGCCGAGGTCATCAATCTCTCCTGCTATAAGTTTGCCCCGCTGGAGGGGTTGGAGGAGCTGCGGTTGCGGCTGCAGGAGACCACCAAGGCGCACGGACTCAAAGGGACCATCCTACTGGCGCCTGAAGGCATCAATTTCTTCCTAGCGGGCACCCGGCCGCAGTTGGCGGCGATACTGGAAGTCATCCGCGCCGTCCCTGGTCTGGCGGACGTAGTTCCGAAGGAGAGCCCCAGTTCCGATCAGCCGTTCAAACGCATGCTCGTGAAGATCAAGAAGGAGATCATCGCGTTCGGCGTCGAAGGCGTCGACCCGGCCCGGCGTCCGGCGACGAAGATCTCGGCGCGCCAGCTCAAGCAGTGGCTGGACGAAGGTCGCCCCGTGACGTTGCTCGATACCCGCAACGATTACGAGGTGCGGATGGGGACGTTCAAAGGAGCGGTCGTCCCGCAGATCTGGAATTTCCGGGACTTCCCCGCCGCGGTGGAGAAGCTTCCGGCGGAGCTCAAGGCGCAGCCGGTCGTGATGTTCTGCACCGGTGGCATCCGTTGCGAGAAGGCCGGCCCGTTCATGGCCATGCAGGGCTACACCGACGTCCTCCAGCTCGACGGTGGCATCCTCAAGTATTTCGAAGAAGTCGGCGGGGCGCATTACGAAGGAGAGTGCTTCGTCTTCGACGAGCGCGTCGGCGTGGGGCCCGATCTCCGTGAGACTGGTTCGGTCATCTGCTTCAACTGCCAGATGCCGCTCACGGTGGAGGATCAGCAGCGGTCGGACTATGTCTACGAGCAGACCTGTCGTCACTGCGTCGACGGCAAGCCCAAGGGCCGAGGCAACACCGCCCAGCGCGGCGCCTGAACCTTACCAGCGTAGTTCGGCCAGGGTGAAGACGCGTCGCGTGCCAGCCGGTAGTCGCGAGGCGAGGCTGCCTTCGTCTGCTCCGCTCAGGATGCCTGTCCGCAGCAGCACGCTGTCGAGTCCGGCGCCGGCGGCGCCGGCGATGTCGTGTGCCGGGCTGTCGCCGATGGCGAGGACCGTCAGCGGGGGCGGGTTGCCGAGCGCGGCGAGGGCCGTGCGGTAGATGTCGCCATGCGGCTTGCCGAAATAGCGGAGCACCGCGCCTTTGCGGGCGAGCTCGAGGGCGATGGCGCCGGCGGAGGGACGCACGCCCTTCGGCGTGAGCATCTCCAGGTCCGGATTGCAGACGGCGACGGTCACGCCGCGGATCGCGGCCTTGGTGAGGTCGCGGATCTGTTCACGCCAGTTGCGGTCGGGTTCCTGGCAGGCGGCGAGGATGATGCCTTCCGC
>JBKCKE010000271.1:0-2946 GCA_046301395.1 Verrucomicrobiota bacterium | reverse complement strand
AGCCACAGTTAGGGCGGATTAAGGTCATATCGGTGGATTGCCTAAAGGATGGGGCGTGGGCTCAATCTGTTCACCCCACCCCGCCATGACTCTGTCTCGTCGAAATTTCCTGCGTACCGCCGCGTTGGCCACGCTCGCCTTCCCGGCCGTCGTCCGCGCGCGCAATCTCAACTCGCAGGTCCAGATCGCCGCCATCGGGGTGGACGGCAAGGGGTACGGGGACATCAATGAAGTCGCCTCGCACGCCAAGGCTCGCTTCGTCGGCCTCTGCGACATCGATACCGAGCGTTTCGCCAAGATCGACAAGCGGCATCCCGGCATCACGCATTACGCCGACTGGCGGGAGATGTTCGCCAAACTTGGCGACGGGTTAGACGCCGTCACCATCTCGACCCCGGACCACATGCATGCCTTGCCGACCATGGCGGCCATGCGTCTCGGCAAGCACGTCTATTGTCAGAAGCCCCTCACCCACACCGTCTGGGAAGCCCGCCAACTGCGCTTGCAGGCCGCCCAGTCGAAGGTCCGCACCCAGATGGGGAACCAGATCCACTCCGCCAAGGAATACCGGACCGGCGTGAAGCTAATCCAGACCGGCCGTATCGGCAAGGTCCTCGCCGTGCACAGCTGGCATCCGAACACCGGCAACAAGTACACCGGCCTGAGCGCCGCGCCCGCCTCGGGCCCCGTGCCCGCCGGCGTCAACTGGGACCTCTGGCTCGGCTGCGCGCCGGCGCGCGAGTTCGCGCCGGACGTGTATCACCCCTTCAAGTGGCGCGACTGGGTGGACTTCGGTTGCGGCACCATGGGCGACTTCGGCTGCCACCTGCTCGACCCTGTCTTCACGGCGCTCAAGCTCGGCAATCCCCTCAACGTCAAAGCCGACAGCATCGGCTCCAACCCGCAGACCTGGTGCCGAGAGCAGACCATCGAATGGACCTTCGCCGGCACGGAATACACCAAGGGCGACACGATCAAGGTCACCTGGTATGACGGCGGACGCCTGCCCGACCTCGCGCTCGCGCGCATGCCCGCCGGCAAGCCGTTCCCTCCGGCCGGCTCGATCTTCATCGGCGAAGAAGGCGTCATGCTGCTCCCCCACTACGCGCTCCCCTCGCTCTTCCCTGAGGAGAAGTTCGGCAAGAACCTCAATCCCGGCGAACTCACCCGCCGCGCCCGCGCCAAGGATAAACCCGTGGACAAGGTGGCCGTCGACCTGACGGACATCGTCGAAGGCTCCAGCCATTACCACGCATGGATCGACGCCATCGTCGACGGCCATGAGACCACGGATAATTTCGCTTACGCCGGACCGCTGACCGAAGCCGTGCAGCTCGGGAACATCGCCTCGCGAAACAGCGGCGTGAAACTCGATTGGGACGTCGCTAACATGAAGTTCCCTGGCAAGCCCGAAGCCGAGGCACTGTTGACGAAGAATTACCGGAAGGGATGGGAGATGATCGCTGCTGACCGGTGAGAGAGGCAGTGCAAAGGTGCAAATCGGAGCGAAGCTCCTGTGCAAAAGTGAATGCGCGAGTATTGAGTATGGAGTATTGAGTATAGGGAGAGGCATCACTCAAAGGGGGCAGCATCGGGGAACCGGATAGTTGGCGGAGAGCTTGTTTCGAGGACATGAGGCCCGGAGGTCACGTGGGCCAGAGGAGCTGACACCGGGTGCCGGCGGCTGAAGGCTGAACGGCTGACTCCCGAAAGGCCGACCACCGTGGCCGTCACCGGGGACCTGAGAATGAAATCAGGTAACTAGGTCAGTACGCAGTGCTGACCCTACCCAGATGCATCCCTGGCCAACCGGTCAACTTGTCTGGTTTATCGATTCAGTCCTCTGTCATCGACTCAGTCATCCACGCAGGTAGGGGCGCGACGGCGTCGCGACCGAGGCTTCAGACGGACGCGTCACCGACGCGTCCCTACCCGAGGCAAAGGCAGCTATGTCGTGACGCGGTCCCGACCCTACCTCTATTCTGCTAATAATCACTGCAACCTTGAGGCTAGGCGGGGGTTGCTCTTAGGTATCCTTATGCGTCCCCTTGCCTTCCTGTCGCTTAGCCTGCTCGCCTTCGTGGCGCATGCCGCCGAGACCAAGCGTCCCAACGTACTCTTTTTCGCGGTCGATGACCTGCGACCCGAGGTCAACGCCTCCGGCAGCAAGGTCGTCAAGACGCCGAACCTGGACCGCATCTCCGCCCGCGGGACGACCTTCGACCGAGCTTACTGCCAGCAGGCCGTGTGCAGCCCCTCACGTTCCTCGCTGATGACTGGCCGTCGTCCTGACTCCACCCGGGTCTGGGATCTCGAAACCCACTTCCGCACCGCCCTGCCGGACGCCGTGACCGTCGCCCAATACTTCAAGAACCACGGCTACCACAGCCAGGGCATGGGCAAGATCTTCCACGGCGGCTTTGACGACGCTCCGAGCTGGAGCGTGCCTTGGGAAACGCCGAAGGCGCCCGGTTACGCGTCCGAAGCTGCGCTCAAGTTGCAGGCCGATCCGGCGAATATCGACAAGAAGGGTCGCGCGCGCGGTCCGGCGGTCGAGGAAGCCGACGTCCCTGACGACACTTATACCGACGGCAAGACCGCCCGACTCGCGGCCAAGACCTTGGGCGAGCTCAAGCGGAAGGGGCAGCCTTTCTTCCTGGCCGTCGGCATGGCCAAACCGCACCTCCCGTTCGTGGCGCCCAAGAAATATTGGGACCTCTATGACCCGGCGAAAATCTACGTTCCTGCCTTCCAGAAACTCCCGGCCGGGGCTCCGGAATTCGTCGGCCACACCAACGGAGAGCTCAAGAGCTACGCCGACATCCCTAATCAAGGCGAGATCAGCGACGCCCTCGCCCGCCGTCTGCGCCACGGCTACTACGCCGCCATCAGTTACATGGACGCGCAAGTCGGCCTCGTGCTCGACGCGCTCGAGAAAGAAGGCCT
>JBKCKE010000270.1:0-2365 GCA_046301395.1 Verrucomicrobiota bacterium | reverse complement strand
CAGCAGAACAGGCGCAAGGGGACTCGGGAAAGGCCTCCGAAGCCGCGATGGAATCGCTGAAGGAAAAACTTCGGTTATCCCAAGAGCTCTGCGAAAAATTGAAAGCCGAACTCAAGGCCGCCAAGGACAAGCTGAAGGAGGTCGAAGATTGCGGAGGCGCTACTCCGGAGAGCCTGCAGGCGATCAAGGATAGCTACGCGCGTCATACTGCCGAGCAGGTCCAGCATGAGGTCTCGGAAATCGTGCGTCCTTGGCTTGCCAAGCTTATCAAAGCGGAAGCCGAGCAGGCTGAGCTGGAACGCCTTGATAAGGTCACCACGGAGCTGCTGGAGAAGACGAAGGCCGCGGTGCTTGAGCAGGATATCCTTCAACGCTGGGAACTGAACCGCGAGCGAGCCTTGCCCGCCCTCGGTCGACAGCTTGAGGAACTGGACCGGCTGATGGCCATGGTTCTTACCCCCAGCCCGGAACTCGTCAGGGCCCACGCCACCTTGCGTGAAGAGGTGATGAAGTGCCGTCAGGCGCTGAATCCCTCCGAGGCCCTGGGTGGAGTCACCACCGCGATGATGGCCGGCGTACGAAGCGCTCCCGACGAAGCCTTGCCCGGGCTGGTTTCCGCAATCGAGAAGCTGGTGGACGCCAAGGTTATCGACGGCAAGGAGGGCGACGCGCTCCGTCGCTTCATCGCAGGCGAGAAGTCCCTGCGTAGCGACAAGAAGGCCGTCAAGACATCGACCCGGCAGAAGCTCAGCTCCGCGCTACACGCCGGCAAGCCCGTGGACATCTTCGTGGATGCCTACAACTTCATGCACACGGTCCATCAGCACTTCCAGAAGCTGCAGATGGAGTCGAAGTTCAATAAGGGTAAGTTCTCCTTCGGTCCTGAGGCTCGTGCCCACCTGGCCAAGCTCGTCAGCCATGTCTATCCTTTGGACGAGCATGCCCGGGTGCTCCTCTTCCTCGACGGTGCTAATTATGAGGACATCTCGCCTTTCAAGGGCGTGAAGTTCGTGCTCCCGACGATCATGCGCACAGGAGAAGGCCAGGCGGACGCCGAGATCATCCATTACCTCGCTCACAAAGCCCGGAAAGAGGCCCTCGTAGTCGTCGTATCTAACGACAGCCAGGTCCAGACCGCCGCCAACCTCCACCTGAGCTGCGGCGAGTTCGCCCGATTCCTCGAGGACCTCAGGTAAAGTCATGGCAATCCCTCCCCATCTCAGATCCCTTAAGCCCGGCACGGCCGAGAAGCTGGGGGCCGAACACGGGGGGGCCGAACACGGGGTCAGGCCGTACCATGAGAGCGGGCGTAACTAAAAACGCCCGAAAGGCTCGAATCTAGTTACGCTGAGATACAGGGTACGGCCTGACCCCTTAGCTCTGTGCGAGAAGTTTGCGAAGGTATGCGCCCGAGTTGAAGCCCATCCGCCGGGCGATCCAGCTGGCCGGTACGCCATGATTGTCGCGCATGCGACGGGCGAGGGTGAGCTTCCAGGCTTGCGAGTGAGGCAAGGCCGTCAGCTCGTCGTTGTGGCGGCCGACGGCGGGAAGCTCGGCCTGAAGGACTTTCTCCCACCGCGCCTCCTCCTCCGTGCGCAGCAGGTCCGCGCTCTTGCCGACGACGGCGGGCAGGGAAATGTCGTCGGTCCGCCGGCCGGCCTTCTCCTTGCGAACCAGTCCGAAGAGCTCCTCGTCGGTCGCCGGCCTTTCCTCGGTCGCGAGTTCGAATCGAAGACGTTCTTCGTAGGCGTCCCACCCGATAGGGTCGTCCCGCAGGCCATGCATGCAGCCTAGCGCCTTCCCGATGGTGACCAATCCTCTGAGCTCCGGTCGGCGGAGCAGGCGGTAACTGGTCCAAGGGTAGTCGCGGAGCTCTTCGAGCGTGACGATTCCTGCGCGGACCGGGTTCAGATGGACGTAGTCGATCTTGCGGGCCGCCGAAGGTCCGGCGGGACAGTGCGCACTGCCGAAACGTGATTGGAAGACGTGCCCGGGCGAGCCCCGGAAGACCTTATGTTTGTTAGCGAAGGCCGACTGGAGGGCATGCATGCCCTCGCTGAGGTTCCCGCGAGGCGTGGTGACGACCAGGTGGAAGTGGTTCGTCATGATGGCATAGGCGGGCAGATCCCAGCCGAAGCGATGCGTCGTACGCAGCAGGGTCTCGAGGAAGACTTGCTTGGCGGCGTCGGTCTCGAAGATGGGCTGACCGAGTTCGGCGCGATTGTAGACATGATAGGCCCCTTGGTTGGAGATGAGTCGACGACGACGTGCCATGGTCCAAGCGTCAGGCCGGTCCTGATGAGTATCGACGCAGGACAATCCCTGACGGAAAGCCCTCAGCCAAAGGGGTCAGGCCGCACCATAG
>JBKCKE010000269.1:0-18646 GCA_046301395.1 Verrucomicrobiota bacterium | reverse complement strand
GAGCGTGACGAGCAGGGCGAGGGTGGAGTCGAGGCCGCCCGAGACGCCGATGACGACATGCTTGAGGCCCGTGTGGCGGATGCGGCGGGCAAGGCCCGTGGATTGGATCGCGAAGATCTCCTGGCAGTTCTCGTCGCGGCGGTGCGGATCGGACGGGACGAAAGGATGCGGGGTGAAACGGCGGCGGAGCTTCGGGGTCTGGCCGGTCGGGACGCCGAGGGTGAAGCCGACGACGCGCGGACGGACGGCGACGGGGGCGCCGAAGAAGGTGCTGTTGCGGCGAAGCTCGGCCGCGAGGCGGTCGAGGTCGATCTGCGAGACGATCAGGGCCAGGTCGAAGCGGAAGCGTTCGGATTCGCCGAGCACGATGCCGTTCTCGGCGATGAGGCCGTGGCCGCTGTAGACGATATCGGTGCTCGATTCGCCGGCGCCGGCGGCGGCGTAGACGTAGGCGGCGAGGCAGCGGGCGGACTGGGCCTTCACCAGGTCACGGCGGTAGGCGGCCTTGGTGAGGAGCTCGTCGCTGGCCGACAGGTTGCAGAGCAGGGTGGCGCCGGCGAGGGCCAGCGGGCCGCTGGGGGGCTCGACGGCCCAGAGATCTTCGCAGATCTCGATGCCGAGCACGCAGTCCGGCATGTCGGTCGCCTGGAAGAGGAGGTCGGTGCCGAACGGGACCTTCTGGCCGAGGAGCTCGATTTCGGCGACCGGGGCGACCCGGGCGGAGGCGAACCAGCGCTGCTCGTAGAATTCCCCGGTGTTGGGGAGGTGGGTCTTCGGGACGACGCCGAGGACCTTGCCGCGGGAGAGCGCCACGGCCACGTTGAAGAGGCGTCCGTTGACCTCCAGGGGGGCTCCGACGAGGGCGGTCAGGCCAAGCTTCGCGGTGGCCTCACAAACCTGTCCTAGGGCCTTCAGGGCGCCGTTGAGGAGGGTCCGCTGGCCGAAGAGGTCGCCGCAGCTGTAGCCGGTCAGGCAAAGTTCGGGCAGGACGACGATTTCCACCCCTTCTTGGGCGGCTTTTTCCAGGGCCTGGATGATCAGGGCGGCGTTGGCCGCAGGGTCCCCCAGACGGAGGGCCGGCGAGGCGGCCGCCACGGTCACAAAACCGTTCTGGTGGATGCGGTTGGACATCAAAGGACTGGTATCCGTCATGTTCACCGTTGACCGAAGGGGAGGCAACCCGAAAGGTCTGCCCAACCCTGTCAAAGGGGGTCCTATGTCCGCTCAGCCGCTCAAAGAAGTCCGTATCTTTTCGCCTGCCACCGTGGCCAACGTGGCCTGCGGTTTCGACGTGCTTGGCTTCTGCATCGACGCCCCCGGCGACGAGATCGTGGCCCGCTTCTCGTCCACCCCGGGCCTCCGCATCACCAAGATCACCGGCGACGACGGCCGCCTGCCCCTCGACTCCAAGAAGAACACCGCCGGCGTCTCCGCCCACGCGCTGCTCCGCCACCTCGGCAAGAGCGACCTCGGCATCGAGATGGAGATCCACAAGAAGATGCCCTTCGGCAGCGGCCTCGGCTCCAGCGCCGCGAGCGCGGTCGGCGGCGCCTTCGTGGTCAACCGTCTCCTCGGCGAGCCGCTGACGCGTCGTCAGCTCCTGCCTTTCGTGGTCGCCGGCGAAGCCGCGGCCGATGGAGCCTGGCATGCCGACAACGTCGGCCCGTGCCTCCTCGGCGGCATCACCCTCATCCGTTCCAACGCCGAGCTCGACGTCATGGACGTGCCGATCCCGGACCGCCTCTGGGCCGCCGTCGTGCACCCGGACATCGTCGTGCTGACCAAGGTCGCCCGCGAGATCATGCCGCGCCAGATCCAGCTCGAGACCTCCACGCAGCAGAGCGGCAATCTCGGCGGTCTGCTGTGCGGCTTCTTTAAGAGCGACTACGCCCTCATCGGCCGCTCGCTCCACGACCTCATCGCCGAGCCGCACCGCCACCGCCTGATCCCTGAGTTCTACCGCGCCAAGGCCGCCGCCATGGCCGCTGGCGCGCTGGGCTTCTCGATCTCCGGCGCCGGCCCCAGCGTGTTCGCGCTCTGCGAAGGTGAGGAGACCGCCCGCAAGGTCGCCGCCGCCGTCGCCGCCGTGTTCTCGTCGGTGCCGATCAAGGCCACGCCTTACGTCTCGCGCATCAATCCCAAGGGTGTCCATGTCCTCTCCGAATCGTAAGCTGGAATTCGTCTCCACCGCCGACGCCACCTGTCGCGGCTCCCTGCGCGACGTGCTGCTGTCGGCCATGCCGGCCAAGGGCGGCCTCTGGGTGCCGACGCATATCCCGCAGATCGCGCCCGACTTCGTGGAGCGCCATCGCGACGCCTCCTACGCGGACCTCGCCGAGGCCGTCGTGGCCCCGTATTTCGGTGAAGTGCTCGGTCCCGCGGTCCTGCGTCAGCTCTGCCAGGAAGCCTTCAACTTTCCGGTGCCGCTCGTGCGTCCGGAGAAGCTCAAGGGCACCCCGGCCGAACGCATCGCCGTCCTCGAACTTTTCCAAGGTCCCTCCGCGGCCTTCAAGGACTTCGCCGTGCGCACGCTCGTGCGGGTCACCGCGCGCGTCCTCGGCGATGAGTTCCCGCAGCTGACCGTCCTCGCCGCGACCTCCGGTGATACCGGCGCCGCCGTGACCGAAGCCTGCGCCGGCGTCCCCGGCGTCCGCGCCGTGGTGCTCTATCCCCGCATCGGCGTCAGCGGCGTGCAGGAATCCCAGATCGCGCGTCCCCGTCCCGGCGTGGTTGCCATCTCGGTCGACGGCACGTTCGACGACTGTCAGGCGATGGTGAAGCGCGCGCTGGCCGATGAGTCCCTGCGTCGTCACCGCCCGCTGCTCACCGCGACCTCCAACCACCCGGAGCGTCGGATCGCGCAGGTGCCGTTCGCCTTCCCCCCCAAGCGCCTGCTGGCCCCTGGACGTCGCATGGGCATCGTGGTCCCTTCAGGCAACCTTGGTAACGTCGGCGCCGTGCAGCTCGCCCGTCGCATGGGCCTGGACGTCGCCGCGCTCGTCGCCGCGACCAACACCAACTCGCCGCTGCCCGACCTCTTCGCCACCGGCGAGTATCGTCCGCGTCGCGCCGTCCCTACGGCCTCCAACGCCATGGACATCGGCGACCCGAACAACCTCAGCCGCCTGCTCGCCTGGCGCGACGGCGGCCCCTCCGTGGAAGCCGTCACCGTCGACGACGTCGCCACCCTCGACGCCATGCGTCGCGTCCGTGACGCCAGCGGTTACATCCTCTGCCCGCACTCCGCCGTCGGCTGGAAGGCGGCCGAGGACCTCCTGGCCCGCGATGGTGCCAAGCTCGACGACGTCATCGTCTTCGGTACCGCGCACCCCGCGAAGTTCCCCGACGTCCTGCAGCAGGCCTTCGGCGACGCCAACGCCTCGCGTTTCCCCGGCGAGCTGCCGGCACCGGCTCCGCTCAGGATCGGCAACGATTTCGAGGCCGTCCGCAAGGTCCTTGAATCCGAAGCCGGTTTCGGCCGCTGAGCCGGGGCACGAAAAAGCCGCCTGACGGCGGCTGTCTTCGTCAGCTGGCCGGCCGGCTTATTCCGTGTCGGACACCGCGAACGTGACGTTCGTGATGTTGGCCTTGGCGAGGATATCGAGGACGTTGATCACGCGCTCGTAGCGGGCGTTCTCTTCGGCCTGCACCGTGATGAGCAGCTTGGTCTTGGACTGCTCGGCGGCCTGACCCATCAGCTTCATCTGGTTGTAGAGATTTTCGAGGAGCTTGTCGCCGGGGGCGCCGACCGGATCTTCGTTGAGGGTGACTTCGCCGGTCTCGCTCACGCCGATCGTGACTTCATCGGGAAGTTCGGTCTCCTTGGCGGTCTCGGCGTTGCCGGGGAGGGTGGTCTTGAGCTCGTGCTCCACTTTGACGGCGCCGGCCATGACCATGAAGAAGAGCATGATCACGAAGACCACGTCGATCATCGGGGCGATCTGGAAGCCCGGGGCGGCGTCGGGGGCCTGTTCTCGTTGTTTCATGGCTTATTCCTCGTGGTTGAGGCCGGAGAAGGCGATGTTGTCGATGCCCGCTTCGGCGCCCCATTCGAGGGCCTTGGAGACATACTTGGCGTGGCACTCCTTGTCGGCGCGGACCAGCAGGCGGTACTTTTCGTTGCTGCCTTTGCGGTCGGAGAGTTCCTTGGCGATGCCTTCCTTGTCGTTCGGGTCGAGTTCGCGGTCGTCGAGCTTGTACTTGGCCTGGCCGGTGGTCTTGTCCCACGAGATGTTGATCAAGCCGGCCGCGGCCTTGTCGTCTCGCTTGACGCCGTTGGAGGCGACCGGGAGCGAGATGTTCTTGTCGACCTTGAGCACCTGCGAGGAGGTGATCGACATGAAGAAGATGAGCAGCACCAGGAGCACGTCGATCATCGGCGCGACCTGGAACTCCGGTTCGCCTTCTCCGCCTCCGCCTCCGCCTGCCATGGTCTTGCTGCTGGTTTAGGGGTGGAAGGGGCTCAGCCCTGGACGTTCGAAGAGGCGCTCCAATCGGGCTTGGCGGCGTAGATCTCTTCGTCGCCGACCTTGCGGCCTTCGACTTCGTCGTAGGGGAAAGCGCGGAACAGGCCGGTCACGATCTCGGTGATGTCGTGGATGCCCTTGTTGATGCGGTTGGCCAGGAGGTAGTAGGCGATGAACGCCGGGATCGCGATGAAGAGGCCGGAAGCGGTCGCCACGAGCACTTCGCCGATCGCGCCGGAGAGCTTGGAGGGGTCGCCCACGCCGGAGGTGCCGAGGGTTTCGAACGCGCTCATCATGCCCGTCACGGTTCCGGTGAGGCCGATCATCGGGGTGCAGACGCCGATAACGGAAAGGTAGGAGGAGCGGCCCTTGAGCTCGCCCTGGATGCGGACGATTTCGGAGAGGATGGCCTCTTCGGTCATGGTCTTGCCATCCGGGGTGAAGGCGACGCCCGCCCGCACGACGTCGGCGACCGGGGAGCCGGCGGACTTGGCGAAGGCGTAGGCGCCGACGTAATCGCCTTTCTTGAAGAGCTCACGGAGCTGGGTGACGTGCTCGGCGGGGTACATCTTGCCGGCGCTGGTCTTGATGAAGCCGTCGACCATGAACCACATCATGGCCACGGAGCAGAGGGTGATCGGGTACATGACCCAGCCGCCTTCGATGAAGAGGTCGGCGAGGGTCTTGTGGTGCACGCCGGCAGCAGCGGCCTCCTGGGCCGAGGCGGTGGCGGTCAGCAGGCCGAGAAGGGCGGAGCTGAGGAGGGCGGAACGTAGGTTCATCTTCATGATGATGGGGTGTAGGTTGGTATCTAGGTTAGGTTTTGGAAAGGGGCAAGGACTCACTTGTTGCCTTCGACCTTCTCTTCGGCGGCGAGCTTGGGCTTGGCCAGCATCACGCCTTCGGGGAGGGGGCCGCCGGCGGCGATCTTCTTTTGGTCTGCTTCGGCCTTGGCGCGTTCCTCGGGGGGCAGCAGCTTCTTGGCTTCTTCGGCTTCCTTGGAGACCGGGAAGGAGACGATGATGTCGTAGAGGTAGCGGTTGGAGACCGCTTCGAGTTTCTGGTCGCGCATGGCCGGGCTGTCCATGCCACGGAAGGCGCGGGCGGCGCCGAGGAGGGCCTTGGGGATCATCTCGGTCTCAGAGCCGAAGAAGACCGGCACACGCAGGTAGGTGGTCATCGCGGCCTCGTATTTCTTGGCTGCGAGGAGGGAATTGCCTTTCGTGAGGTGCAGGCGGGCCTGGAGTTCGGGGCTGTCGACCTTCGTGAGCAGTTCGGTTGCTTCGCGGATCACGGCGTCGTGTTCGCCTTTGCGGGCGCGCAGCATCAGCTTGGCCAGCTGGATCTGGGTGGCGACTTCGGGCTCCTTGGCGGCTTCCTCCTTTTCGAAGGCCGTGAGGAAGCTGTTCGTGGCGGCGTCGTTCTCGAGGCGGTCCAGGGCGTCGAGCTTGATCAGCGAGGCCTTGACCCACAGGGAGCCGGGGACGTTCTTGAGGGGCTCGAAGAACTTCAGGACCGCCTCGACGTTATCGAGGGCCTTGGCCGGCTCGCCGCGGTTGACGTTATTCTGGGCCTCCTGGAGGCGGGCGGGCGTCGGCCAGATGATTTCGGTGACTTCGGAGAGCTTCCGCGTGGTCACGGATTCGAACCCGCCTTTGTTGCTGGTGAGGTCGACGGTGCCTTTGACCGCGTTGATCACGCCCTTCTTGGGGTCGACGACGGGCTTCGGCGGGACGGAGTTGTCCAGCTTGAAGGGGTCGTTGATCTCCCAGCGTTCGCCCTTGAAGACGAAGGTCTGGGCCGGCGACGAGGCCGCGGCGAGGAGCGCGAAGGCGGTGAGGAGGAGGGGGCGGCGCATGGCGTTCAGAGTCCGAGGAGGTAGGCTTTGGCTTCGATCCCTTCACGGGTGTCCTTGATGCGTTCCTTTTCGAGCATCTCCTGCAGGAGGCGCTTGGCGCCGTCCTTCTGGTCGAGCTTGGTCGCGAGGATCTTGGCTTCGCCGAAGTAGGATTTCGCGGCCCAGACCTCGTACTTCTTCCAGGTCATGTGGCAGCGGCGGTAGTAGGCGACGGCGCGGGCGTAGCCGTCCTTGTCGGTCGCCTGGCGTTCTTCCATGAGGCCGAGCCAATAGAGCGAGGCGGCGGTCTTCTCGCCGCGCCATTCCTTGGTCTTGGCGATCTCTTCGAACTCTTCCTTGGCTTCCTTGTACTTGGCGAGTTCGGCGAGCGAGCGGGCGCGGGTGAAGCGGAGGTCGAGTTCCTTCGACATCAGGATGTTGTTGTCGATGGCCTCGTTGCAGAGGGAGAGGGCCTCGGCGTACTTCTTCTCCCCGAAGCGGATTTCGGCCAGGCCGGCGAAGCCGTAGTCGGCGTATTCGGAGGAGCGTGCGAACTCGAGGATGTAGCGGAAGAACTCCTCGGCCTTCTTGAGGTCGCCCTTGGCCAGGAGGCTTTCGCCGACGAGGGCGAGGATGGTCGGGTTGAGTTCCTCGGCCTTGAAGTTGGCGGCGATCTTGGCGAAGTTGGCGGCGGTCTTCTCGGGTTCGCGCGTGAACACGGCGAGCTGGCCGAGGGCGAAGAAGCCGCGGGCCTGGGCGACGAGGGAGCTGCGGTTCTCTTCGAGGCGTAGCAGCTTGGTGAGTTCCTTCTCGGCCTCGGCGCTGGTGTAGGCGCCGGGCTCGGGCTTGGTGCCGGCCTTCACGCGCTTGATCTTGCGGGCGAGTTTCTCGGCGAGGAAGACGATGAGCTTCTCGGTGCCTTCCTGCTTCCGGTCGTTGATGGATTCGGCGACGGCGTCGGACAGGATCTTCAGCGCGCGCTTCTTCTGCTCGGCGATGGAGGCCTGTCGCTTGGCCTCGACCTTGGCGAGTTCGGCTTCGAGCTCGGCGGAGAGCTTCTTGACGGCCTCCTTGGCGGCGTCGATCTCGGGGCGGGTGACGCCCTGCTTGCGTTCGAGCTGATCGACCGCCTTGCGGCCGTCGGCGAGCTTGGCGCTGAAATCCTTGCGGACCTTCTCGGCCTGCTGGGCTAACTCGGGCATGTCGCCCATGCGTTCGGTGGAGCGGATCACCTCGTAGAGGTAGGTCATCGACTTCGGGTCGTTGTGGTCCCAGTCGAAGATCTCCTTGAACAGGTCGCGCATGCGCTTGTGTTCGCCGCGGCCGGGGAGGAGCTTGCGCAGCTCGCCGAGGACGAACTCGAGGGCCTGCGGATTGGTGCGGGCGCTCTTGGCGGCGGCCTCGTAGGCGTCGATGGCCTTGGCGGTGGCGGCTTCCTTCTCCGCCTCGAGCTTCTCCTTGATGGCGGCGAACTTCGCGCGGTCGGGCGTCTTGAGGTTGAGGCGCAGGTCGATGTCGGCGGCCTTGACCTTCTTGTCGAGCTCGTCGGCCATGCGGATGTGGGCGTCACCGATCAGGGTGTACACCTCGGGGGTCTGGGCGATGACTTCGTCGCTGCGGTCCTTGGCGTAGTCTTTCAGCCAGTCTTCGCAGAGCTTGATGGTGCCGGCGATGTCCGGCGGGTTCACGCCGAACTTGACGATGGCCTGGCGGTAGCGGACGTCCGGGATGAACTGGCCCTTCGGGTATTCCGACTCGTACTTGTCGAAGTCGACCTTGGTCTCCTTGTACTTGCCCTGGAAGAACGAGCAGAGGGCGCTCATGTAGAGGACCTGCTGGCGGACGGACGAGCGCTCGTACTTCTTGAGGAAGGCCTCGAAGGCCTTCTGCGCGGGCGCCCAGTCGACCTGGGAGAAAAGGCAGGCGGCGATGCGGAAATCGATCTCTTCGGCGATCTCGGGGGTGAGGTTGGCCACGTTGGCCTGCACCCACTTGTAGTTCTCGATGGCCTCGGGGAATTCTTCGCGCTCCTGGGAGATGTCGCCGAGGATGAGGGCGATGGACGAGACCATCTCGTCCTTGGGGAATTTCTGGATGAACTCCTTGCACTTCGCCTGGGCCTCGTTGTTGCGGCCGATCCGGCGCAGCGCGACGATGTGGTAGTAGTAGGCGCCGGCGATGCGGCTGAAATCCGGGCTGTTCTCGAAGATATCGAGGAAGGCGACGTGGGCCTCCCACGGGCGCTTCAGCTCGAGGAGGCAGAGGCCGATGCGGTAGGAGATGAAGGCGTCGTAGTCCTTGTTGGCCTTGAATTCGGTCTCGATCTTCTTGAACTGTTCGAGGTCGAGCTGGGCGCGGCGGATGGCGTCGGCCTGTTCGGGGTTCGGCTTCGGAGCGGCCTTGTTCATGCCCTCGATCTCGGCGGTCTTGGCCTCGATCGCCTTCGCGAAGGAGCGCGTGAGGTTCACGCGGCGCAGCGTGCCTTGGTAGTTGTTGAGGGCCTGGCGGTAGAAGTCGCCGCGGAAGGCCTCGTCGGCGGCGGACTCGGCGGCCGCGAAACGCGCGTCGCCGATCTCCAGGCGCTGGAAGTTGGAACGCACCACTTCGACCGGGGAGCCGGTGCTGCGGGCGTCGATCTCGCTCTTGAGCTGGGTGGCCTCCTTGGTCAGGCCCAGCTTGGTGTACATCTCGACGAGCTTGTAGGCGGCTTCGCGGCGTTCGGGCGTGTTGATGCCCTCGGCGGTCGCCTGCTTGAGCAGGCTGATCGCCTGGGCGTAGGCGGCTTTCTTGAGGTCTTCGGGCGAGCTCTTGGCGCGGTCGACCACGATCTGGGCCGAAAGCGTGAAGGCGGAGACGCGCTCCTCGGGGCGAGCGAGCGAGTTGGTGCGGATCTTCTCGAGGCGGGTGAGCGCTTGGTCCCACTTGGCCTGCTTGGAGAAGGCTTCGATCAGGATCAGTTCGGCCATGCCGCGGCGGTTGTCGCCGTCGAAGAAATCTTCGGTGCCTTTGGGGTATTTATCGAGGAAAGCGGTGAGTTCCACCTGGGCCTTGGGCCAGTCCTTCAGGAAGAAGAGACAGGTGGCCTTGCGGAAGGAGAGGACCGCCTTCATGCTGTTGGCGACGTCGCCGGCTTTCTCCTCGAGCTCCTCGAAGAGGGCGAGGGACTCCCGGTACTTCTTTTCCTCGAAGGCCTTGTCGGCGGCCTTGTAGAGGACGTTCAACGGGTCTTCCTGCTTTTCCGCGGTGGGCAGGGGCTTGGTCTGGGCGCGAAGCACGCCGGTGACGGGGGTCACGGCGAGGAGGACGGCGAGCAGGGCGGCCTTGGCCAGTTGGTAGGTGCGGGACTCTGGGATAAGCATCGGGTGAGGGGAGCATATTGCTCCGCGTCGGGGGTGCGAAGGAATAGCCTAAGCGGCCGAGGGATGCCAAGCAATAAGCCCCCTGCGGGGGGCAAATATCAGAGCCCGCCGGGGGGTCTGACTGTGAATAACTCAGGCCCCTGGACGCAGGCCGGTCGCCAAGAGGGTCTCGAAGCCCGGCTCCTTGGTTTCCTTGGCCACCACGCGCACCTCGGATTGGGCGAAGCCGGCTTCCTCGATCCAATCGTGGAGTTCGTTCTCTTTGAAACCCAGCCAGCGGTCGGCATACAGTTCGCGCGCTTTCTCGAAGCGATGGGCGCGTAGGTCGAGGACGATCAGACGACCCCCTGGCTTGAGGATGCGGAAGGCTTCGGCGAGGGCCTGGCGGGGGTTCTCGGCGTGGTGCAAGGCCTGACTCAGCAAGGCGAGGTCGATGCTCCGGTCCGGCAGGGGGACCTTCTCGATGTTGCCCAGGACGTAGGTCAGGTTGCGGAGCTGCTCCTTCTTGGCCAAGGCCCGGCCGACCTGGACCATGCGCGGCGAGCTATCCACGCAGTGGACGCTTTCGGCCTGGCGGGCGAGGAGGCGGGAGAGGGTGCCGTCGCCGGCCCCGAGGTCGGCGATCCGGACCTTGGGCGTCAGTAGGAAAAGCATCTGACCGATGGCCTCCCAGGATCGTCCCGGGCAGTAGTTCCGGCCCAGCCGGTCGGCCACCAGGTTGAAGTGCTGCTCGGCTTTCTGCCGGCGCTTCTCGACGATCCGCTGCCAGGAGCGTTGGTCGGCCGCCGCCTTGGGCTCGCGGGCGCTGGCGGCCAGGGCGGCCTCGACGATGCCCCCGACGCTGTCCGGGAGGTCGCGGGCCACCGCGTAGAAGGATTTCTTGCCGTCGCGTCGGTCGACCACGAGGCCGCCCTTTCGCAGCAGGGCCAGGTGGGTGGAGATACGGGACTGCGGGAGCCCGAGGATCTCCTGCAGCTCGCCGACGGCCAGTTCGCCGCGGTGCAGCAGGTGCAGCATGCGGGAGCGCGTGGGGTCGGCCAGCAGGCGCAGGGATTCCCAAGGGTCGGGCATGAGGGCAGGATGGGCGGCGGGCGCAGGCTTGTCAAAAGAGGAAGCCCCGTCACCGGGGCTTCGTCGGGAGGGACTGGCGGTCCGTTCAGCGCTTGTCGACCCAGCGGCCGATCTTCACGACGGTCCAGCTTTCGGCCTTACCGTTGATGTTGGTCGTGAACGTCTCGCCGGCCTTGTGGTTGAGGAACTGCTTAGCGAGGGGCGAGATGTAGGACAGGATGTTCTTCTCCGGCTCGCCGTCCCAGGCGCCGAGCAGGTCGTAGGCGAACTCCGTCTGGTCGGAGCCGCGGCGGAGGACGATGCTCGAGCCGACGCTGATGGCGTCGGTCTTGGCTTCGGAGAAGTCGGTCACGCGGGCCTTCTTCAGCAGCGCGTCGAGCTCGGCGCGACGGGCGGCGAGGGTGTCATGGTCCTGGCGGGCCATCTTGTATTCGGAATTTTCCTTCAAGTCGCCGTGCTCCTTGGCGATCTGGATGGCTTCCTTGACCGCGGGGAGGCGCACCTTGACGATGTCCTCGAGCTCGCGCTCCTTTACTTCCTTCGAGTGCTTGGACACGAGGAGTTCCTTTTCTTCGGCTTCGGAGCCGGAGTGCTTGGACTTGGCGAGGCGCTGGACGTGCGGCTCGATCTTGGCGAGACGGGAGAGGAGGGCCTTCTTCGTCATCTCGTCGAAGCCCTGGCTGCTCATCATCGTGCGGGTGAGGTCGAAGATCGTCTCGCTATCGGCCTTCTTGCCTTCGGCCGGCGTGAGGATGTTCGCGATCAGTTCCTTGTCCTTGATGAGTTCGTTGGCCAGCGGGATGCGGGCGGTCGAATTGGATTCGAGCGACTCGGTGTCGATCGACGAGAGGATGGCGCCGAGGAGGGCGGGGTTGATCAGGCGGCCGACGATCGCGGCGTACTTCTTGGAGTCGCGGTTCTTGATGATCCAGATGATCACCGGGGCGCGCAGTTCGCGCGTCTCGAGCCACTGGGCGAAGCGCGCGGCGACGGCTTCGGCGAGGTCCTGGTCGCAGAGGTAGGCGATGGATTCCGAGACGAGCTTGGCGGAGCCGCTCTTGGTGCCGCCGATGTCGCGGTTGCGGAGGAGGTCGAAGGCGCGGTCGGACCAGCGGTCGCCGTGGTGGGCGCGCACGAGGTCCAGCAGGCTGCGGATCTTCTCGGTGGTGTGCGGGATGTTGAGCGCGACGAACGCGAGGTCGCTTTCGGTGCAGAGCGCGATGATCTCCGAGGCCGTCGGGCTGACGGTCTCGACGTTCTCGACGGCGGAGCGGAAGAACTTGTCGCGGTTCCAGATGCCGCCGAGGATGGCGGGCAGGTTGTCGCGCTTGCGGGCGGTCTCGAGCTTCTTGATCTCCTTGAGGAGGTCGGCGGAGACCTTGTCGAGGTTGGCGGCGTTGGCGGCCGAGCGCGTCTCAGCGGCGGAGGCGCCGGCGAGTTCTTCGAGGAGCAGCAGCTTACGCTCGAAATTCGGGGCGCTTTCGTACTGGGCGAAGAGGTCTTCGCCGAGGTCCTTGGGGGCTTCGAGGAGGGCGTACAGGCCGCCTTTGCGCTCGGGCACGAGGATAGCGCGGTCCTTGCGGACGGCGGCGCGACCCTTGGTCCACCAGGCCTTGAAGGCGGCCGCGCGGTCTTTGCCGGCGGGGAGGGAGGCGAAGTGGACGCGGTCGAGGTTGGCTTCGAGGGCGTAGGAAGTGCATTCACCGGTCGGATACTCGGCCAGGAGGGCCTTGACCACGCCGGCCGGATCGTTGGCGACGAGGTTGGCGATCTCGGTCTTGGTGGCGTCGGCGTAAGCCTTGGCGACCAGGCCGTTAGGATTGATGAACTCGATCTTGCCGAGGAAGAAGGCGGCGTCCATGGCGTGGCCCTTCTTGTTCTGCTCAGGGAAGTCGATGACCAGTCGCTTGGTCGCCTCGTCGTAGGAACGGATGACGCCGATGCCCCAGGCTTGGTGGAGGCAGAAGGCCGGCTGACCCGTGGCCACCAGGTCGATGGCGGCCTGGAGGGAGTTCATTTTACCACCTTGTGGGGTCAGGGCCTTGTTGCTCATTGCAAAAGTGGGTTTTGGGGATAACAATTCTCACTTGCAAGCAGGAAGGCGGGGGTTTCGGGGTCCTGAGCCTCCGAGTCCGTTGCTCCTGCCCCTCCCATGGCCTTTAAGCCCGAAAAACCCTCAATCCACGGCGAAACTCCCGACACCCTCGGCGAGCGGTTGGTCGCGGCCGGTCACCCCCGCTACCGGGCCGGTCAGGTCTTCGAGTGGCTCTACCCCCGCCGGGCCGAAACCGCCGAGACCATGACCAACCTGCCGGCCGGCCTGCGGGCTTGGCTGGCCGAGCAATATGACTTCGAGTCCACGGCCCTGGTCCAACGGAAGGCCTCCTCCGACGTCACCCAGAAGATCCTACAGCGCCTCCGCGACGGCTCCCTGATCGAGACGGTCATCATCCGCGCCCCGATGGAGGGGGTCGGTCAGGAGAAGTCCCGCCGGACCATCTGCATCTCGACCCAGGTGGGCTGCGCCTATGGCTGCAAGTTCTGCGCCTCGGGCCTGGAAGGCTGGAAGCGCGACCTTTCGATCGGGGAGATCGTCTCCCAGCTCGTCCAGGTCTGCCGGATCGAAGACAAGGCCGACCCCGCCCGTGCCGCCGAAGGGCTGGCTTCCTTCGACAACATCGTGGTCATGGGCATGGGCGAGCCCTTGGCCAATTACGACAACCTCCTCGCCGCCCTCCGCATCGTCAACGCCCAGTGGGGCTTCGGCTTCGGCGCCCGCCGGGTGACGATCTCGACCTCCGGCGTGGTGCCCAAGATCCTCAAGCTCGCCGAGGAGCCCCTGGGCTTCCGTCTGGCCATCAGCCTGCACGGCGCGACCAACGAGGTCCGCAACCAGATCATGCCGGTGAACAAGAAGTTCCCGCTCGAGGAGCTGATCCCCGCGGCCAAGGCCTTCGCCCGCAAACACGGGCGGATGCTGACGCTCGAGTTCAGCATCATCGAGGACATCAACGACTCGCTCGAGCAGGCCAAGAAGCTCGCCGTCATCGCCCGCGAACTCCACGCGCACGTCAATTTGATCCCTTACAACAAGGTCGAAGGCCTGCCGTGGGTGCGTCCTTCGCTGACGCGCCAGGACCGCTTCGTGAAGGAGCTCCGCGCGCTGGGCGTCACGGCCACGCTGCGTCGTGAGAAGGGGCACGACATCGACGCCGCCTGCGGCCAGTTGCGCCTGCAGACGGAAAAGGCCGCCGCCGGCGGGGCGACGCCGCCTCCGGCGGCCGCTTAGGCCGTCAGCGCGGCCGCGAAGGCCTTGCGATCCGGTGCCTTGAAGAAGGCCGTGCCGGCCACGAACGTATCGGCTCCGGCTTCGCGGCAGAGGCGGCCCGTCTCGATGTTGATGCCGCCGTCGACCTCGAGGCGGAAGTTCGCGCCGCGCTTCGCGCGTTCGGCGGCGATGAAGCGGATGCTCTCCAGCACCGAGGGCATGAAGGACTGGCCGCCGAAGCCGGGGAAGACGGTCATGCAGAGCACGAGGTCGACGTCGCCGAGGTAGGGCAGCACGCGCCGCGGGTCGGCGTCGGGATTCATCGCGATGCCGGCGGAAAGTCCGGCGGCCTTGATGGCGGCGAGCGTCTTCGCCACGTCGTGCTCGGCTTCGACGTGCACGGTCAGGCGTTCGGCGCCGGCCTGGGCGAACGCGGCCACGTAGCGGTCGGGATGGCTGAGCATCAGGTGCACGTCGAAGTGCAGCTTCGTCAGCGGCCGGAGGTCGGCGACGACCTGCGGGCCGAAACTGATGTTGGGCACGAAATGCCCGTCCATGATGTCGACATGCAGCCAGCCGAGTCCGGCCGCCTCGACCGCGCGGACGCCTTGCGCGAACGCGCCGTGGTCGGCGGCGAGGAGGGACGGTGCGACGACGGCCGGGTTCATGTCACCAGGCCGTGGTGGCGGCTTGCCGGATCTGCGACGCGATGTCGGCGAAGAGCATCGGCGCGACGCTGAGTTCTTCGGCCACGGGATCGCCGGCGTTCTGCAGCGTGGTCGTGGCGACGAAGACGCGGTCCTTGAAGAGCGTGCGCGCGCCGCCTTGGGCGGTCAGCGTGGCGCGGGCCTCGAACGTCACGCGGAAACTGTTGAAGGCGAAGGCGTCGCCGGGTTTGGTGGTGAAGCCGACGCGGCGGTAATCGGTCACTTCGGTGGCCAGCACGGCGTCGCCGGCGCCGAGGCGCACGCGCGGATCGCCCGCGAAAGCGTCGTTGAGTTTGCCGTGGAGGACGGCGTGCGTGCCGGTGCGTGACGTCGAATTGCGGACGGGGGCGATCTCCAGCGAACGGAAAGCCGGCTTAGGGCCGCCGGCCTGATAGGCGGAACATCCGGTAAGCAGCAGGGCTGCGCCGAGCAGCAGCCAGGTCTTCATCGGTTAGCGGGGCCGACGGGGGCCTTGGCGCCTTCATTCTTGAAGCCGAGGGAGTCGAGGTCTTCGCCGACGACCTGCGGCTTGGCTTCCGTCACGGCGCGCGGCCTGGGCATGGTGCCGAGGAGCCGGTCGGCGAGGGTCTTCGGCGGAGTCGGATCCTTCTCGATCGAGGCGAGCAGCGTCTCCGCTTCCTTGGCGGCGGCGGATTCCGGCGCGATGTTGCGGCAGGCGTTCGCCATCAGCTTCGCCGCTTCGGGATTGTTGCGGTTGAAGAAGTAGAAGCGCGCGAGGCTCAGGCGGGCCCGAGCGGCGCGGTCCCGGAGGATGGCGATCTGTTCGATGGCGACCTTGGCGCGCGGGTCGTTGGGGAACTGGTCCGCCAACGTCCGCCAATGGTCGGCGGCTTCGATCGTCGTGGCTTGGTCCCAGGCGGGCCCGAGGGATTCCTTCGCGCGGAGCGTCGCGAGCAGTTCCAGGGCTTCCGGCGCGAACTTCGAGGTCGGGTAATCGCTGACGAGACGCTCGAGGGCGTCGTTGGTCTTGGCCGGGAGGTCGCGCTCCATGCCGAGGCGCGCGATGCGGATCAGGCATTCGTCCGCCTTCGGTCCGTTCGGGGCAAGGCGGATGGTCTTCTCCCAGGCTCCGATGGCGCTGTCGCGGTCGCTGAACCAAGGGAACCAGCCGCCGCGCCGACGGCGTTCGCCGTCCGCCAGGCGGTTGGCGATGTCGAACTGCAGGTCGACCGCACCGGCGAAGCCGGGGAAGCTGGAATGGCGGGCGAAGAGGTCATCCACGATGACCGAGGCTTTCTCGAACTCGCCGCGCGAGACGAAGATGCGGGCGCGGGTGAGCAGGGCGATGGCTTCGGCTTCGGCGCCGACGTTGGCTTCGCCGATGATCTCCCATTCCTTGAGGGCTCCGCCGACGTCGCCGGCGTCGAGACGTCCGGAAGCGTGATCCATGGCGAGCAACAGGACGGAGAGCCGCGCAGGCGGGCTGACGTCGGCGGGCGTGCCGGGCTTGACCTGCCAGGCTCCGTCCACCCGGACGAATTCCGCATGGACGTGGGCGCCGAGCAGGAGCGCTGCGGCGAGGAGGAGTTTAGCGGTTAGGTTCATGCCAGCGAAGGAGGGTCGCGCCCCAGGTCAGGCCGGCGCCGAAGGCGACGATCAGGATGAGGTCGCCGTGCTTGATCTTGCCGTCTTTCCAGGCTTCTTCAAGCGCGAGAGGGATGGAGGCCGCCGAGGTGTTGCCGTAGCGGCTCAGGTTCGAAGGGAAGCGCTCCATGCCGACGTTGAGCTGGCTGGCGACGGCCTCGAGGATACGGATGTTGGCCTGGTGCGGGATGAACCAGGCGACTTCCGCCGAGGTCACGCCGCACTGCGCGAGCACCCTCTCGCAGGACTCGGCCATCACGCGGACGGCGTGGCGGAAGACTTCCTTGCCGTTCATGCGGAGGTAGTGACGGCCCTCGCGGAGCGAATCGGCCGTGGCGGGAGCGGCGGATCCGCCGGCCGCGCAATGCAGGAGTTCGGCGTTGTTGCCGTCGGCGCCGAGCAGGTTGCCGAGCAGGCCGACGTTCTTTTCCGTGGTGGTCTCGAGGAGGGCCGCGCCGGCGCCGTCACCGAAGAGGACGCAGGTGGTGCGGTCGGACCAATCCACGACGCTGGAGAGCTTCTCGGCCCCGACGACGAGGGCGCGACGGTAGGCGCCGGAGCGCATCATGTCCTTGGCGACCTGGAGGGCGTAGACGAAGCCGGAGCAGGCGGCGGAGACGTCGAAGCAGGGGATGTCGCGGCGTAGGCCGAGCTTGGCCTGCAGGAGGCAAGCCGTGGAAGGGAAGGGGACGTCCGGCGTCATCGTCGCGACGATGAGGAGGTCGACGTCGGCCGGCGTCAGGCCGGCGCGCTGCAGGGCTTGGGCGGCGGCCTGGGCGCCAAGGTCCGAAGGATTCTCGCCCGGGCCGGCGATCCGGCGTTCGCTGATGCCGGAGCGGGTCTGGATCCACTCGTCGGAGGTATCCACCATCTTGGAGAGCTCGGCGTTGGTGAGCGTGCGTTCCGGCGTGCGGACCCCGATGGCCCGAATAAAGACTGATAGCTCAGCGCTGCTCATCGATGCGTGAGAAAAGACCCCTTGGGCGGGGAAGGGAACACTAAAACCTCAGGCCTCCTCGGGAGTGGCGGCGACGACGGCGTTCGCTTCCGCCAACGCGGCCAGCATGCGGTGGCCGGCGCCGTGGCCGAGGGCTTCCAGTCCCAGGCGGATGGCGCTGGCGATGCCCTGACGGTTGCTGGATCCGTGGGCCTTCATGACCAAGCCGGTCAGGCCCAGCAAAGGGGCTCCGCCGTAACGTTCTGGCTTCAATTTGCCTTTGAGGTCGCGCAGGAGCGGGAACATGGCGATGCCGCCGGCCAAGTAGACCGGATTGCTCTTCACCTTGCTGCCGACCATGTCGCGGACCATGTAGACCAGGCCTTCGAGCGTCTTGAGGATGATGTTGCCCGTGAAGCCGTCGGTGACGACCACGTCACAGGCGTCCCCGAAGACGTCGAAGCCCTCGACGGGGCCGACGTAATTGATGCGCTCGCCCATGGCCTTGAGCAGGGCGTGCGTGCGGTTGATGCGCGGACCGCCTTTGCCTTCTTCGGTGCCGACGGTGAGCAGGCCGACGCGCGGGCGGGCGATGCCGAGGGCGCTCTGGGCGTAGATCGAGCCGAGGACGGCGTTGTGCAGCAGCTGCGCGGGCGTGGCTTCGGGGTTCGCCCCGACGTCCAGCATGATGAAATGGCCTTCGCGCCGCGGCATGATGGCCGCGAGGGCAGGGCGCTCGGCGCCTTCCATGGGGCGCACCTTGATGGTGCCGGCCGCCACGAGGGCCTTGGTGTTGCCGGTCGAGACGACGGCGTCGACTTCGCCGGCCTTGAGCATCTCGAGGGCGATCACCATCGAGGAATCACGCTTCGACTTGAGCACGGCCATGGGCGCGTCGTCGGACGCGACGATGCTGGCGGCCTGGCGGAACGAGACGCGGGAGTTCTTGAGCGCCCGGTGATCCGAGGCGAGCATGCGCAGGTTGTCCTCGTGGCCGACGAGGACCAAGGTGTCTTCGGGGCCGATGATCCCGTCCTTGAAGGCGAGGGCGGCGGCGGCCACGGCTTCCGAAGGCCCCATGTCACCGCCCATGCAATCCAGGGCGATTCGGTGGCCTTTCTTCGGAGCGGCTTCGGTCATGAGATCGGGCTGAGCCCGGGGTGGAGCTTAGGCTCCGGTGTCCAGGACCTGGCGACCGCGGTACTTACCCGTGGTCGGGTCGACGCGGTGGGAGCGACGAAGAGCGCCGGATTCGGCATCCTTGACGAGTTTCGGGGCGCGGAACTGGTTAGCGCCACGACGGAGTCGGCTGCGGCGTTTGGACTGTTTACGTTTCGGATTGGCCATGGTTCTACGCTTGGATGAGGGTCGGTTCTACCCCTCCCGCCCCCTCGGT
>JBKCKE010000268.1:0-28154 GCA_046301395.1 Verrucomicrobiota bacterium | reverse complement strand
GGCCGCAGGTGGTGGTCTTGCCGTGGCTGCCGCACACGGCGACGAAGCGGCGCTCGGCGACGGCTTCGGCGAGGAGTTCGCCGCGACGCAAGGTGCGCACGCCATGGCCTTCGGCGAGCGCGAGCGCGGGGTGGCCAGGCTTCACCGCGCTGGAACGGCCGACGACGGTCGGACGACGGCCCGCGGCCCAGGGGTCGCGCAGGAGCGGCACTTCGCCGTTGGCGAGCTGGAGCTCCATCGGGCTGCCGGTCGCGTCATCCCATCCGGAGACTTCCCAGCCGTCGCCTTTCAGGTAGAGCGCAAGCGGGCCGACGCCCATGCCGCACGCCCCGAGCATCCAGGCGGAACCGCTCATGCGGCGGCGCCGCCGGCGAGGGCGACGGTCTCCGTGGCGAGGGCTTCCCAACGATTGCCCGCATCGGCCAACGCGAGCGCGTCACGCATGGCGGCGAGCGCCGCGTTGTCATGCAGGCGGCCGAAGACGAGTTCGGCGAGGCGCTCCAGCTCCGCCTCGGGCAGGAGGAGCGCGGCGCCGGTCCGCGCGCTCTCGCGGGCGTTGGCCGTCTGATGGTCGTCGGCCGCGGAAGGCAGCGGGATGAGGACGGCGGGCGTCCGGCAGGTCGCGAGTTCGGCGAGCGTGCCCGCGCCGGCGCGCGCGACGGCGAGGTCGGCGGCGGAATAGGCCGCGGCCATCTGATGGCAGAACGGCAGGAACTTCACCACCGACTGCGGCGTCCGCACCTCATCCTCGCGGCCGCCGGGGCCGGTGAGGCAGAGCACATGCACGCCGCGCTCGGCGAAATCCGCGAGATGGGCTTCGACCCAGCGGTTGAGCCGGGCCGCGCCTTGGCTGCCGCCGACGACGAGCACGAGGCGACCGGCGGGCGGCAGGCCGAGCGCGCGACGCGCGGCCTCGCGGGCTTCCGGGCGGATCTCGGCGCGCACGGGATAACCGGAATCATGCTGTCGGCCCGCGGCGACGCCCGGCAGACGGACGCCCGTGGGCAGGTGGACCGACGTCGCGAAACGCGCGATGAGCCGCACGGCCTTGCCGGGGTGGCGGTTCGCCTCGTGCACGAGGACAGGCACGCCGGCGAGGCGGCACGCGATCGCGGGGGCGAGGCTCATGAAGCCGCCGAAACAGACGAGCACCGACGGACGGAACTCCCGCAGCAGGCGCCACGAAGACCAGACGGCGCCGAGGAGCGCGGGAAAGAAGAGCAGGCGGCCGACGAGGCCCGGGCCGAAGCCTCGGCCCTTGCCCGGCACGAAGCGCAGGCGCGGGTAATGCGCGGTCATGCGCGCGTCGACGGCCTTGCGGCTGACGATCAGCCGGCATTCATGACCTTCCTCGGTGAGCCGCTGGGCGAGGGCGATGCCGGGCGCGAGATGGCCGCCGGTACCGCCGCAGGCGAGCAGCACGCGGCTCATGCGCGCGCCTCCTTCGGCTCGAAGGCCGGCTGGCCCGAGGCGCGGACGCAGTTGAGGATCAGGCCCACCATGCAGGCCATGATCACGAGATTGGTGCCGCCGTAGCTGATGAACGGGAGCGAGATGCCCTTGGTCGGCAGCAGGCCGGTCACGACGCCCATGTTGAGGAGCGCCTGGAAGACGAGGAAGAGCGTGGCGCCGAGGCAGACGTTGAAACGATAGAGGTCGGCGGTGTGGCGCATCGCCCGGTAGGCGCACCAGAAGATGCCGAGGTACGCCAGCGCCACGAGCGTCGTGGCGGCGAGCCCGTACTCTTCGCCGATGACGGAGAAGACGAAGTCGGTGTGGGCTTCGGGGAGGTAGGCGCGCCCCTGCAGGCCGTTCGCGGCGCCCTTCCCCGTCAGGCCGCCGACGCCGAAGGCCACCATGCCTTCGAAGAGCTGATAAGCCTCGTCGCCGCGTTTCTCCCACGGCTCGAGGAACGAGGTGAAGCGGCGCAGGCGGTTGGGCCAGTTGAGGATCAGGACGGTGAGGCCGCCGAGGCCGAGCAGGAAACTCGGGATGACGTAGGCCCAGCGGACGCCGGAGACCAGCATCATCACGCCGCCCACGGCGCAGCAGAGCAGGATCGTGCCGAGGTCGGGACCGAAGGCGATGCAGGCGGCGATGCCCAGCAGCACCCCGACCGGCTTCACGAAACCTTCGCGGCAATCGATCCAGCCGCGGTCCGTGAAGATGAACGGCTTGCGGTCGCGCAGCCGGTACAGCGGGAACTTGTTCGGCAAGGTATGCCGCTGCATGACCGCGAGGAAATGCGAGAGCACGAGGACCAGGGCGAGCTTGCCGAGGTCGGACGCCTGGAGGCGGAAGAAGCCGAAGTCGATCCAGCGCCAGGAGCCGTTGACCGAGACGCCGATGCCGGGCACGCGCGCGAGGATCATCAGGCCGCAGGCGCCCCAGAGGATCGGCATGCGCCAGGCGCGGGCCATGTCGAGGTCGAGCCGGAAGAACGCGAAGCCGGCGATGAGCGCGACCGGGAAGTAAGCGAGCTGACGGTAGAAGGCGGCGGTGCGGTTGCTCGCCGAGAGCGAGATACCCGCGCTGTACTGCACCATCAGGCCGAACAACGCCAGGGTCACGGCGAGCACGAAGATGCCGAGGGCGTACCCACCCAGGGCGCCCGGCTCCTCCTGCTTGACCTTGATGACCATGGCGTGCGGCGGTGCGGTTGCTTACTTCTTGTCCGGAGCGGCGACCGGGGCGGGCGCGGTGCCGGTGAGCGGGACGAGCTTGAGCGGAGCGAAGGTCGGGGCAGGCGCCGGCGCGACCTTCGGGGCGGCGGCCTTGGGCGCGGCGGCCTTCGGGGCGGCGGAGGGAGCCGAGGCCGACGGGATCGTCAGGACCTGGCCGGGCTTGAGCATGGCGTTCAGCGAGAGGCCGTTCGCCTTGGCGAGCGCGGAGATCGAGACGTTCTCGTTCTTGGCGACGCCGAAGAGCGTCTCACCCTTGATGACGGTACGCTTGCCGCCCGGACCGACCGGACCGTTCGCGGAGAGCTTGGTCGGCGCCGGGGTCGGCAGACGGTCGGAAGGCACGGCGGCCGGAGCCGGCGCGACGACCGAGGGGGCGGCGGCCGGACGGGCGCCACCGGAGAAGGCGGCGGTGTCGCCAGGCTGTTCGAAGCCGCTGGTGCTGCGGCAGCCGTTGACGCCGACGAGGACGGCGATGACGCAGAGGTGCACGAGCACGACGGCGGTGACGGTGATGATGGGTCGCATGGTGATGTGGGTGTTGGGACTGGGTGGGTTTGGTGTGAGAAAATCAGGAACGCTGGGAGAGGGCCGTGGCCGCGCGTTCGAAGACGAGTCCGCGCTCGGAGTAGCTGCGGAACTGGTCGAAGCTGGAGAAGCCCGGGCTGAGCAGGATCACGGCGGGACCCTGCGCGTCCTTGGCGGCGCCGACGACGGCGTCCTGCAGCGACGGATAGCAGCGGGCGGGTTTGCCGAGCTCGTCGAAGTGGCGCTTGAGCTCATCGGCGGTCTCGCCGATCAGGCAGGCGGACTCGATGAGCGGGGCGATGCGGCGCACGAAGCGGCCGAGGTCCCCGCCCTTCCATTTGCCGCCGCCGATCCAACGGACCGGGACGCTGAACTGCGAGAGCGCGGCTTCGACCGCGTGGAAATTGGTGCCCTTGGAGTCGTTCCAGAACTCGACGCCCTTGTTCTCCGCGACCTTGCGCAGGCGGTGCGGCGCGAGACGGAAGAGGCGGGCGGCCTCCTCGAGCTGACGGAACGGCAGGCCGCGGGCCTGCCAGTACTTGACGAGCAAGGCCCAGTTCTCGCGCTGCGGCCAGCTGTCGAACACCGAACCGGCCGGCACGGTGTCCGTCACCTCGGCGCGCGTGGCGACGAGGGTCTCGGACGGCAGTTCGATGCCGAAGGCGCGCGCGGCGGCGACGACGGATTCGCCGACGACGAGGATGCCGCCCGGCATCATGCGCTCGATCAGGCGGTACTTCGCCCGGAAATAGCTCTCGAGCTCGCCGTGACGGTCGAGGTGGTCCTCGTCGAAGTTGGACCAGAGCACGGCCTCGGGCGTGAAGTGGCGGAGGTCCTCCGCCTGGAAGGAGCTGACCTCGACGACCGCGAGGAAGGAGCCGTTGGAGACGGTGCGATGCAGCGAGGTGAGCGGCAGGCCGACGTTGCCGCAGGCGATGGCGTCGAGGCCGGCGCGCTTGAACGCGAACGAAAGGAACTCGGTGATGGTCGTCTTGCCGTTGGTGCCGGTCACGGCCACGGCCGGCCCCGTCCAGAGGAGCGCGCCGAAGTCGAGTTCGGTGAGGCAATGCAGGCCCGCGCGGCGGGCGGCGAGCAGCCACGGGTGCGTCTGCGCGAAGCCGGGGCTGTAGACGAGCAGGTCGTGACGCGCGGCCTCCTCAGGCCCGAACCCGCGGTTCTCGCCGCGCTCGTCGTAGATGACCGAGGCGAAGCCGCCCGCGGCGAGCGAGTCGGCGACGGAACGGCCGCTGACGCCTTCGCCGAAGATCGCGGCGGGCCGGGCGAGCCGGCGACGGAGGGACTCGGGGAACTCGCTCATCGCAGCTTGAGGGAGAGCAGCCCGAGCAGGCCGCAGAGGAGCGAGAGGATCCAGAAGCGCGCCACGACCTTGGTCGCGGGCCAGCCCTTCTTCTGGAAGTGGTGATGGATGGGCGTCATCAGGAACAGCCGCTTTCCGCCCGTGCGCTTGAAGTAGGCGACCTGCAGGATGACGGAGACGGCTTCGACGACGAACACGCCGCCGACGATGGCGAGCAGGAAGGGCTGACGCATCAGGCACGCGACCGCGCCGAGTGCGCCGCCGAGGCCGAGCGCGCCGACGTCGCCCATGTAGATCTCCGCCGGCGCGGCGTTATGCCAGAGGAACACGAGGCTGCCGCCGAAGAGCGCGGCGCAGAAGACCGCGAGCTCGCCGGCGCCCGTGACATGGCGGATGCGCAGGTAGGAGGCGAACTCCGCGTGGCCCGCGAGGTAGGCCACCACGCCGAGGATGGCCGTCGTGATGAGCACGCAGCCGATGGCGAGGCCGTCGAGGCCGTCGGTGAGGTTCACGGCGTTCGAACAGCCGACGCAGACGAGGATGAAGAATCCGCCCGCGACGGCGAGGCACGCGGCGAGGGGCCAGCCCAACGAACCCGCGGACCACAGCGGCTCCTTGAGGACGGGCAGCCAGATCTCGGCGAGGCCTTCGCGGTAGGACGGGTCGAGCAGGACGATCCCGAAGGCGGTGAGCGCCACGAGACCCTGCCCCACGAGCTTGAAGCGGGCGGAGATGCCGTCGGAGCTGCCGTGGCGGACCTTGAGCCAGTCGTCGTAGAGCCCGACGAGGCCCATCCCGACGAGGCACCAAAGGGAGGCGAAGACCAGGACGCCCGGACGCGCCCAGAGGAGCACGGCGGGGATGGTCGCGGCGGCGATGATCAGCCCGCCCATGGTCGGCACCTTGCCGCCTTCCTTGGCGAGATCACCCATCAGGGCCTTGGAACGCTCGGGCTGGCGCAGGCGCGCGAGCACGCCGATCAGCCGGCCGGAGAAAAGCATCCCCAGCAGGAGGGCCGTGACGCCGGCGAGGATCGCGCGGACGGTGATGTAGTCGAAGAGGCGGAAAGGCCCCCAGGCGTGGACGAGTTCGCTGAGACGGTAAAGCATCCTAGTGGAAGGAAAGCGCGGCGCGCAGGTGAGGAGGCAGGCAGCGTTCGAGCGCGAACGAGCGGCTGCCCTTGAGGAAGACATGACCGCGATGGGCGGCCACGCGGGCGGCGGCCTCCTCGATCGTGGCGGCGAGGAAACCCGCCTCCGGGTGCGCGACTCCCTGCAGGAACGCCGCCGCATCGCCGCCGAAGACGACCACGAGGTCGTCCGGACGGAGAGGCAGCTGCGCGCCGCAGTCGCGGTGGAGTCGCGCGGAGGTGGGGCCGAGCTCGGCCATGCCGCCGAGCAAGAAAAGACGAGGTTCCGCCGAAGAGCGGCTGCGCCGGTCGAAGGCCTGCGCGGCGTCGAGCAACGAAGCCGGGCTGGAATTGTAGCAGTCGACGGTGAAGGTGCGCGGGCCGTCGACGTGCACGCTGCCGCGTCCGGGCGGGGGCGCCCAGGCCGCGAGCGCGGCGACGAGTTCGGCCGACGTGCGGCCGGCGAGCTGCGCGGCGACGACGGCGAGCGCGGCATTGCGCGCGAGGCCGTCGGACAGCGGACCGAGCGGGAAGGTCTCGCCATCGAGCACGAGCGTGCGGCCACCGTCGGCGGCGACGCCGAAGGAAGCGCGGACGAGCCGCGCGGGGGCGACCGCCGGGAGCGGCTCATCGCCGAAGGCCACCGCGACGGAGCGGCCGGCGTGGGCGGCGAAATCAGGCCAGGCGAGCAAGGCGGCGGGGAGCACGGCCTGTCCGCCCGGAGCGAGCGCGCCGACGAGCGAAGCCTTCTCGCGGGCGATCCCGGCGAGCGAACCGACGCCTTCGAGATGCACGGGAGCGACGGCGGTGATGATCGCGATGTCCGGGCGGACGACTTCGGCCGAGACGCCGAGTTCGCCCGGCAGGCTCATGCCCGCCTCGATCACGGCGTAACGGTGGCGGGCCGGGTCGGCGCGCAGCAGCATCAGCGGGACGCCGATGGTGTTGTTGAGATTGGCCTCGGTCGCGAAGGCTTCGGCGCCGAGCAAGGCGGCGAGCAGTTCCTTCGTCGAAGTCTTGCCGACGCTGCCGGGGATCCCGATCACGACGCCGGGGAAAGCCGCGCGGGCGCGGGCCGCGATCCGGCGCAACGCAGCCAGCGGGTCGGCGACCACGAGTTGCGGCAGCGGATCGGCGACCGGCCGGCCGACCAAGGCGCCCGCGGCGCCGGCCGAGCGGGCGGCGGCGAGGAAGTCATGGCCGTCGCGACGCTCCGTGCGCACGGCGACGAACATCTCGCCGGCGCGCAGGGCGCGCGTGTCGATGCCGAAGCCCGCGACGGGCGCGGCGGGCACGGCGGTCCAGCGTCCGTCCGCGCAGGCGGCGAGGTCGGCGGCGGCGTAAGCGAGGTTCATGCGGAGACGCCCCTCCGGAGCTCGAGGATCTCGCGCACGACCTGACGGTCGTCGAACGGGACCACGGTGTCGGCGAATTCCTGGGTCGTCTCGTGTCCTTTGCCCGCGATCACCACGCAGTCGCCGGCCTTCGCGGCGGCGAGGGCGCGGCCGATGGCGTCGCGACGGTCGGCGACGAACTCGACGGACGGCAGCGGGCCGAGGCCTTCGCGCATGTCGGCGAAGATCCGCTCCAGCGGCTCCTTGCGCGGATTGTCGGCGGTCGCCCACGCGAGGTGCGCGAGGTCGGCGACGGCCTGGGTCATCGCGGGGCGCTTGCCGCGGTCGCGGTCGCCGCCGCAGCCGAAGACGCAGAGCACGCGTCCCGGCGTGATGTCGCGGAGCATGCGCAGGGCGTTGCGGAGCGCGTCGTCGGTGTGCGCGTAGTCGACGAAGACGGGGAAAGGCTGACCGGCTTCGACGCGCTCCATGCGACCGGCGACGCCGGGGAAGGCGGCCAGCGCCGGCGCGAGCGCGAGCGGATCACGGCCGAGCGCGGCGGCCATCGCGAGGGCGCAGAGGACGTTGGAGACGTTATAGTCGCCCGGCAGGGTCGACTTGAAGACCGCGGAGCGTCCCGCGTGGCGGACCGTGAAGACCGCGCCGCCGGTGTCGAGGGCCAGGTCCGTCGCGCGGACGTCGGCGTCCGGCGAGAGCCCGAAGGTGAGCACCGCGCCCCGGCGCCGGCAGGCTTCGGCGAGCACGCGGCCGGACGGGTCGTCGACGTTGATCACGCTGACGTCCGGCACGGCGCCGTTGCGGCCGTCGAAGAGCATGGTCTTGACGTCGAGGTACGCGGCGAGGTCGCCGTGGTAGTCGACGTGGTCGCGGGTGAGATTGGTGAACGCGGCGACCTGGAAGCGGAAACCATGGACGCGTTCCTGGTGGAGCGCGTGCGAGCTCACCTCGAGGCAGGCGCCCGCGCAACCGGCGTCGGCCATCTGGCGGAAGAAGGCGGCGAGGTCGGCCGAATCGGGCGTCGTCTTATAAGAGGGGATGGAGCGGCGGCCGAGGTGGTAACGGACCGTGCCGACCAGACCCCACTGCGAACCGTCGTCCTGCAGCAGGTGACGGAGCAACGTGGAGACCGTGGTCTTGCCGTTGGTGCCCGTCACGCCGACGAGACGCAGGGACTCTTCGGGGTGGCCGTAGAAACGGCGGGAGACCTCGGCGAGCATCCGGCGCGGATCGGCGACCTGCGCGGCGGCGACGGCGGGCAGGCCGGCGACGGGCTCGCCGGAGACGATCGCGGCGGCGCCGCGGGCGATCACGTCGTCGAGGAAGGCGTGGCCGTTGGCGCGCAGGCCCGGCAGGGCGAAGAAGAGCGCGCCCGGGATCACGCGGCGGCTGTCCGTCACGATCGTGGTCACGCGCACCGATCCGTCGCCCGTCCGGCCGAGCACGGGCAGCCCTTGGAGCAGCGCGTTGAAGGTCGGGCGTTCCGTCGAGGCGGGCATCATCGCGGGCGGAGGCGTCATCGGCCGAGGTCGGCCACGGGGCCGCGCGGGAGGGTGGAGACGGGCGGGAGATCGAGCCAGCGGATGCACTTCTCGGCGACTTCGCGGAAGATGGGGGCGGAGACCTTGCCGCCGTAGCCGACGCCTTCGCCCTGCGGTTCGTCGATGATCACGGTGATGGCCAGCTTCGGATCGCCGACAGGGAAGAAGCCCGCGAACGAGGCGACGTGGTGGGCGGAGGAATAGCGGCCGTTGACGATCTTCTGCGTCGTACCCGTCTTGCCGGCGACCTCGTAGCCCGGGATGTCGGCGATCGGGGCGGTGCCGCCCTTGCCGCAGACGGCGCGCAGGAGCGTGGCCAACTGCGCGGCGGTCGCGGGCGTGATCGCGCGGCCGCGCGAACGCGGGGCGTAGTCGAGCACCGTGGCCTTGGTCTTCGGGTCCTCGACGCGGAGCACGAGCTGCGGCTGCATCAGCAGGCCGTCGGCGGCGACGACCGACATCGCCATGTGCATCTGCATGGCGGTGACGCTGACCGAGTGGCCCATCGGCACGCGGGAGATGGTGAGCCCGTCCCAGCGCTTGGGCGGGATGAGCAGGCCGGGCACTTCGGCGCCGGTGATCAGGCCCGTCGGCGCGCCGAAGCCGAACGATTTGATGAGGCCGAAGAAGCGGTCTTCGCCGAAGCGTTCGGCGTACTGCATGCCGACCTGGACCGTGCCGCGGTTGGAAGACTCGCGGACGATCTGGCGGATGTCGGCGGCGCCGATGGCGTGTGAGTCGGCCGGAAGCGAGACCATGCGTCCGCGGTAGGGCACGCTGGTCGCGCCGCAGTCGTAGACGGAGTTCGGCGTGATGAGGCGCTCCTCGAGCGCGCCGGCGACCGAGACGATCTTGAAGACCGAGCCCGGCTCATAGACGTCGGAGACCGCGCGATTGCGCTGGCTGTCCATCGGCGCGGCCTGCGTGTCGAAGAAACGGTTGAGATCGAAGGTCGGCCAGTTCGCGAGGCCGAGGATACGGCCGGTGCGCGGCTCGCTGACGATGATGACCGCGCCCTTGGGATTATAACGGGCCGCGGCGGCGGCGAGCGCCTCCTCGCAGGTCTTCTGCACGAGGCTGTTGATCGTGAGGACGACGGTGCTGCCGTCGACCGGCGCGACCTCGCGCAGACGGATGCTCGTGAGCTCGCGGTGGCGGCCGTCGCGTTCGGACTCGATCCAGCCCTTCTGGCCTTCGAGGAGCGAATTCATGACGCTCTCGATGCCGGCGGCGGGGACGCCCTCCTTGTTGACGTAGCCCAGCACGTGGGCGGCCAGCTGGCCCTTGGGGTAGCTGCGGCGATATTTCAGTTCGGCGCGGAGCGCCTTGATGCCGAGCGCCTTGACGCGCTTGACGACGTCCTCGCCGGCCTCGCGCGCGAGGATGGACCAGCGGATGCGGTGCTCCTCGCCGGCGGCGTCGGTGCGGACGGTGGTGTCGAAGGCCAGGCGGACCTTGGCGGCGGACAGGCCGAGCGCGACCGCGACCTCGGCCGCCCGCTCGCGGTCGGCCTTGGTGAGCACGTCGGGGTCCACGCCGATGTCCCAGACATCTTCGGACAGGGCGAGCAGGTTGTCCTGCGCGTCGCGGATGTCACCGCGGCGGCACGGCTTCTCCTGGAGCACGCGACGGGCCTGCAGGGCCTCCGCGCGCAGACGAGGGGCGTCGACCCAATGCAACCAGACCAGCCGTGTGACCACGGCCAGGAAGCAGAAGGGGACGACCCATGCCAGCAAACGGTAGCGCGTTCGCCTGGCGTGGGGCAGGCTCATCGCGCGCCGGGTCCTCCCTGCCCTCCCGAACCGAGGAAGGCGATTTCGCGCGCCGTCATCCGGGGGCTCGCGGAGAAAAGGACGGCCGGGGACGCGGCCGAAGGAGAGACACGGATCCAGACGACCTGCTCGGGGACCGGCGGCTTGAGGGCGTCACCGATGCGCTGCTGCAGGTAGAGGATGTCGACGGCCTGCTGGACGTGCCGGCGGGCGATATCGTACTCCTTCTTAGAAAGGGAGGTGTCGCGTTCGAGGCGCTGGATGCGGCTGCCGATCGTATCGGCTTCCACGCGCAGGCGCATGATGTTGATCGTGCCGACGGCGAAGGCCGCCACGGAGGCGAGGACGCAGGCCCAGGTGAGGTGGCGCGGGGTCATGCGGCGAGGCGGCGGACGGCGCGGAGGCGCGCCGAGCGGCTGCGGGGGTTGCGAAGCTGTTCGGCTTCGGAAGGCTGGACGGCCTTGCGGGTGAGGAGGTCGGCCTGCTTGACGCGGTCGTCCTGGTTGCGGGCGTCGTCGCGGTCGACGGGGCGGCCGGCGACCTCGTTCATGTAACGCTTCACCATCCGGTCCTCGAGGGAGTGGAAGGAGATCACGGCGAGCACGCCGCCGGCGTTGAGCTTGCCGAAGGCGAGCGGGAGGGCGTCGGCCAGGGCGCCGAGCTCGTCGTTGACCGCGATGCGGACGCCTTGGAAGGTGCGGGTGGCCGGGTGCGGGCCGCGGGGACCGGGCGCGGGAGGCGCGGCTTCGGCGACGAGTTCGGCGAAGCTGGCGGTACGGGCGAGGCGGCCGGTGCCGCGGGCGGCGACGATCGCGTTGACGACGCGGAACCAGCGGGGCTCCTCGCCGTAGTCGCGGACGGCGCGTTCGAGTTCGGCGCGGTCGCCGCGCTCGAGGAATTCGGCGGCGCTGCGGCCGACGCGCGTGTCCATGCGCATGTCGTTCGGCGCGTCGTAACGGAAGGAGAAACCGCGCTCCGGGACATCCAATTGGTACGAGGACACCCCAATGTCCATCAGAACACCATCGAATCGGCCCGAAACACGGTCAAGGTGGCGGAAATTCTCGGAGTGGAAACGCAGCCGCCCGGCGTGGGCGCCGAGCAGCGCCGCGGAGCGCTCACCGGCGGCGGGGTCGCGGTCCATCGCGTCGACCGAGCACCCCGGCGCCCGCGCGAGGATCGCCGCGGTGTGGCCGCCGCCGCCGAAGGTGCAGTCCAAGTAGGCGCGCCCGTCCTGCGGAGCGAGGAGCGTCAGGCACTCCTCGAGCAGGACTGGGACGTGGCTGGTCATGCGGCGGTCTGTGAATAAGGTGTGAGCAGTGTAAGTAACTTCCGGATACGCATCACAGGCCGAGTTCGCGGAGCGCGCGGAGGATGGCCTTGGCGGACTCGGAATCGCGGTCGGCCTTGGGCGGCGTCGGCGAAGCGAGCTGGAACGTGGTGAAGCCGCCGCGGAAGATCACCTCGCGCTCGAGGCGGGCTTCCTTGACGATGTGGTCGTTGAGCGTGATGCGGCCGGCCTTGTCGCACGTGACCTGGATGCTGTTCGCGCCGAGCAGGCTCAGCGCGTCCATCTTCACCGGATCGCTCACGGTCACCTGCAGCGCGGCGTCGTGGATGCGCGCGGCCATCGAGGGCGGGAAGACCACGATCGCGGCGAGGGCCGGATGATACATCGCGAGGAAGGTCGCTTCCGCGTCGAACCGCCAGGCCGCCGGGATGGTGACACGGTTCTTCTCATCCAACTTTCCGTTGTGGATGCCGGTGAAGAGACCGTTGTTGGCGCCAATAGACATTACGAATGGGGGAGTTCCCCCAGTTCACCCACTTTTCCCCACCGCTCCCCACTGGTCAAGAGTTTAGCCCCAGATCTAACCATTTTCTTGTTCACAGCGCGGCCAGGGCGTTTAAATGACTGAATTCAATCCTTATTAACTGTAAGTAACTATATAACAGCATCTTGTGTTATTTTTACGTCCGCGGAGCCTTTTCGACCCCGTCCACCCCCTATCCGGCCGCGCCTGGCAGATCCGTCCCCCGCCGGCGGCGGGCGGGCTTCGTAATGAGATTAACACTACAATTTCGGCCGACGCGGGGCCGCGGAGCGAGGGCGAAACTGTTTGCCAACGGCCGTCGGCTGTGCTTTGTCTCCAACCACTCAACCACGTCCCTTGCCCATGAAAACCGCCCTCGCCCTCCTTGCCACCCTCCTGCTCTCCGGTTGCGCCACCCAGATCGGCGTGGACAACTCCCAGAACCGCGAAGCCTCCTTCTCCAACGTCACCGGCGTGCTGACCACCCGCTATACCTCCGACACCGAGGCCGTCTTCAACGCCGTCAAGCGCACCATCGACGCCATGCCTGGCACCCTCCGCACCGGCGAGACCGATGACCGCGGCGCCAACAAGGAGCTGAACAGCGTCATCGTCTACGCCCGCACCATCGGCGACCTGGAGATCAAGATCACCATCGAGAAGGCCGAAGACGAAGTCACCAAGGCCGTCTTCACCCAGGTCCGCGTCAAGTACGGCGCCTTCGGCAACCTGCCGGAGAGCCAGCAGCTCGTCTCCAAGATCACCTCCAACCTGCGCTAAGCGCCGGGGCGGAACCGCCAAACGGACGCCGCCCAGCCACCCGGCTCGGCGGCGTTCATTTTTTATCACCTTCCTCACATGGGCAACATCCACGGACATAGCTTCCGCATCACCACCTTCGGCGAGAGCCATGGCCCCGCCCTCGGCGTCGTCATCGACGGCTGTCCGCCCCGCGTACCCTTCGACGCCGCGTTCCTCCGCAGCGAGCTCGACCGTCGCCGCCCCGGCCAGAGCGCCCTCACGACGCAGCGGAAGGAAGCCGACGCGCCGGAGGTGCTCTCCGGCGTCTCGCCTGACGGCCTCACCCTCGGTTCGCCCATCGCCATCGTCATCCGCAACGGCGACCAGCGCCCGCAGGCCTACGCCGAGATGAAGGCCGCCTACCGTCCTTCGCACGCCGATTACACTTACGACGCCAAGTACGGCATCCGCGCCGTCGAAGGCGGCGGCCGTTCCTCCGCCCGCGAGACCGCCGCGCGCGTCGCCGCCGGCGCCGTCGCCAAGACGGTGCTCAAGCACGCTTGCGGCGCCCGCATCATCGCCTGGGTCGAGAGCGTCGGCGACGTCCGCATGCCCGCCGCGGCCAAGGCCCCCACGTTGAAGCAGGTCGAGGCCACGCCCACGCGCTGCCCGCACCCCGCCACCGCCGCGAAGATCGACGCGCTCATCCGCGCCGCCCGCGCCGACGGCGATTCCGTCGGCGGCGTCATCTGCTGCGTCATCGAGAACCTTCCGGCCGGCCTCGGCTCGCCGGTCTTCGACCGTTTCGAAGCGGACCTCGCCAAGGCGATGCTGTCGCGGCCCGCCACCAAGGGCTTCGAGATCGGCAGCGGCTTCGCCGGCACGGTCCTGCGCGGCAGCGCGCACAACGACGAGTTCGTCCGCCAAGGCGGCCGCATCCGCACCGCGACCAACCGCTCCGGCGGCACGCAGGGCGGCATCACCAACGGCGAAGACGTGGTCTTCCGCATCGCCTTCAAGCCCACCGCGACCGTGCTCAAGCCGCAGAAGACCGTCGGTCCCGACGGCCGCGCCACCGAGCTCAGCGCCAAGGGTCGCCACGACCCGTGCGTCCTCCCGCGCGCCGTGCCCATCGTCGAAGCCATGGCGGCCTTGGTCGCCGTCGACCACTGGATCCGCGACCGCGGCCAGAACGCTCCCTTCGGCCGCTGCGGGCGCAAGGCATGACGCCGCTCATCATCATCCTCGGGCCCACGGGCGCCGGCCGCGCCGACGTGGTGAAGGAACTCGTCGCCCACGCCTGGCCCGAAGGCCGCAAGGTGCGCGTCCTGCGCGAAGTCCGCGAAGGCGGCGTCGCCCCTGACGCCTGGGAATTCAAGGACGGCCACGCGATCCTGCCCGCCCCCGGCGACGAAGATGCCGCCATCCTCGTGACGCACGGCGCGCTGCACGTCATCGACCAGATGGAAGCCCTGCACCGTACCGTCCGTCCGATGCAGCCCGACGCCGTCTGGCGCGTGGCCCGCATCCTCACGGTCGTCGACTGCCCGCTCGCGATGAAACACAAGGCCGTCGAGGAGTGGTACCGCCCGTGCGTGCACTTCTCCGACGCGGTCATCATCAACCGCCGCTGGGAAGTCCCCGGCCAGTGGGTGAGCAAGTTCCTCGAACCCTACGAGAAAGAATTCTATCCCTGCCTCTTCTTCAACCTGACGAAGGTCGGGGCGATCGGCAACCCGCCCGCGGTGATCGACGGCGAGCCCCTGCGCCTGACGCATATCTTCGACGACATCGACGCGGTCGACGAGATGGAGTTCGACGAAGACAACCTGCCCGACGAGCCGTTCGACCTCGTCCGTCAGGTCGACAAGTATTTCGCGCGCGACGAACTCGGCCGCCGCAACATCCTCGTGCCCGAGATCGGCGAGGTCCTCCGCCAGGAGGGTCGCCGCTAAGCCGGCCTACTGCTTCGGCCCGGCGCCGGGAACTTCGCCCTCCGGCGGCTTACGGCGCTTGGGCGCGCCGGGCGGTCCGGGCGGTCCGTCCTTCGGCTCGCCGCCCTTCGGGCGTTCCTTCGCGAGTTCGGGTCCGTATTTCTCGGCGAGCTGACGGATGAATTCGAGGCGCTGTTCGGTCGTGAGCGCCTGGATGCGCGCCCGCTCGGCCTTGGCCTCGTCCTTGCTGAGTCGCTTGAAATGATGCTCGAGCACGCGCGAACCGAAGCCGCCGCGCTCCCGCAGGTCTTTCATGATCTTGTGACGCTCCTCCGGCGTGGCGGACTCGTAACGCACGAGGCTGGCCGCGAATTCGCGACGCGACTCCGGCGACATGCGCTCGATCTTCTCGATCGAGGAGCGCATGCGCTGCAGGCGCTCGGGCGTAAGTTCGAGGATCTTACGGATGGTCTGGATCTCCTCGACGGTCGGCTCGCCTTCGGGCGGACGCGGACCGGGCGACTGGGCGCAGCCGACGTCGGCACCGAGGAAGAGCAGCAGGCTGAAGAAGACGCGCGCCATGATCAGGAGCCCGGGGAGACGAAGGTTTCCACGACGGCCGGACGCTCGGCCACGGGGGCGAGGAGCGAGAGGTCGTCGGCGGCGCCGAAGAGGTCGGCGAGCTGGGCCGACTCATCGCGGGCGATGAGGGCGAAGGTCTGGCGGTTCAAGGCCTCCTCGGAAGTGGCGGGCAAACTGAGCAGCGCGACGAAGACGGCGGCCGCGGCGGCGAGGGCCGAGCTCCAGCGGACGACGGTGCGACGACGGCGGGCGGCACGGGCGGCGACGACGACGCGTTCGGCGAAACCGGCGACGGACACGGCGCGCCCGCGACGGAGCGTCGCGGCGAGCTCCTGGTCGAATGGCGTCTGTTCCGGGTTATCCATGGCTGGGTTCGCCCATATAACACCGGGCAGGGCGGGAAGTTGCAGGGTTCATTCTTGGGCGTAGAAATCCTTGAGGAGTTCGCGCAGACGGGCGCGGGCGCGGTGGATCCAGGTCTTCACCGAGGAGACGGGGGCGTCCATGATCTCTGCGATCTCCTCGTAGGGGAGCTCCTGCTGGACGACGAGGAGGATGGCGGTGCGCTGTTCCGGGGCCAGTTGCAGGATGGCGCGCTGGAAGGCCTCGTCGAGTTCGGCGACCCGGCGGGCCGACCCCTGGGAGAGGTCGCCGGGCTCGGCGGCGAACTCCAGGGCGGTGGTGGGCTTGCGCCCGCGCCGGCGCCACTCGTTAAGGACTAGGTTCCGGGCGATATGGATCAGGTAGGTGCTCAGCTTGGCCTCGGGGCGCCAGCGGGCCGCGGCGCGGTGGAGCCGGATGAAGACCTCCATGGCCAGCTCCTCGGCCGTCGCCTGCGAACCGACCTCACCCCGGAGATAACCGACGAGCCGGGCGTGGTGCCGGTGCACGAGCAGGCGCAAGGCGTCGTCATCGCCGCCGGCGACGAGGCCCATGAGGCGCTTGTCGTCTTCGTCGTCGGGGAGCATCGGCTCTTCCTGGGACATCGGGGTTGGAACTCCGGAAAGGAGCAGGAGTTACGCGTCCCGAGGGCGCAGGGCGAAGGTGCGGAGCGTCCGCAGCAGGAATTGCTCGAAGGCCGCCAGGACCTGGTAGTTCAGCTCCATGCGCCGGCGGGCGTCCTCGAGATGACCTACGGCCTCGGCGACCTGGCCGGCGCAGCCGGGGTGGGCCCGGCCGACGAGCCGGAGCTTCTCTTCGACCGACACGAGCATGCGGGCGCGGACGCCGCGGCGGACGGACTCCTCGTAGGCGACCTCGGCGTCGTCTTCGTCCTCATCGGTGGGCGGCGGGGGCGGCGCAGCCTCGAGCGCCTCCTCGACGAAGAGCTCGAGGAGCACTTCGAAACGGGCGCACAGGGCGTAGAGCGGGATGAAGACCTCGGAGATGCGCGCCTGCGGCGAGGCCGGACCTTTCACCATGCGCGTGAGCAGGCGTTCCATCTCGCGCAACCAGTCCTGCCAGGAGGGGTCGGCGATCACCGGCGCCTCCCCGCCCACGTGGAAGCGGAGGCAGCGGCTCAGGATCGTCGGCAGGACGCGGTAATAATGCGTCGTTTGCAGGACGATGAGCGTGCCGGGCGGCGGCTCCTCCAGCGTCTTCAGGAAGGCGTTGGCCGATTCGGAAAGGAAGCGGTCGGGCTCGTTGACGATGACGACGCGGCGCGGCGTGAGGGACGAAAGGCGCAGCGCGGCCACGACCTCAAGGACGTTCTCGATGACGATGCGCCGCGACTTCTTGGCGGGACGCAGCACACGGCAGTCGGGGTGCGCCAGCGGATCGGCCTCGCCGAGATGCATCGCCGCGAGCTGTTCGGCGGCACGGGCGAGCACGGCGCCGTCGTTGCCCGTCAGGAGCACCGCGTGCGGCATGCGGCCCTCGGCGCGGGCGCGCGCGAGCACCTTGAGCACCGGCAGGTCGGCGACGTCAGCGGAAGCGGCGGACGACTTCATGCCAGATCTCCTCCTCGATGGCTTCGGGGGGACGCGCGGCGTCCACGACGAAGAAACGCCCGGCCTCCTCGCGGGCGAGCGTATGGTAAAGTTCGCGGACGCGGCGATGGAAGGCGTCGCCGAGGAGTTCGAAGCGGTCCGCCTGTCCTTGGTCCCGCACGGCGGCGCGACCGAGGCCGCGGCCCGGGTCGAGGTCGAGCAGGATGGTCAGGTCGGGGCGCACCGGACCGCAGGCGAGGCGGTTCGCGCCTTCGATCAAGGCACGGTCCAGACCGCGGCCGGCGGCCTGATAGGCGACGGTCGAATCGATGAAACGGTCGCAGATCACGACCTGCCCGGCGGCGAGGGCCGGGGCGATGACGTCGGCGACGAGCTGGGCCCGGCAGGACGCGAAGAGCAGCGCTTCGGCCGCCGGCGCCAGCGAGGTGCCCGGCTGCTTGAGCACTTCGCGCATGCGTTCGCCATACGGCGTGCCCCCTGGCTCACGCAGGCCGAGCACCGTCGCCCCGTCCGCGCGGAGACGCTCCGCGAGACGGGCGAGCTGCGTGGATTTGCCCGCGCCCTCCCCTCCTTCGAACGTGATGAATCTGCCCGCGATCGGCATCCGCCACAAGATGCCCTCCGTGGCCTTCAAAGCGAGCGAGGAATGGGGGTCACGAGAAAGGCCCGGCGGATGCCGGGCCTTTCTCGCGACGGAAGGAACGCGGAGTTCAGATGCCGGTCCCGGAGGGGTCCAGCTGCTTCTGCTCGACCGAGCGGTTCACGTTGTCGGTGATCTTCTTCAGATTGGCGTCCATCTGGGTGCCCCCGCCGCCGTTGCTCGAGGAGAGCGGGGCGCCCGGGGCGCCGGCCTTGTTGTCGGCGACCTTGTCGTCGGTGACCGGGCTTTCGCTGACCACCTGACCGAAGGCCTTCGCCGGCTCCGTGGCGCCGTTAGGGAAGATCGCCTGCAGCGTCGGGGCGGTCTGCGCCATTGCGTTGAGGGTCGTAGAGACTTCGGCCGGCAGCGTGGAAGCGGCGGCGAGGAGGGCGGAAATTTCGGCGAGCTCTTCGGCCGGGATCGGGTAGAGCAGGACCTTGACGGGCGCCAGGGCGGCGGCGACGGCCGCGGGCGCCGGAGCATTACCGCCGGCAGGAGCGCCGGGAGTGCGGGCGAGATTGCTGATGAGCGCGGCGGAGGGCACCGAACTGGCGGTCTGCATGCCGGGGTCGACGGTGACGGGGCCGACGTTAGAACTGTAGACGATGGTCTCGACCGAGCCGCGGACGCACGAAACGACGACCCTGCCGACACCGTCGGGTCCGACACGATATTCGACGGCGAAGACGGTGCCGCGGATGCGCACGAGGCCGGCGGGCGTCTTGACGGTGAAGGTGGAAAGCGCGTTGAGCTTGCGGACTTCGCCGATGATCTTGCCGCGGGGCACTTCGAGCTCGGTCACGGAGGGGCTGGGATCTTTTTCGATCTGTCGATACGGATCGGTGATGCCGGCGGAAGGCACCTGGCGGAAAGTACGCAGCTCGAGCAGCGTGCTCGGCGTCAGCACCAGCGAGGCTCCGTTGGAGAAGACGAGTTCGGCCGTGGAGTCGACGCCGGTCTCGACGCGCGCGCCTTCCTGGAAGACCGCGCCGCTGGCGAGCGGCTTACGCTGCGACTTAGCGTCGATGATCGTCACGTTGCCCGTGATCTTGCCGACCTGGACCTTGCCGGACTGCAGGGCCGCCGAAGAGAGAACTGGCAGGAGCGCAAAGGCGACCATTCCTAGGTGCTTGAAAAAGGAAATCATGGGGACTGGGGGGAAATGGCAGACTAGACTCGGCCCGGAGGGAGGCAACCCCTTTAAAACAAAAAGACCCCCTGAGACGGGGGTCTTTGTTCACAATCCGGAGAGTCAGATTTAGGCCGTGACGTACTTCTCGAGACGGCGCTGGACGGCGATGGCCGAGAGCTGGGCGTACTTCGGAAGTCCCTGATCGTAAGGAAGTTGCATTTCTCCCTGGATGAGCGGGAGGGCGTAGCGCACGAAGTCAGGATGGATGGACATCTTGTCTTCGCCGATCCACTTCTCGGGGAAGGCCTTCACGCCGTTGGCGATTTGGTCGAGCGGAGCGAGCATGGTCTGGACCGCATAGGTCTCCTTCTCGGAGCGGGTCAGGATCACCATCTTGCCGGACTCGCCTTCGAGGGCGGCCTTGACGGCGGCGCCACCGCAGAGTTCGGCTTCATCGACATCGGTCTTCGAAGCGTTGTGCGAAGCGGCGCGCTGGGTGATGCCGAGCTTGGAGGAGCGGGCCTTGACGCCGTCGAAACGGGATTCGACGAGCGTGCGGAGGTATTCGCCGGCGCCGCCGAGGACGGCGTGGCCGAACGCGTCGGTGCTGGAGGTGTCGGCGCCGAGATAGTTGCCGGTGGCATCCTGGACGCCTTCGGAGACGACGACGAAGCAGTGGCCGTTGCTCTTGAGGACTTCTTCGACGCGACGGATGAAGGCGTCGGCGTTGAAGGCGACTTCCGGCAGCAGCACGATGTGCGGGGCGGAGCAGGAGTAGTGGGTGTTCTTGACGGCCTTGTCGTCGTTCTTGTCGCGGCGCTGGGCCAGGACGGACGAAGCGGCGAGCCAGCCGGCGTTGCGGCCCATGACTTCGAGGATCGAGACGAAGTCGTTCTGGCCCATCGCGGCGTTATCCAGAGCGGTCTCGCGGATGGTCACGCCGATGTGCTTGGCGACGGAACCGTAGCCGGGGCAGTGGTCGGTGAGGGGCAGGTCGTTGTCGATCGTCTTCGGCACGCCGACGACGCGGAGTTCATAGCCGCGTTCCTTGGCGAGGGCGTCGATCTTGGCCGCGGTGTCCTGCGAGTCGTTGCCACCGATGTAGTGGAAGTAACGGATGTTATGGGCTTCGAAGACCTGGAGGATACGGTCGAAGTCTTCGGCCTTCTTCACCTTGTAGCGGCAGGTGCCGAGGGCGGCGCCAGGGGTGTGGCGGAGGGCGCGGAGGGTCTGCTGGGATTCGGCCGCGAGGTCGACGAGCTGCTCATGGAGCACACCCTGGATACCGTTGAGTCCGCCGTAGATTTCGACGATTTCGTCCTCATGCTTGAGGGCTTCCGAGATCACCCCGGCGAGGCTGGCGTTGATGACGGGGGTCGGGCCGCCGCTCTGCGCGACGAGAAGGTTGCCAATGAGGGGAGAAGACATGGGAGTGAACGAGTTGAAAAGTGGGTTGTGGGAAGCCCTCCCCCCCTTGGCAACACGGAAAACCCTCCCCTGCCCGCACCCCCTGACTTAGGCCTACAAAATGCGTCCGGCTTTGACCTGGGCGGACTCCGGAACCTTCCGGGTCCAGGCCGCGGCCTGCTGGACGAACACGTCGACCTGCGCCCCGGCGGAACCGGTCAGCTCGCCGGCCTTGGTGACGGCATCGAGCAGGACGGACTTGGGCAGACGCAGGCGTGCGTCGGCGGCGAGGCGGTCGACGAGGTCGTTCCGCTCGATCTTGCCGGTGCGGAGCTCCTTGGCGACGGCGACGGCGTGTTCCTTGATGGCCTCGTGGGCCTCTTCGCGACCGGCGCCGGCCTTGACGGCTTCCATGAGGAAGGTGGTCGTGAGCAGGAACGGAAGGTAGTGACGCGATTCGCGGTCGATGACGGGGCGGTTGACCTCCATCTGGCCGAGCACGGTGAGGAAAGCTTCGAAGAGGCCGTCGATGGCGAGGAAGGCGTCGGGCAGGAGCACGCGGCGCACGACCGAGCACGAGACGTCGCCTTCGTTCCACTGCTCGCCGGAGAGCGAGGCGGCCATGGCGAGATGACCGCGCAGGATCACGTGGAAGCCGTTGATGCGCTCGCAGGTGCGGGCGTTCATCTTGTGCGGCATGGCGGACGAGCCGACCTGGCCCGGCAGGAAGCCTTCGCTGGCGAGCTCATGGCCGGCCATCAGGCGGAGGGTCTTGGCGAAGGACGACGGACCGGAAGCGGCGGAGAGCAGCGCGGCGACGACTTCCATGTCCATCGAGCGCGGGTAGACCTGGCCGACGGCGCCGAGGGCGTGCGGGATGCCGAGGTGCGCGAGCACGCGGGTCTCGAGCTGGGCGACCTTGGCGATGTCGCCGGAGAAGAGCGTGAGCTGGTCGAGCTGCGTGCCGACGGCGCCCTTGAGTCCGCGGGCCGCGAAGGCGGCGAGCGCGGCGTCGACCTGCGCGATGCCGCGGAGGCATTCCTCGCCGAACATGGCCCAGCGCTTGCCGACGGTGGTGGGCTGCGCGGCGACGTTGTGCGTGCGGGCGGCGATCAGGACGTCGCGATCGGCCTGCGCGCGGCGGGCGAGCGCGGCGAGCGCGGCCACGCCCTTGGCGCGGACGAGCTGGAGCGAGCGGAAGACCTGCAGCTGCTCGACGGATTCGGTGAGGTCGCGGCTGGTCAGCCCCTTGTGGACGTGCTGGTGGCCGGCGAGCGCGCAGAACTCGTCGATGCGCGCCTTGACGTCGTGGCGGGTCTCCTCTTCGCGGCGGCGGATGGAGTCGAAGTCGACCTGGTCCTTGACCTGCTCGTAGGCGGCGAGGGCTTCGGCGGGGATGTCGAGGCCGAGGTCGCGCTGGGCCTTCATGACGGCGATCCAGTACTCGCGCTCGAGGACCACGCGGCCGCGGGTGGACCAGACGGCCTTCATCGCCGGGGAGGCGTAGCGGTCGGCGAGGACATTAGGGACGTTGTCGGATTCCATCGGGATGAAGTAAGGTTTATATCAGGCGGGACGCTTCACGGCAAGCGCTCGCAGGAACATCGCGCGGACGGAGGACTCGTCCTCGCCGCGGTTGGAGGCGTCGAAGCAGTCCGCGCACGCGAGCTGGAGGTCGACGAGCTCGGCCAAGGTGTAGCGGGCCGCCGCCGGGGCGACCTTGTTGCTGACGTACCAGGCGTTCTGGGAGAAGAGGTTGGCCGAGGACTTGGCGGCGGAGCCGAAGGTCGGGCCGTGGCGGCCGCTGGCGGCCTCAAACTGGCCCTTGGGCAGGCCGGCCTCGCTGACGCGGAAGTCGCCGGAGTCGACGAGGCAACGGATCTGGATGAGCAGGCGTAGGCGGTTCTGCAACGCGCTCAGGAGCGGTCGGCTGGAATCCTCGTTGAAGAAATAACGGTCGAGCGAGGCGAGGCCCCACGCGAGGTCGCGCGCGGCGAGCGCTTCGATGGGCTCGAAGAAGTCGCCTTCGCCGAACGTCGGGACGAGCAGATGCACGTCGGCCTCCTTGATGGTGCCGCCCGGGCCGACGTACGTGGCGAGCTTCTCGCATTCGCCCAGCACGAGGCGCGTGGACTGGCCGACGCGGCCGACGATGACTTCGGGCACGCCGCGGTCGTACTTCACGCCGAGCGCCTTGAGTCGGTCGACCGCGAGGGCGACCTGGTTGTCGGCCTGGGCGTCACCCTTGTCGAACGGGCTCTTGGACGCCGAGGCATGGATGATGAAGTCGTGCGCCGCGGACTTGAGTGAGCTGAGGTCCTTGCGTCGGCCGTCGTAAGGCGTGGCGGAGATGACGATCGAGACGGAAGGATCCGCCGAGGTCGCGACCGCGAGGATGTTGGCGAGGTTCTTCTTCACCTCCTCCGACTTGGCCTGGACGGTCTCGGCGACGAGGTTGAGGTTGCGCAGCCAGATGACGCGCTTGCCGCCGAACATGGACAGGGTCTTGACCGACTCCGCGAACTGGAGCTCGAGCACGCGCGCGTCGTCGACCCGCAGGATCTGCGCGGAGATGATCTCGGCTTCGGCGTCAGGGCCCGCCGCCTTCCGGGCCTTGTCGTAACAGGCACGGCCGTCCTGATCGACGAGGTATTCGTCCTTACCAGCGATGATGGCGAGATAGCCGGGCACGCGCCTAATCTCCCGCCCTCCCCCCTCGTGGCAATCCTTTGTCATTCGCAGGCCCTAAGACAGGCCTGAGAGGTAGCAGCGGTTGGCGGTAAGCGGTTGGCGGTAAGGAAAGACCGTGCTCCAAGGGGAGACCGGAAACCGGGAAGAAAGCTTCGGTTCTGCATCAGGTAGGGCGGCCGAGGGTAGGGGCGTGGCTACGCCGCGCCCTCCATCAAAGGAGTGCACGATGAATCGTGCCCCTACCTGCGTTCGCCCTGCGGCGAACAAGATACGGCTATGTCGTGACGCGGTCCCGACCCTACCCGGGCGTCTCGTCCATTCAGCCCTCCATTCAGTCCTCAACGCAGACCTCTACTCAGTCCTCTAAAAATCACGCCCTCCGGTCCTCCGACCTCGGGCCCTCGCTTCCTGCCCTCAGGCCCCGTGGATCAGGTCCTCGACGCGGTACTTGTTCAGCTTCCGGCGCATGAAATCGAGGGCGGTGTTCACGGCGCGCTGCTTGATCTGGCGGCGGTCGCCGGGCAGGGCCACGCGCTGGGACCAGACTCCCGTCGGGGAGGCGTAACCGAAATAGACGGTGCCTACCGGGTCGGCGTCGGTGCCGCCGCCGGGTCCGGCGTAGCCGGTGACCGCGATAGCGTAGTCGGAGCCGAACTTCTCGATGGCGCCCGTCGCCATGGCGGCGGCGCACTCGGCGGAGACGGCGCCATGCTGGGCGATGAGGCAATCGGGCACTCCGAGGAGGTTCACCTTGGCGTCATTCGCGTAGCAGACGGCCGAACCGGCGAAGACCTTCGAAGCGCCGGGGACGTCGGTGAAGGCGTTGGCGAGGAGGCCGCCGGTGCAGGACTCGGCGAGGGCGACGGTCTTCTCGAGGCTGCGCAGCTGCTCGACGACGAGCGTGGCGAGGCAGGCGTGGCCGGTGGCGACGAAATCTTCGCCGACCGCGTCGCGGATCTTGCGGGCGACTTCGCAGAGCTGATCGGCCGTCGCGCCGCCGCCGGCGGACGAGATGCGGGCGTCGACGACGCCGGTGTGCGTGCCGAAGGTGAGGGCCATGCCCGGCGCGAGGAGCGGACGGACGATCGCCTCGAGGGGCACGGCACCGATACCGAAGGTACGGACCTGTACGTAGGCTTCGCCTTGGCAGGCGCAGCCGACCTGGCGGAGGCGGGGCACGACTTCGTCTTCGAACATCGGACGGAGTTCGAGCGAAGGACCGGGGAGCATGACGAGCGCTCGGCCGTCGCGATGCAGGAAGACACCGGGCGCGGTGCCGCGCGGATTGGGCAGCGAGTCGGCGCCGGCCGGGACGTAGCACTGGCTGAGATCCGCGGCGGCGACCTTGCGGCCGATCATCTTGAAGCGATCGCGTAGGGCCTGCTCGGCGGCGGGCACATGCGTGAGGGAAAGCCCGAGCGCGCCGGCGACGGCTTCGCGGGTGTGGTCGTCGGAGGTCGGACCGATGCCGCCGGTGGTGACGATGAGGTCGTAGGCGCCCCAGGCTTCGCCGACGGCGCGGGCGATTTCGGCGGCGTCGTCACGGACGACCAAGGAGCGGGTGATCGGCAGACCACGGCGGGCGAGATGCTCGCCCAACCAGAGCAGGTGGCCGTTCTCGCGGAGGCCGTCGAGGAGCTCGTCGCCCACGTTGATGACGAGGACCTGTCTGGGTCGGCTGTTGCAGGAAAGCATTTGCGGAAACGGGGCGTGCCAGCAGGGTTAGAGGCTCAGGCTCAAAATGCAAACCGACCGGGAAGAACTTTCGCCCAAGGCCAAGGCCCGGCGTGCCCCCCATACCCCGGGCGTCTACCTGATGAAGGACGCCGCCGGGCTGGTCGTCTACGTAGGCAAGGCCAAGGACCTCAAGAAACGCCTGGCCTCCTATTTCGTGCCCCGCCAACGGATGACCCCCAAGGTGGCCGCGATGATGGATACGGTGGCGGACATGGAATGGCACGAGGTCCGATCCGAGACGGAGGCCCTCCTTCTAGAAGGCAAGCTGATCAAACGCTGGCGCCCCCGCTGGAACATCCTCTTCCGCGACGACAAGCAGTTCCCCCAGGTCCGGGTCGACCTGGCCGACCCGCTGCCCCGCTTCCGCATCGTCCGCGCCCGCACGACCGATGCCTGCCGCTATTTCGGTCCTTTCCCTCACCAGCAGGCGGTCCGGCGCACGCTCAACGAAATGCGCAAGAAGTTCGGCATCCTGCTCGCCGACAGCAACCCGGTCGCTCAGCCCGACGGGACATGGAAACTTTACGACGACGCCCGCGCCGAGATCCAGAAGCACGGCAACGTGATCACCGCCGAAGAATACGCCCTGCGCGTGACCGAGGCGTGCGCGTTCCTCGAAGGCAAGGTCGAGAGCTGGGCCGAACAGGTCGAGTCCGACATGCGCAAGGCCGCCGCGGAGCGTGATTACGAGAAAGCCGCGAGCCTGCGCGACCTCCTCGACGCGCTGAAGCGCACGACCGAGAAATCCCGCCGCTTCCTCCGCGAAAACCCCCTGCCCCGCCGCGACGAAGCCGGCGCCCTCGCCTCGCTCGCCGCCGCCCTCGGCCTTGAGCGACCGCCCTCCACGGCGGAGTGCTTCGACATCTCGCACATCTCCGGCACGCTCGCCGTCGCGTCGATGGTGCGCTTCGTCGACGGTCAGGCCGACAAGTCCGGCTACCGTCGCTTCAAGATCAAGTCCTTCGAGGGCAATGACGACTTCCGCTCGATGCAGGAAGTGGTCGGTCGCCGCTACACGCGCCTGCACGAAGAGCACCGCGCGTTCCCCGAGCTCGGCATCATCGACGGCGGCCTCGGCCAGGTCGGCGCCGCGCTCGCGGCCTTCAAGGAGCACGACCTCGCCCCGCCCCCGCTCATCGGCCTCGCCAAGCGCGAAGAGACGATCGTCTTCCCCGACGGCCGCGAACTGAAGCTGCCGCGGCACGACGTCGGGCTCGCCCTACTCATGCGCATCCGCGACGAGGCCCACCGCTTCGCCAACGACTTCAACGCCGAACTCCGCAGCCGCAAGCTGCGTGAGTCGCTGCTCGACGAGATGCCCGGCCTCGGGCCCAAGCGGAAGGACGCGCTCCTCGCGCACTTCGGCAGCATCCAGAAGCTCCGCAAGGCCACCGTCGAGGAGATCGCCGAAGTCGAAGGCCTCAGCGACAAACTCGCCGGCGAAGTGAAGGCTTATCTGGAGGCGAGAGGATGAGTATCTGCGGTTAGCGGTTGGCGGTTAGCGGTTAGGAAAACAAATAGCGGCAGCTTAAACGTCCCCACCCAACCATTAGGTCTCCGGTTTCCCTTAGAGTTATCCATCGCCTCTTCCCGCCACCTGCCACCCGGGGCAGCCACCCGCCACCTGAGAATGGAAGCAACTAGGGCAGCACGCGGCGCTGCCCCTACCTCGAGACAAGCGGATGCGATGTCATCGCCTCCCTACCCATTGCCTCTCATCTATTCAGGCCTCCATTCAGTCCTCAACGCAGCACTCCATTCAGTGCTCCACTCAGTCCCCTACCTCTTCACCGCCATCTCCCGCTCCACCAGATCTGCCACGCGGTCGGCGCCGCCGGCATCGCCGAGTCCGTCGACCGAGGCTTTCCACTTCTTCCAGAGGGCCCAATCGCCGGTGAAGGCTTCGGCGATGATCTTACGCGCCGACTCCGGCGTCAGTCCGTACGCGCCGGCGTCATGCTCGGCGATGAGGCGACCGTTTCCGGCTTCCTGGCCGGGGATGACCTGCGTGATGATCATCGGCACGCCGGCCGCGACGCACTCATGCGTGGTCGCGCCGCCGGCCTTGCTGACGACGAGGTGGCTTGAAAGCATTAGCGAGGGGATCCGGTCGGTCCAGCCGAGCACTTCGGCGCGGCCTTCGACCGCCCGTTCGACGGCCTCCTTGAAGGAAGCGTCCTTGCCCACGGTGATCGTGAGTTCGAGGCCGAGCGTGGAAAGGGCCGTGGCGAGTTCGACGGCGTCGCGCTTGCCGGGATTAAGCATCAGGAGCACGCGCGGACGTTCGCCGACCTTGGCCGACGAACGCGGGGCGAGGCGCGACGAGACCGGGAAACCGTAAGGCAGGACCTTCGCGGCGGGCACGCCCTGGCGGATCATGACGTCGGCGGTCGCCTGGTTCGGGGTGACATACCAATCGGAGTGCGCGCGATGCCAGGCGCGGTTCACGGAGATGGAATCGGTGACGACGGTGATCAGGCGCGGGCGCGCGGGATCGTCGCGATGCCAGCGACGCGCCATCATGTAGTTATAGAGCGGGTAGGCCGAGACCACGACCGGCGGCTGAGCCGCGTCGAGCATCGCGTTCAAGGTCCTTTCGACCGGACGCACGAACGGCAGCGAGGCGCGGACGAGCGGCAGGCGGTCGAGGGCGGTATACATGCAGCCCCAGAGGCGCGGATACTTGTTCGCGACGCCGATATAGCTGTCGCGCTGGCTCCGTGCCTTCTCGGCGCCATAGGCCTCGAGGAAGAGGTCGTGCAGCTCGCCGGTCAGGCCGGGCTTGCGGGCGAGCGCCTCGATGATCGAGCGTGCGGCGGCATTGTGGCCTTCGCCGAATCCGGCCGTGAGGACGGGAATGACGCTCATCAGGCGACGAAGGCGATCGTGGCGCTGGCCTCGCCGGCGGGCGCGGGCGAACCGTTCTTGGCGGCCTCGCAGGCGGCGCGGCGTTCGGCGATGCGGCGGAGGAGTTCCGGGCGTTCGACGACGCGGATGGTGCCGTCGTCTTCTTCGACCACCGCGGTCAGGGATTCGACCCAGTCGCCGGAATTGATGTAGCGGACGTTGCCGATCATGCGGTCCTCGGCCTTGTGGATGTGGCCGCACATCACGCCTTCGCAGCCGCGGCGCGCGGCCAGGGTCTGGAGATGTTCCTCGAAACTCGAGATGAAGCTGACGGCCGACTTCACCTTGGCCTTGAT
>JBKCKE010000267.1:0-2590 GCA_046301395.1 Verrucomicrobiota bacterium | reverse complement strand
GGAGACGCCGGGCAGGCGGACGAAGCCCATGTAGGGCGAAGGATTGGCCGAGCGCAGCGCCTCGTAGGCCAGGAGCGTATCGACCGGCGGGACTTCGAGCCGCGTGGAGAGATTGACCTGATACGTATCGCCCGCGGCGATGTATTCCTGGCAGCGCACGGCGGCGCGGACGAAGCCGGCTTTGTCGAACGACGACGCGAGCGGGAGTGCCGGGGCGCTGGCGGCCGGCAGCGCGGGCGCGGAGGCGGCGCAGGCGGCGGACCAACGCGCCGCGAGTTCGAGGGCGCGGGTGCGGGCGGCGCGGAGCGCCGAGTTCGGCGAGCCGACGGGGCAGAGCACGACGACCGTGAGCTCCTGCTTCGCGGCGTCGAAGACGCAGGCCTCGTGGGCTTCAAGGAAAGCGGCGAGCGGCACACGGACGTCGGCCAGAGCGGAACGGACCGGCTCGAACTGCGTCGCCAGGTCGTAGCCCAGCAGCGCGATCAGGCCGCCTTGGAAGGCGGGCCAGCCGGCGAGACGCGGCGCGCGGACCTCGCGCGACCAACGGCGGAGGTAGGCCAGAGGCTTCTCCGTGGCTTCCTCGTGCGCGCCGTCCTCGGCGTGGAGCACCACGCGGCCGTCGGCGAAGAAGAGCGTCGCGCGCGGGGCGGCCGGGACCGCGATCGTGAGGCTGCCCGTGCGACCGCTCTCGAGCACCGCATGGTGGCGGCCGGTGAAGAAGGCCTCCCAGGAAGCCGGCAGGCGGTCGGCGCAGAAGCGCGCGAGGTAAGGCAGGTGCGTCCAACCAGGACCGGCCGCGGTCCAGTCGGCGGCCGTGACCTCGGCCACGATGACGGGCGCGCTACTCATCGGCGAAGTTCAGCTTGTAGCCCGAGAAGTCGGGACCCGCAAGGATCTCGCCGGCGCGTTCGGCCGTGATGCCGTAGACGTGCAGTTCCTGACGCGAGCCCTTCGAGACGACCGTCAGGCGCAGGCCGCCTCCCAGCTTCATGATCTTGATCGAGAGACCCTTCGCGCCCACGCGGGCCGCGATGACCCCGCGGGAGACGCGGCCATGATGCTCGAGGGCCTCGGCCACAGGACGGGCGGCGTCGGTCAGCGACGTATGCGTACCCGCCCTGCCCCGGCCCTTGGCCATGCTCAGGCGATCTCCCAGTGATAGGGATGGGAGGAAAGGAATTCGCAGCCCTTCTTCGTGACCACCACGCAGTCTTCGAAACGGCAGCCGCCGATACCCGGGTAGTAGAGCCCCGGCTCGACCGTGACCGCGTTGCCCGCGACAAGCGGGAGCGGGTTACGTGTGGAGAGGGCCGGGTCTTCGTGGATGTCGTAACCCAGACCGTGGCCCGTGCCGTGGAAGAAGCCGACGTACACGCCCTTCTTCAGGCCGGTCTCATAGCCGAGCGACTTGAAATATTCCTGCACCACCGTGTGGACCTTGGCGCCGGTCACGCCGGCGCGGATCGCCTTGATCGCGCGGCGCTGGGCCTCGATCACCGCAAGCACCATCTTGCGCTGCCTCGGGTTGGCCTTCCCCTTGAGGTAAGTGCGGGTCATGTCGCCGTAGTGGTGCGAGGCGATGTGGCGGGGATAGATGTCGCAGACGATGAGCTCGTTGGCGCGGACCGGACCGGAGCCGGAGCAATGGCAGTCCACCGCCTGGTCACCGGGTGCGATGATCAGGCCGATATCGCAGAGCGCGCCCTTGCGGAGGATCGCGACCTGCGCCTCCTCCTTGAGAATCTCCGCCGTGAGCGTCTTGCCCTTCCACTGCAGCACGCCCTTCTTGTCGGCGCGGGACTCCGCGAGGACCTGCTCGACGGCCTTGAAACCGGCGACCGCGGCGACGTTGCCCGCGCGGATGCCGGCGAGTTCGGCCTTCGACTTCACCTGGCGTTGCGGGAAGAGCTCGGGCGCGCCGCGCTCGTTCTGCTGGGCGCCGACGGCGTGCAGCTCGAGACCGAGTTCGCGCAGGCGCTGGAAGAGGCCCACCGGGAAATCGGCCGGCACGCGGAAGCGCTGGACGCCGCGTTCGAGGGCGGCGAAGACGATCGCGTCGGCCACGCCGGCCTTCGGGTTGGTCTTGCGGAGGTCGCCGATGATCGCCGTGAGGTTGAGCACCTCGTCGAAGGCGGATTCATCCTGCGCGCGGCCGACTTCCATGCCCGGGAGCAGGCCGATGCGGCGGCGGCCGACCGAGAAGGCCGGGAACGGGTCCGAGGCGTGGAAGCCGCCGAACCAACGCAGGTCGGCGTTCTTGGAAGGAGTCGCCATCATCAGGACGTCACGGACGGCGGGAGCGGAGGAGCGGGCCATGGGCGCAGGATGACGGAAGTCGGCTCCCCGTGAAGCGCAAACGGCGACATGGTCCGCGCGCGCATGAGCAGTCATGACGTCATCACCGGACGTCGGCTTGACGGGCCGGACGGCCCCGGCAGGATGGCCGTGTTCCTGAAGAGGCGGGTATCGTTCAGTGGTAGGACCCCACTTTCCCATAGTGGTGACACCAGTTCGAGTCTGGTTACCCGCTCCAGGAACGCGGGCCGAGGCTTGACCCCGGCGGTCCGGCTCGGGATAGTGGGCGTCCTTG
>JBKCKE010000266.1:0-7040 GCA_046301395.1 Verrucomicrobiota bacterium | reverse complement strand
TGAAAGAGCCGAGGCCGCCGCTGACGATCGTCGGGTCGACGAGGGCCTTGGGGCCTTGCTCGCCGTTGTTCGCGAGGATCACGAGCCCTTGGCCGGAGTAGAGGCCCTTGCCGTGGTAGCCAGGCAGCGTCGAGGTGAGGGAGGCCGGGCTGACCTCGGCGGTCTGGCCTGGCTTAGGCACGTTTTTGATCTCCTTGATGAGTCCCTTCACGGCGAGCGTGCGGACGTCGACTTCGTAGAGTCCGTCCTCCATCGTGGCGAAGTAGACCTTGTTCGCCGGGTCGGTGAGGTGGCGGGCGTTGCCGGTGTGGCGACCGGGCATGAGCTTCGGCGGGATGACGCGCACCTCGCGCTGAGCGCCGATGAAGTAAGGCCCGATGATCAGCTGGTTCGATTCCTTATGGATCATGCGGTTGGCCGGCGTGCCGCCGACGCTTTCCGGGCGTACGGTCATCTGCAGGTCTGGCGTGATCTCGTAGAGCTTGTCGCTCGAGCCGTAGGGCAGGTGCGGACCGTAGGTGATGACCCAGAGGCGGTCGGCCCACGGCACGACGGCGCCGGTGCCGCACTCGCCCTCGTTATTGAAATAGGCGAGCTCGGGATAGATGCCGGACCATTCCTGCGGGGCGGCCGAGGAGGAAGATGCCAGTGTGGCCAAGGCGAACGCGGCCAACGAGCGGAGCGAAGACGGGGTCATGGCGTAACTTTCCCCGCCCACCCGAGGGAGGCAAGGTCAGGATATGCCATGGAGAAAAAACACTAGCAGCAGCCAGCCCGCCAAGACGGCCGCCGGCACGCCCAGCAGACGGAGCAAACTTTTTGACTGCGCCTGCGCAAGGAACGTCGCGGCCAGGAGCGCGCCGCCGGCGGGACCCAGCCAGCGATGAGGCAGGGACAGTTCCAGATTCAAACCCGGCAGCTCGGCGCAGGCCTGGGCGATCCAGGTCATCCCGTGCAGCCATGCCCCGGCGAGTCCGTTGATCCAGCTCGCCGGCCAGGCGAGCCCATCGCTCACGCCGCACGCGACGGAGGCCATGCCGAGCATCAGCGGGATTTCCGAGAGCGGCACGAGCACGAGATTCACGAAGACCCCACCCCAGCTCGCCGCCCCGAAGTGTCCGAGGGTCAGGGGCGCGCCGGCGAGCGTGGCGGCGAGCGAGACGCAGAGTCCGCCGAGCAGGAATTTCCGGGCGCGCCAGCGCAGTCGCTGCGTCGCGGTCTGCGCGGCCGGCGGCGTGAGCCGCTCCTCCTCCGTGGGCCGGGCGCACAGTTCCGCGGCCGGGCCGCCGGCGACGATGATGCCGAGCACCGCCGCATAGCTGAGCTGGAAGCCGGCGTCGGCGCAGGCTTCAGGCGAGAGGATCAGCGTGACTGCGCAGGCCAGGGCCAATGACTGCAGGGCCGGTGTGTCGCGCTCGCCGACGCGGCCGCCCCAGAGGAAGGCGGCCATGATCCAGGCGCGCACCGACGAGGGCGACGCGCCCGTCACCTGCACGTAGAGCCAGAGCAGCGCAAGGATGGCGACGCCGGCCGGGACCTCCGGTAGGCGGGCGCGGCGCGTCAGCCACAGCAAGGCTGCCGCCATGCCCGCGATGTGCAGGCCACTGATGGCGAAAAGATGCAGCGTGCCGGTCGTCGCGAACGCTTCCTTGGCCTCCGCGGGCAGCAGCGCCGTCCGCCCCAGCATCGTCGCGGCGAGCAACGCGCCGCCGTCGGGATCATCCCAAGGCATCTGGCGCAGCCAGGCGTCGAGCCGTCGTTGCTGCGCCTGTCGCCAGCGCGCGAAGCGCGACGCCGGCGCGAGTTCGCCGAGCACGCGGCCGCCGCGCAATCTCAGCGTCGCGCCCTGCGAGCGTAGCCAAGCGTCATAACCGGCGGCGTCCGTCGTGATCGCGACGAGCCCGCCGGCGAGCATGAGTTCGGCGCCTTCGGCCGGACAGTCGCCGCGCGCGGAGAGCGCGACGCGTCGCCGAAAGAACGGCCCGTCGCGTTCGGTGATCCAGCCTAGTCCGGTCCAGCCTGCGCCGTCCGCTCGCGGGGAGGCGCGCTCGATCATGACCGGCAGTTCGACGAAAGGGCGGCGCACGACGGGCGTTTCCGCCGGGGGCGTGCGGAGCTGGTGCCAGGCCGCGCCGAGGCAGGTCCCGGCGATCACGAGCATGACGCCCGCGTGCAGCGCGCGTGTTCGTCCCACCCAGGCGATGACGCCGGCGACGGTTCCCGCCAGCAGCCAGGGACCCGGGGCGACGCCGAAAGCGGTGTCGAGCGAACAGCCGAGGAGGAGGGGGAGGGCGAGCCAGAGCGCCGGACAGTGTCCGAAGCGGTCGGGGGTCAGGGAGTCTTGCTCCAGGGAGTCGGGCCTTGCCATGGACGGAGGCCATGGTCGCCGACGGGCAGGGATCGGACCTCCGCGGCGAGCGAACCCCAGGCGGGGTGCTTGGCGAGGGCCGGGTCCTGAAGCAGATTCCTTAGGGGTAAGATGACGAAACCTCGGGAAGACCACCTAGGGTGGGGGAGGGTGACCGTCGGGCTGTCCCACTTTCCCCCTTCATAGAAGAGCAGGTCGATGTCCAAGGTGCGGGGGCCATTGCGGTTTGCGGTCCGTTCCCGGCCCAGTTGCCGCTCAATTTCGAGGGTCGCAGCCAGCAATTCGTCGGGATTTTTATCACAAACAATTGCCAGACAAAGATTTAAGAAATTTGGCTGATCGGCATAGCCGACCGGGTCGGAGTCAACCGCCTCGGAAATCGCCAAAATCCTGACCCCGGGGAGTTTCTCCAGCCGGATGATCGCTTCGGCCAGAAGGTTGGCCCGCTCCCCGAGGTTGCTGCCGAGGCCGAGGATATAGTGGAGGGAGGCGCTACTCACGCCCGCTCGCGCCGGATCTTGACCGAAATCGAGTCAAACTCCGCCGCCACGGGGGCGAAGGGCTTGTTCACCTCGACGGTGACCGCCTTGACCACGGTGAAAGTCCCCAGAATTCGGGCGGCGATCTGCTGGGCCAAGGTCTCGATGAGGTAGACCGGCTGGCCGGTCAGCTGCGCCTCGACCGTCCGGATGACGTCGGCGTAATTCACCGTCAGCTTGAGGTCGTCGGCCGCGGCGGCCGGACGGGTGTCGATCTCGAGGTCCACGGAGACGGTGAAACGCTGCCCGAGACGTTTCTCCTCGGGCAGGGCGCCATGGTGTCCGAAGGACTTGATGCCGGCGATCCTGATGATGTCCACGCCCCGATGAATGACCGCCCGGGACGACCCTGCAAGCGCCTTCCCGCGGGGCGCCCGCAATTGTTAGAAGTCCCCACTTGACCAACCTTCCGAGGGTCGCTGACAGTCCGCGGAACACTATGCCTAAGAGGACCGATATCCGCTCAATCCTCATCATCGGCTCGGGACCGATCATCATCGGCCAGGCCTGCGAGTTCGATTATTCCGGCACCCAGGCTTGCAAGGCCCTGCGCGAAGAAGGCTACCGCGTCATCCTGGTGAACTCGAACCCCGCCACGATCATGACGGACCCCGAGACGGCGGACGTCACCTACGTGGAACCCCTCACGGTGGAATCCGTGGAACGCATCATCGCCAAGGAGAAGCCGGACGCGCTGCTCCCGACGCTCGGCGGCCAGACCGCGCTCAACCTCTCGCTCAAGCTCGCCCGCACCGGCGTCCTCGCCAAGTACGGCGTCGAACTGATCGGCGCGAAGGAAGCGGCGATCGAACGCGGCGAAGACCGCGAGATCTTCAAGAAGCTGATGCTCGACATCGGCCTCGACGTCCCCCGCTCCCGCGTGGTCAAGACGCTCGACGCCGCGCGCGAGACCATCGCCCTGATCGGCGGCGAATTCCCGGTCATCATCCGCCCGTCCTACACCCTCGGCGGCACCGGCGGCGGCATCGCCTACAACCGCGAAGAATTCGAGCGCATGGCGCAGGCCGGCCTCGACGCCTCGCCGGTCCATGAGGTCCTCATCGAGGAATGCCTCCTCGGCTGGAAGGAATACGAGATGGAAGTGATGCGCGACCACAAGGACCAGTGCGTCATCATCTGCTCCATCGAGAACTTCGACCCGATGGGCGTCCACACCGGCGACTCCATCACCGTCGCCCCCGCGCTCACGCTGACCGACAAGGAATACCAGCTGATGCGCGACGCCTCTTTCGCCGTCATCCGCGCCGTCGGCGTCGAGACCGGCGGTTCGAACATCCAGTTCTCGGTCAACCCGAAGAACGGCCGCATGATCGTCATCGAGATGAACCCGCGCGTGTCGCGTTCGTCCGCCTTGGCTTCCAAGGCCACCGGCTTCCCGATCGCCAAGATCGCCGCCAAGCTCGCCGTGGGCTACTCGCTCGACGAGCTCCAGAACGACATCACCAAGTCCACGCCGGCCTGCTTCGAGCCGACGATCGACTACGTCGTCACCAAGATCCCGCGCTTCACGTTCGAGAAGTTCGTCGGCGCCGACACCACGCTCACCTCCGCGATGAAGTCCGTCGGCGAGGCGATGGCCATCGGCCGCACGTTCAAGGAATCCTTCCAGAAGGCGCTCCGCTCCCTCGAGATCGGAGCCTGGGGCTTCGGTTGCGGCGGCAAGTTCGGCGACGCCGCCTTCACCGACCTCACCGAGATCCGCGCGCGCCTCGCCCGCCCCAATCCGGAACGTCCGTTCTTCGTCCGCTACGCGATGCTCGCCGGCCTGACCGAGCAGGAGATCTTCGACCTTTCCAAGATCGACCCGTGGTTCCTGCGCCAGCTGCGCGGCATCGTCGATATCGAGCTCGCGCTCAAGGCCGCCGGTAAGTCCGTCTCCACCGACCTGCTCCGCCAGGCCAAGGAAGCCGGCTTCGCCGACCGCCAGATCGCCCATGCGACCGGCCTCGCGCCCGCTGCGGTCTACTCGCAGCGCAATGCCGCCGGCATCAAGACGGTCTTCCGTCTCGTCGACACCTGCGCCGCGGAATTCGAATCCTTCACCCCTTATTTCTACTCCACCTACGGCGACGAGTCCGAGGTCCGTCCTTCGGCGAAGAAGAAGGTGATGATCCTCGGCGGCGGACCGAACCGCATCGGCCAGGGCATCGAGTTCGACTACTGCTGCGTCCATGCCTCTTACGCGCTCCGCGCCGCGGGTTACGAGACGGTGATGGTGAACTCCAATCCCGAGACGGTCTCGACCGACTACGACACTTCCGACCGCCTTTACTTCGAGCCGCTCACGCTCGAGGACATCCTCGAGATCTACCGCACCGAGCAGTGCGTCGGCGCGATCGTCCAGTTCGGCGGCCAGACCCCGCTCAACCTCGCCGCGGACCTCGAAGCCAACGGCGTCACCGTCGTCGGCACCTCGCCCGCGAGCATCGCGCTCGCCGAGGACCGTCAGCAGTTCAAGGACATCCTCATCGAGCTCGGCATCCGCCAGCCGGTCAACAAGACCGCCCTCTCGGCCGAAGAAGCCTACCAGGCCGCCGAAGAGATCGGCTTCCCGGTCCTCCTCCGTCCGTCCTTCGTGCTCGGCGGACGCGGCATGTTCATCGTCTACGGCATGGACGAGCTGAAGTCCGTCGTGCGCGAGGCCTTCGACGTCGCCCCGGGCAAGCCGGTGCTGCTCGACAAGTTCCTCGAAGACGCGATCGAACTCGACGTCGACGCGATCTCCGACGGCGAGACCACCGTCATCGGCGGCTTGCTCGAGCACATCGAGCACGCGGGCGTGCACTCCGGCGACGCCGGCATGGTGCTGCCCCCGCACTCCCTCTCGCCCGCCCTCGTCGACGAGGTCCGCCGCATCACCCATTCCCTCGCCAAGCGCCTGAAGGTCGTCGGCCTGATGAACATCCAGTTCGCGATCAAGGACGGCATCGTGTACATGCTCGAGGTCAACCCGCGCGCCTCGCGCACGATTCCGTTCGTCTCGAAGGCCATCGGCGTGCCGCTCGCCAAGCTCGCCTCGCTCTGCATGCTCGGCGCCAAGCTCAAGGACCTCGGCTTCACCCGCGAGATCCGTCCGCCTTACTGGTCCGTCAAGGAGTCCGTCTTCCCGTTCAGCCGCTTCCCCGGCGCCCCCGTCGCGCTCTCGCCCGAGATGCGTTCGACCGGCGAGGTGATGGGCTGCGACGACGACCTCGGCATGGCCTACGCCAAGGCGCAGATGGCCGCCCAGCCCGCGCTCCCGGTCGCCGGCAGCGCCTTCCTCTCCGTCAAGGACCGCGACAAGGACGGCGCCGTCGCCGTCGCCCGCGACCTGGCCGCCCTCGGTTTCAACATCTTCTCCACCAGCGGCACCGCCGCGGCCATCGAGGCCGCCGGCGTCAAGGTCACCAAGCTCGGCAAGATCTCCGAAGGCGCCCGCCCCAACGCGCTCGACCTCCTTAAGAACGGCCAGCTGCAGATGATCGTGAACACCGCCGCCGGCATGCTCCCCCGCAAGGACGAGAACGCGATGCGCGCCGAAGCCGTCCTCCGCGGCGTCTACATGGCCTCCACCATGAACGCCGCCCGGGCGGCCATCCTGGGCATCCGTTCCTTGCGCGAGCACCCGCTGACGGTGTGTTCTTTGCAGGAGCATGCGAAGGTGCTTCCCCCGAAGGCCTGAATCGGCTAGGTCATCCTTTCCCATGAAATACCCCGTCCTCGCCGCGTTGGCCGTCGCCGTCGCCTCCCTCCCAGCGGCCGACGCGCCCACGCCCGCCGACCCAACAGTCGTCGCGCCCGCCCCGGTCGCCGTCCCTTCTCCCGCCGCCCAACCCAAGATGCTCACCCCCGAACAACAGAAACAGGCCTTCTACCTGCAGGGATTCTTCCTCGCCGGACAGACACCCCTGCCGCAGATTACCTCCCAGCTCGAGCTCTCCGATGATGAACTCGACCAAGTGATCGCCGGCATGCGCGCCGCGGTCAAGGGCGAGCAGCCCAAGGTTAAGCCGGATGACGCCTTGATTGCGGGCGCCGAGAAGTTCTTCGCCGAGCGTGTCGAGGGTAAGTCCAAGCGCTGGGCCGTCCAGAACGAGGCCTTCCTCGCCAAGATCGACGCCGACAAGTCGGTG
>JBKCKE010000265.1:0-24400 GCA_046301395.1 Verrucomicrobiota bacterium | reverse complement strand
CGCGCGCCTGCTCGAGCGAGCGCGCCATGCCGAGGTTCTCGAGCGTGGAGCCGCCGTCGCGGAGTCCCGCGGTGTCGATCGCGGTGACGGCGAGCGGCAGGCCCGCGACGGGCGCCTCGAGGTAGTCGCGCGTGGTGCCGGCCTGCCGCTCGCCGTCACCGCGATCGACACCGCCGGCCTGCGCGACGGCGGTTCGGCGGTCGAGAACCTCGGCATGACGCGCTCGCTCGAACAGGCGCGCGGCGCGCACCTCCTCCTGCTCGTCGTCGACGCTTCCGCCGAGCCCCCTGCCCTGCCCGCGGAACTCGTCGCGTTGCTCGACCCCACGCGCACGCTCGTGATCGCGAACAAGGCCGACCTGGCCGCGCATCCGGCGCAGAAAGATTTCCTGCCACAACTCACCAAGCTGTCGGCCTGCCTCCTGGATGGCCGCGACGCCGAGAAGCTGCGCGCGAAGCTCGGTGACTTCCTGATCGCCCAGGAGATCGCCCCGGGGGCCGAAGAGCTCGTCGTCTCAGTCCGTCACGCCGAGGCCATGGCCCGGGCGGCCGTCGCCCTGACCGAGGCCGTCGGCCACCTGAAGGCCCCGATCCAGACCGAGTTGGCGGCGGCCCAGGCCCGGGCCGCCTTGGATGCCCTGGGGGAGATCGTCGGACGCATCGATAATGAGCGTATGCTGGACAAGCTCTTTGCTTCCTTCTGCATAGGTAAGTGATTCCCTCCGGTGAGGGAGCGCCTATGCGACCTCACAAACAAATCCGCCTCGGGCCCGACCGCCCCTACGACGTCATCGTCTGCGGGGCCGGCCATGCCGGCGTGGAAGCCGCCCTGGCCGCAGCCCGCATGGGCGTGGACGTCCTGCTCCTGACGGGCAACGTCGACACCATCGCCCAGATGAGCTGCAACCCCGCCATCGGGGGGCAGGCTAAGGGGCACATCGTCCGGGAGATCGACGCCCTCGGGGGCGAGATGGGCCTGACCGCCGACGTCACCGGTATCCAGTTCCGCCTCCTCAACTCCTCCAAGGGTCCGGCCGTCCAAGCCCCCCGTGCCCAGTGTGATAAGAAGGCGTACCAGTTCCGGATGAAGCACCTCTGCGAGCTGCAGGCCGGACTGACCATCTTCCAAGCCCAGGTCACCGGCCTGATCTTCAAGGCCGGCGCGGTGGTCGGCGTGCAGACCAATTTGGACCTCGATTTCCACGGCAAGACCGTGGTCGTGACCACGGGTACTTTCTTGCGCGGCCTGATGCATATCGGGGCGAACAAAACCGAAGGCGGACGGCTGGGTGACTTTAGTGCTAAGTCATTGTCAGCCAGCTTTTTAGAGGCTGGTATCGAACTCCAGAGACTTAAGACCGGCACCCCTCCGCGCATCCTTGGTTCGTCCATCGATTTTAGTAAGTGCGAGGAGCAGCCGGGCGACGACTCCCCTACCCTTTTCGCCTTCCACGACACCCGTCAGCAGACCGATTTGTTCCACGTGGAACAAGCGGGCGAACGCCTCCCGGGGTGGACTCCTGGGAGTGATCAGGTTTCCTGTTGGATGACCGAGGCCACGGGCGCCACCGGCAAGATCGTCCAGGAGAACCTCCACCTCTCTCCCCTCTATGGAGGCGAGATCACCGGGGTCGGTCCGCGCTACTGCCCTTCCATTGAGGACAAGTTCGTGAAGTTCTCGGATAAGGACGCCCACAAGCTCTACCTCGAGCCCGAAGGTCGGAATACCGACGAATGGTATATCAACGGCCTGTCGACCTCCCTGCCCTTTACCGTCCAGCTGCAGATGCTGGCTTCGGTCCCTGGCTTGGAGAAAGCCGTCATGCTGCGCCCGGCCTATGCCGTGGAGTATGATTTCGCACCCCCGACCCAGCTCTACCCCACCCTAGAGTCCAAAAAGGTCGAAGCCCTCTTCTTTGCCGGCCAGATCAATGGCACCTCCGGATATGAGGAAGCCGCCGCCCAAGGCCTCGTAGCCGGGGTCAATGCCGCCTGTAAGGTCAAAGGCCAGACTCCCATGGTGCTGGGCCGCGACGAGGCCTATATCGGGGTCCTGATTGATGACCTGGTGACCAAAGGCACCCAAGAGCCTTACCGGATGTTCACCAGCCGGGCTGAATTCCGCCTTTTATTCAACCACGGTAGCGCCGAACTGCGCCTTAAGGACAAAATCACCGAATTCGGCCTCGTGCCGCCAGATCGTCTCTCTCGTATTCAGGCCAAGGCCCAGAAAGTCGCCCATTGGATTGAATACCTCGAGAAGCTGGCAATCCCGGGCGGGATCGCGGGTGATGTCATCCGCCGTAACTGGGATTCGACCCCCAAGGACTTACCGCCGACTTTCCTGGCCGAAGCGCCCGAAGTTCAGGCAGAAGTCATGTACCGGGTCAAATACCGCGGCTATCTGGAGCGCGAAACGCGTAACGCCCGTAAACTTCACGACCTGGACTCGTTTAAGGTGCCTGAAGGCTTTGATTTTCTAAAAGCCTATGGCCTGCGAATCGAAGCCCGCCAGAAACTCCATACCATCCAGCCCAAGACCCTGGGTCAGGCCAGCCGGATCAGCGGGGTAAACCCGGCTGACATCTCGCTGTTGATGGTCCTTTTCCGCTCTAAATAAGGGGTAGGGAAGGGGGGTGTTCCACGTGGAACACCCCTATGTAAAGATTATGGCCGCACGGTGTGACGGTCGTGTTTCTTGAATATGTAAACTATTGATAGTGATGCATTTATAAATATAAAAGCGTGCCGTCACGCGACCGCCATCATTGACACCTAACTCTGGCGCTTCGGAACAGGGTGCTCTTATGTAGGGGTGCACCCATGGACGCCGAACATCTCAAGCGCATCTTGATCGTCGACGACGAAGCCGACGTCACCGAGCTCTTGGACTATAAGTTCAAGCAGGCGGGCTACGCCATCCGGACGCTCAATGATCCGCTGCGGGCCATCGGCCTCGCGCGGGATTTCCGCCCGGACCTGATCATCCTCGATGTGATGATGCCCGAACTCACCGGCGTGCAGCTCCTCCGCATGGTCCGCGCCGACGCGCTCCTCCAGGACACCCCGGTGATCTTCCTCACGGCCAAGGGCGAGACGGCCGACAAGGTCAAAGGCCTCGAGTCCGGCGCCGACGACTACGTCACCAAGCCTTTCGACACGCGCGAGCTGATGCTCCGCGCCCAGGCGCTCCTGCGTCGCGCGAAATCCGCGGCGGCCAAGCCGTCGACGCGTCTCGCCGCCGGCGCGCTGCTCCTCGACATCGAACGGCATGAAGTGACCGCGGCGGGCAAGCCCGTCGACCTGACCGCGACCGAATTCAAACTGCTCCGCCTGCTCCTCGAGCGGAAGGGCAGGGTGCAGTCGCGTGAAGAGCTGCTCGCCGACGTCTGGAATTATTCGCCCGACCTCGAGACGCGGACGGTGGACACGCACGTGCGCCGCCTGCGCGAGAAGCTCGGGCCGGCCGGCGACGTGATCGATACGGTGCGCGGCGTCGGTTACCGCGTGAACGGCTGAACCGCTTTGCGCTCGCGCGTCCCCGCGACGACGACAGCATCCGAAGCCGATGACCTGGCTCCCTTGGCTGCTCCTGTTCGCGCTCGCCGCGGGCGCCGTCTGGGGCTTCGCCACCATCGCCGCGCATGTGCGGTGGGCGCGACGCACGCTGCTCGCCGCGGACACCGGCCCACGGCCGCAAGGCTGGCTGGTGCGCAAGCTGCGCCTGGAAGAACTCTTCATCGCCATCGAAGGCCGCGCCGAGAACGAAGGTGAGATCCGCGCCGCCGCGGGGCGGCGCATCGAAGCGCTGCTCGCGCCGCTCACCGACGCGGTGCTCGTCGTCGACGCGCAGGACCGACTGCGTCTCGCGAACCCCGCGGCGGCGGCGCTCTTCGGTCTCGCCGAGGAAGACGTCGGCGGCCCGGTCGTACCGCTGGTCCGCAGCGCCGACTTCATCGAACTGATCCGGCGCGTCCGCGGCGAAGGCGACGCCCGCGCCACGCTGCTCCTCAACCGCGCGCCTTTGGCCGACGTCTGGCTGCAGGCCGCCGGCGCGCGCACCGACCCGGAGGCTTTCGGCCCGGGCGCCGCGATCTTCGTGCTGGCGGACGTGACCGCGCTGAAGCGCCTGCAGGCGATGGAGCGCGACTTCGTCACGAACGTCTCGCATGACCTCCGGACGCCGGTGACGATCCTGCGCGGCTACGCGGAGACGCTCGCCGAAGACCAGGCGACGATGTCGGCCGAAGACCGTGCGCGCTTCACGCAGAAGATCGTGAATTCCGTCGGGCGCCTCCAAGGCCTCGTCGAAGGCCTGCTCGCGCTGGCGAGCCTCGAGTCTTCCCGCGAAGTCAGCCGCGAAGCCGGCGCGCTGCATGCCGCGGCCCGCGAAGTGGCCACGGAGTTCGAAGCCCGTTGCAAGGCTGCGGGCGTGACGCTCAGCCTGGACCTGGCGGCGACGCAGGACGTCGGGGCCGACCCGATCCAAGCCCGCCGGCTCATCCAGAACCTGATCGACAACGCGCTGGCTCACGCGGCCGGCCTGACCCGGCTCCGAATCGCGACCCGCGACACGACGGACGGGACCGAACTGAGCGTCGAAGACGATGGGGCCGGGGTGACGACCGCCGACCTTCCGAGGCTCTTCGATCGTTTCTACCGGACCGACAAATCTCGCCGGGCAGGGGGGAGCGGACTGGGCCTGAGCATCGTCCGCCAAGTGGCGGAGCTCCATGGCGGCTCGGTCGGGGCCGAACCGGCGCGCCCGAAAGGCCTCCGGGTGATCGTCACCCTCCCTCGGGTCGACTGAAGGTCCCGAAATGAAAAACCCGCCGGGTTTCGGCGGGTTTTGGCTCCATTTTTAAAGTGGAGCGCGCGACTGGACTTGAACCAGCAACAGCCACCTTGGCAAGGTGGTACTCTACCATTGAGCTACGCGCGCGTTGGACGAGGAGCAGACCAAACGGCTCAGCGAGTGTCAAGCCTTTGGAGGAAGGCCGCCCCGGCGGCCGCCGCGTCCGAACAGAGCCAGCGGAGGGCAGGGCGGAGGGCCGCGACTTTATCCGGGCGGACATAAAGGATGAGCGGCACCTGGAGGGGGTAGTCGCCATTGTGTACATTGGTCTCATCCGGACCATAGGCGGTGGTGGACCGACCCGGGCGACCATTCGAGACGGGAAGGACCCGGCCGCGAGCGGCCGGGGGGTTGGGTAAGAGAACGATGCTACCGGACCTAGCGGCGAGCAGGTCGGCCGCCAAGGAGGGCTCGACCCGGAGGCGAACATCCGGGCGGAACGGCTGACCTTCGAGGACGAGGCCCTGGAAAATTTCCAGCACCATGGAGCCCGGCGGAGAGGTCAACGCCGGCGTCATGAGTTCCGAACGCGCGGCCGGATCGAGGTCGTTCCAATTACGTGCCGGCGCGCGAGCGTCGCGCGCATACGCGTTGGCGAGCTGCTCGAAGCTGATCTGCTCCAGACGGTTGCTCCCGTGCGTCGCGACGACGACGACCGCCGAAGCGAGTCGGAATTCCCGAGCACCGGCGACCGGAGCCGTTTCGCCGGGTCGCACCATGAGGATGGCGGCCGCGGAGCGGCCTTCCGCGAAAGCACGTCGAGCGGGCAGGGTGCCCGCGAAATCGGCGACATCCTGACCCGCCGCGGCGCGGAGGCCGGCGGCGAAACGTCCGTCGAGCAGATCGGTGCCGACCACATCCGCGCCTTGGGCGGCGCAGACGAAGAGAAGACCAAGGAGGTGCCTCACGCCGTCTCGGGGCCCGGATCGAGTTCCGGCCACTGCAGGAGTTTGCGATGCAAGGTGCGACGCGAGATGCCCATGAGCTCCGCGGCGCGCGTGCGATTACCTGCCGCGGCGGCGAGCGCCTGCTTCAGCAACTGCTTCTCGTTCAAGGTACGGTCGAGGTTGCCCGACGCGCCCAAGGCAGGAGCGGCTACGCCTGTCGAGAGGGCGGGAGCGCTGAAGCGCGGGTCGAGGTCGGCAGGGCCGACCGTCTTGCCGGCGCGGAGCACCGCGAGGTTCTCGCACGCGTTGCGCAGTTCGCGGATATTACCCGGCCACGGATAGCGCACGAGGACGGCCAGCGCCTCGGGTGAGAGTCTCGGCGCCGCGGCGCCGTTCTCCTTAGCGAAACGCTCCAGGTAGTGGGCGAGCAGGAGCGGGATATCATCGGTACGCTCGCGCAGCGGCGGCAGGCGCAGCGGCACCACCGAGAGGCGGTAGTAGAGGTCTTCGCGGAACTTGCCTTCCTTCACCATCTGCTGGAGGTCACGGTTCGTCGCGCAGACGAGACGCAGGTCCAAAGCGATCGGCCGGTGGGAACCCAGGCGCTCGACGGCGCGCGTCTCGAGGAAGCGCAGGAGCTTCACCTGGGTCGTGGCGTCGATCTCGCCGATTTCGTCAAGGAAGAGCGTGCCGCCGTCCGCCGATTCGAAACGCCCGACGCGACGTTCGTTGGCTCCGGTGAAGGCGCCTTTCTCATGACCGAAAAGTTCGGACTCCAGGAGGTTGGCCGGGATCGCCGCACAATGCACGGCCATGAACGGGCCCTTCGCGCGCTGGCTGGCCTGATGGATCATCTGGGCGAAAAGTTCTTTGCCCGTGCCGGTCTCGCCGAGGAGCAGGACGGTCGCATTGGAAGATGCGACCGAGCGCACCTGTTCGATCGAATGCTGGAGGGAGGCGGAAGATCCGACCACTTCGCCGAGGGAGAACTTCCGGTCGAGGCGGGCCTTGAGCGTCACGACTTCCTTCTCGGTGGTACGCGCCTTCAGGCCGCGTTCGAGCACGAGCTCCACCTGACGCAGGTCGACCGGTTTCTGGAAGAACCAATAGGCGCCGCGGCTCATCGCCGTGACCGCCGTCTCCACGTCGCCGTAAGCCGTCATCATGATGCAGACCGGCTGGTGCGGGAGCTTGAGCGCGCGGTCGATCACCGCCATGCCGTCCTCGCCGGCCATGCGGAGATCGGTGAGTACGGCATCAGGCGGCACGTCCTGCATGAGGCGCGCCGCTTCCGCGGCGTCCTTGGCGACAAAAGTCTCGTAGCGGTCTTCCAGCGCGGCGCGGAGGCCTTCGCGGATGTTCTTCTCGTCGTCGACGATGAGTACCGTGGGCTTCATGGGTCAGGCTTCCGGGGAGGCTTGATGGTTGGCGGCGCCCCAGGCGCGCGCCGCCTTCTCCGCGAGGGCCGCGCGGGCGCGATCGACTTCGGCGAGACGGGCCTTGAGGTTGGCGTTGGAGACGGCCGCGAGGTCGTCGAGGTCACACAGGTAGGCGCCTTCGAGCGAGCGGGCGGCGACGTCGAAATTGCGGGGCACGCCGAGATCCACGAGAAGCAGCGGGCGTCCTTGGCGGCGCGCGACGGATTCGCGAAGGGCGACGGCGTCGAGGAGGGCGCGTTCCACCGTGGCGCAGCCGACGATCACGTCGTGCGCATGCGCCTGCCGGAGCGCGTCAGCGAGCGTGAGCGAGGAACCGGCGAACTCTTCGGCGAGCACGCGGGCGTTCTCGAAGGTGCGGGAGGCGACGGAGACCTGCGCGGCGCCGCGCGAGACGAGGGCCTGCACGACCTGCCGACCGACGTCACCGGTGCCGAGCACCAGCACGCGGGCCTCGTCGAGCGAACCGAAAACGCGCTGCGCGAGTTCGACGGCAACGTTGCCAAGGCTGACCTGGCCTTGGGAGATGCCGGTGTGCGTGCGCGCCCAGGCGCCGGCCTGGAAGGCGCGCTGGAAGACCCGGTTCAGCACCGGGCCCGTCATGCCGCGCGCGAGCGCGTCGGCGTAGGCATCCTTCACCTGACCCGCGATCTCGACCTCGCCCACCATCTGGGATTCGAGTCCGGAGACGACGGCGAAGAGATGCTCGACGGCTTCGAGGCCGGGCACGGGACGCAGATGTTGGTCGAGGACCGCGGGCGCGGCGCCCGTCGCCTTGATGAGCGCGCTGCGCACATGAAGGGCGGCGGCTTCGTCGCCGACGCCATAAGCTTCGAGTCGGTTGCAGGTGGCGAGCAGCACCGCTTCGGCGAGACCCGCCTCGCGCGCGGCGGCATAGAAAGCCTCGGCGCCGCCGGCGGGCACGGTGAAGGCCGCGCGCTCATCGAGGCCGGCGGTGCGATGGGTGGCGCTGAGCGCCACGAGATTGCGGACGCGTTCGCTCATCGGGCGGCAGGGAGCGAGAGATAGAGGGCGACGAGCGCGGGGACGAAGACGAGCAACGAAGCGCGGGCGTAAGCCGAACCGGCGAGGCGATGCCGACGACGTTGGACGGTGACGGTGAGGCAGGCGACCCAGGTGAGCAACGCGGCGGACAGCTTGGGCAACGCGACGAGCGCGAGGTCTCGTTGCGCCCAGTCGGTGGCGCCGATCACGAGCGATAGTCCGAGCAGCCAGACGGCGGCGCCCATGAGCTGGCCGCCGATGCGGTCGAGCGGCACCAACGCCGGCAGCAAGGCGTAGATTCCGCCGAACTCCCGACGGGCGAGTGCGCGGTCCTGCAGGAGATAGGCGGCGGAGTTCAGGGCCTGCGCGCCGAGCACGCAGTAGGCGAGGACGGCGGCGCCGACATGGATGACGATCAGCGGCTTGTCGGCGTGGTCGGTCGGCTGCCCGACGACACCCAGAAAGGCGGCCGCCACGAGACAGCCCGTCGTCGCGCCGGCGATGGCCCAGGTCGGCAGACGATGCGTGAAGGTCAGGTCCAAGAAGAGGGCCAGGCCGGAGAGACCCCAGGCAATGGAAAGCAGGAGCTCGGCCGGACTGCTGATCGGCAAAGCGTGCGTCCGCAGGCCTTGGTAGGCCAACATCGTGGTGAGCATGATCCAACCTCCGCGCAGCAACCAGAGCCCGGCGGACGGCCAGCGTCCGGTAGCGTCTTTCGCCGCCAGCCCATCCAAGAGAGCGGCAGCCATAAAGACGGCGGCACAACCCAGCAGGCATTCCCGGGTGAGGGGATGCTCAGCAAACGCTGCGGCCAAAGGGAACATGACTACTGAATAAATAGCAGTGTGACATTTTGGCAAACCTCCAAAACAACCTGTTTTCTTGCGAAAGCAGGGGAGGGGGCTAGTTTTGGGCTTACTTATGGCCCACGACCTCTACGACCTCACCCAGCACCCCCCTCGCAGCCCTCGCGTTCGCCTCGGCGGCCTAGTCATCCTCCCGCGCATGATCGACAAGGCCCGGGCGACGAAAGCCGGGAAAAATGGCGAATATACCTACGGATGCTCACTGGACCGCAACGTCCTGGACTTCCTGGGAATCGAGGCAGATGCACTTAAGGCTCAGATTGACAATGGTTTAGGTGACGGCGAGATCCTCGCTTGGATGATGGCTAATGCCAAGAAGCCCCGTCAGGCCTACGAAATCGCGACCTTTAGCGCTTTCCACGAGCAGCGAGCCCCCAGTGCCCCCGGGGGCCGGGCCAAGGTCAGCGAGTACCAATCTTCGACCCCGGCCGGCGCCAAGCGCGAAGACATCGTCACTTGGTTCGACGTCCTCGATCTGGACGACCACCAGAGCTTCGGCGGCAAGGTCTGAGCCGTGGGCAAGGTCGGTCGACCCCGTCGGGTGCTCTTGGTCTGCATGGGAAATATCTGCCGCTCACCGACGGCGGAGGAGGTCCTGCGCGTCAAGGCCCGGCAGGCCGGCCTGAGCATCGAGTTCGATTCCGCCGGGACCGAGAACTACCACATCGGCGACGCACCGGATCCGCGCTCGGTGCGACACGCGCGTGACCGCGGATATGACCTGACGACCCTCCGCGCCCGCCAGGTGCACGCGTCTGATTTCCACGAATTCGATCTCATCCTCGCCGCTGACGAACTCAACCTGCGCGAACTCCGTCGGCGTTGTCCGCAGGAACAACATCATCGGCTGGCGCTCTTCCTCGGCGACGTCGCCTTGCCCGATCCGTATTACGGCGAAAGCGACGATTTCGAAAAAGTGCTGGATTTGGTGGAAAAACAGGCCTTACGGCTCGTCTCGGCGTGGGCGCGGGCAACTGAATGATTGCGGTGACGACCCCCTCCGCGTTTGCTCGTCCCCACCGATGTACCAAGTGAATTTCAGCGACCAGGCGATGCGCGAGCTCGCGAAGCTGCCGACCTTGGAGCAGATGGAAGTCGTCGAAGCGTTCACTTCGCTCACCGCCGAAGAGCTCCTGCGCGGCAGCTCGGAACTCGGCACGGTCCGCCGTAGCGGCCACACGTATCACCGTCTGCGCGTCGGTGAGTTCCGCATCTATTTCGAAGCCAGCGAAGGCTCGCTGCTCGCCCATTACGTGCTCCATAAGCACACCTACGCCGACTTCGCGTTCCGTTCGCACCTGCCCTTCCCGGAAGACGAAGCGCGGATCGAACAAGAAGGCGGCTTCTGGAAATACCTCGACGAACCCCCGAAGTCCTGACCGTGACCACCCCTCCCGAAAAACGCCCGTATGCTTCGCCTGAGGAGGCGGCCCGCATCTACCTGCTGCCGAACCTGTTCACGGCCGGCAACATGCTCTGCGGCTTCCTGGCCATCAAGAACTGCATCGAAGCCCGGTTCACCTCGCTGACCCCGGAAGGACGGGCCGAGCACTATAATATGGCGGTCTGGTTCATCCTTTTCGCCTGCGTCTGCGATCTTTTTGACGGTCGGGTGGCCCGTGCCACCAAGCGAGAATCCCTCTTCGGCGCCGAGTTCGATTCCATCGCGGACACGGTCTCCTTCGGCGTCGCCCCGGCATTGATGGCCTGCTTCCTGGTCATCAAGCCCGAGGTGACGGCCAACGTCCAGTTGGTCACCTGGCTCCTCGCGTTCATCTACCTGCTCTGCGCCGGCGTCCGCCTAGCCCGGTTCAACGTCCTCACCAACCCCCTGGTACCTGGGAACGAAAAGCGCGCCGCGGGGGGCGATTTCGTCGGCCTGCCTTCGCCCGCCGCCGCCGGGATGATCGCCTCATTGGTACTGGTGCTTTCTGACATGATGGTCTCTCCGGGTCAGAAAGACCCCTTCGAGCAAGCGGTGCAGCACTGGCCTTGGGTGCTCCTCCCGGTGATGTTGGTCATCTCCTTCCTGATGATCAGCAACGTGCGTTTCCCGAGCTTCAAGAAGCTGGACTGGACCGCCCGCGCCAAAACCCGTGGTTTCATCCTGATCATCATCCTGGGCGCGGTGATCTTCCGTTACCCGCAGTACTCCTTCCCGGCGGTCTTCCTCGGTTACGTCGTCTACAGTCTTTTCCGTCACGCATTCTTGCTCAAGAAGAGCGAAATGGACCCGGCTCCGGATGACGATGATGAGCCGGTGTCCAAGGTGTGAACAGACGGTGCGTAACCCGTGCCTATGACCGCCTGTGAACAAGCCGAGGGTTATTCACCCCTCAGGCACAGAAGCGGCGGACTTGGATGCTCCCTCTTACCAGCGTGTTGCGGAACTATGTACGGAATTCCGACCCCTGCTGATGCTACGGGTATTTATAAATGAAGAGAGAATAGAGACAGAGTCGGCCGGGATGTGGGCAATGAGGGGTTGCCTCAGCCCCCGCCTCTGCTCAATTCTGACGTCATCATGAAGTTCAAGGTTAACCGGAATCACTTTTTCAACGGTCTCTCGAGCGTGACCAACGTCGTCGGTAGCCGTGCGACGATGCCGATCCTCCAGAACGTGCTCATCGAAGCCGAAGGCGACACGGTGACGCTCACCACCACCAACCTCGATCTCGGCATCTGCTGCCGCATCAAGGCTGCCGTCTCCTCGCCTGGTCGCATCACTCTCCCGGTCAAGAAACTTGTCCCCATCGTCCGCGCACTCTCGAGCAGCGACACCATCGTCGAACTCACCGGCAAAGACCGCGTGAAGATCACCTCCGGCAGCTCCGTCTTCCAGGTCGCCGGCCTCCCGGCCGACCAGTTCCCCCCGATCTCCAATTTCGCCGGTCAGCCGACCATCTCGATCAATCAGGATGACCTCGGTGACATGCTCCGTAAGGTCAGCTACGCGCAGTCCTCCGACGAGAACCGTTACATCCTCAACGGGGTGTTCTTCGAATTCGCCGAAGGCAAGCTAACGGTCGTCGCGACCGACGGTCGTCGTCTCGCCAAATGTGAACGCAAGCTCGCCGGCACCGACAAGGCCTTGGCCCTCATCCTCCCCGCCCGCACCATCATCGAACTGATGCGCCTGCTGAAGTCCGGCGGCGAAGCCCACGTCTCGCACAACGAGCGCCAGGTCGGCTTCACCATCGACATCCCGAAGAACGAGGAAGGCCTCGTGGACCGCATCCAGCTGGTCTCCAAGGTCGTCGAAGGCAACTATCCGAACTACCGCCAGGTCATCCCGAAGGATGCCGGCTCCAAGGTCCGTCTCGAACGCGAGAAACTCCTCGAGAGCGTCAACCGCGCCGCGCTGATGACCGACGACCGCAACAACACCATCCGGATGAGCGTCACGAAGAAGACGCAGAACCTCGAGATCTCCGCGAAGTCCGACAGCGGCGACGCGCACGAGCCGATCGCCGTGAAGTACGAAGGTCCGGACGTGAACATCGCGTTCAACCCTCAGTACATCATCGATCCGCTCAAGGCCCTCACGGAGGATGAGATCGATTTCGAATTCAAGGACGAGATGTCCCCCGGCGTGATCCGCGGACTCAAGGACGACTTCCTCTGCGTCGTGATGCCGCAGCGGATCTCGTAAGCCACCGGCTCAGAGACCGGGATCGGCGCAATCCGGGAGCGACTTGATGCGCTCCAGGATGCGACGTGACGCCTCGATCGAACGGTCGCGATGTTCCGCGCCCGGATCGTATTCCGCCGGGAGCATCGCCTTGCCGAAGCGGACGCGGATGCGCGCCGAACCGACCGGGAAATTAGCGCCGCGGGGGAGGACGTCGCGCGCGCCGCGGATATGGATAGGGACGACCGGCACGCCGGACTTGCAGGCGAGGAGGCCGGCCCCGGCCTTGGGCGAGGCGATGACGCCATCATGGCTGCGCGTACCTTCCGGGAAGATGAGCAGGCCTTCGCCTGCGCCCAAGGCAGCCAAGGCCGCGCGGATCGCACCGATGTCCGCTTCGCCCCGGTCGACGGGGATGGAGTGACAGGCACGGATCACGAACCCAAAGACGGCGTTGTCGAAGAGGGAGCGCCGCGCGATGAAGGAGATCTCCCGGGGCAGGCACGATCCGAGCAACGGTGGGTCCAGCATGCTCTGGTGATTCGAAGCGAAGAGGCACGCGCCAGTGGGGACGTTTTCCCAACCTTCGACTTCGAGCGTGGAGAAGACCTCGATGAACGAACGTGCGCCGTGGTAGACGGCCTTGTAGATCAGGTTCTTCGAATCGAGGATCATCGGGGCAGGGCGGCCACCTTGATCAGTTCGCCGATCTGGCTCACGACGGCTTCGAGGGATAGGTGCGTGTTATCCAGGCGGCACGCCCCGTTTGGGCAGACCATGGGCGCGGTCTTGCGCGTGGCGTCGAGATGGTCGCGCTGGGTGACCTGATCGGCTTGGCCTTCGGCGGCCCGGCGCTGGGCGCGCGCTTCCGCGTCGGCTTCGAGGAAGATGCGTACTTCGGCGTCCGGCAGGACGACGGAGCCGATGTCGCGGCCTTCCATCACCACGCCGGCGAAACCTTGCTCGCTCGCGAGTTTCACCTGGGAGCGCTGGTATTCGAGGAGGAAGCTCCGGACGGAGGGCAGGGCGGCGATCTTCGAGACCGCCGCGTTGACCTCGGGCGTGCGTAGGTCGGCGTCATCAGGGAGCATGCCGTCGAGCGTGAGCGCCGAGCTGCGGGCGCCTTGGCGGGCGACGATGCGCGAGCCGATGCGCAGCTTGGACAGCGAGGCCTTCACGGAAGTGGGATCGTCGGCGGAAGCGCCGGCGAGGAGCAGCGCTCGGGTGAGGCTGCGGTAATGGGCTCCGGTGTCGACGTGCAGCAGGCCGTGCAGCTGGGCGAGTCGGCGGCTGGTGCTGGACTTACCCGAAGCAGCGCCGCCGTCTACGGAGACGCGAACGAAGTTCGTGCGGAGGGCCTCGAGGGCGCGGAAGAAATGCGGGAAGGTCTTACCCGTGCAGGCGGGATCCTGGATCGCGATCCAGGGACGGCCGTCGCCGAAGAGGTCGAAGCTACCGAGGATACCGAAGCTCATCGCCATGCGATGGTCTTCATACGTGTGGATCTCGACGGGACCGGCGGCGGCCGCCTGACGTAGGGCCGCTTTGTTCGGGAAGATGGTCAGCGAGGAAAGCGACTCATCCGCGCGGAGCTGCGCGGCGGAAGGTTCGACCTTCAGGCCGAGGCGTTCCAGTTCGGTCGCCATCGCAAGCACGCGGTCGGTCTCCTGCTTGCGGGTGTGGGCGATGCCGCGGATCTTCACCGGTCCGTCGGCCAGAGCGGCGACGGTCGCCAGCGTGAGGAACGTATCCGAGAAAGCGTTGAAGTCGAAGTCGCCGCCGCGGATGCCGGCCCAGGAGTCCGAGACCAACGTGCCTTCGGCCGAGCGCAGCTTGGCGCCGCACGTAGCGGCGACCTTGGCAAAGGCGGTGTCACCCTGGAGTCCGCCGTCGGCGTAGCCTTCGATGCGGACGGACGCGCGGGCCCCGGTGACGGCGGGCAACGCGATGAAGTAGCTGGCGGCGGTGGCGTCAGGTTCGATCGCGTAGGCAGGCTGGGCGACGTAGGGGCCAGGAGCCGCGCAGCTCCAGCTGCCATCAGCGAGACGGGTCAGGGGCCGGCCGAACTGGCCGCACATGCGCGCCGTCATCTCGACGAACGGTTCGGAGACCGTGGAGCCCTTCATGCTCACCGTCGCTCCGGCCGAAAGTGGGAGCACCATGAGCAGGGCGGAGAGAAGCTGGGAAGATGCCGAGGCATCGACCTCCAGGCGGCCAAGTTTACCTGTCGTGTGAAGCGTGAACGGGAAACCGTTCGCGGCCGAACCGTCGGGAGCGATCGCGCGGCAGCCGCCCGCGCGCAAGGCGTCGAGCAAGCCGCGCATCGGGCGGGCCCGCATGGCTTCGTCGCCATCCAGTTCATATTCGCCGCCCGGCGCGAGCGCGAGGCACGCGGTGAGGAAACGCGCCGCGGTGCCGGCGTTGCCGACGTGCAGCTGGGCGCGGACGCGCGGGATACGCCCGCCGAGGCCGGTGATACGTACCGTGCCGGCGGCTTCATCGTCGGTCACCTCGAACCCCAGCGCCCGCAGGGCGGCGATGAGGATGCGGGTGTCGCGGCTGAAGAGCGCGCCGGTGAACAGCGTGACGCCGTCGGCCAGTGCGGCCAGGATCAGGGCGCGGTTGGTGATGCTCTTCGAGCCCGGGACCTGGGCGACGCCGCGGGCGGGGGTCTGGAAGGGACGGATGACGAGGGTCGGGCTCATTCGGACCGGTCGAGGTTCTGGCGGGCGATGCGGGCTTCGGCGAGGAGACGGCGCAACGTGGCGGCGTCGTTCGCTTCCACGGCCGCGCGGAGTTCGGCGGCGCGCCGCTCGAGGTCGCGGAGGCCGGCCGCGGTGTGCCGGGCGTTCGCGAGCATGATGCCCACCCAGAGATTCTCTTCGCCGGCGGCGATGCGGGTCGTGTCGCGCAGACCGGCGCCGACCGCGAAGCGACGGAAACCGGGCTGGTCCATCACGGCGAGCATGAGCGCCGAAGCGGCGGCATGCGGCACATGGCTGATCGCGGCGACGATCTCGTCGTGCTTGGCGGCGTCGGTCTCATGCAGGACCGAACCGAGTTCCTGCCAGAAGCGACGCACCATGGCTAAGGCCTGCGGGTCTTCGGCCCCGGTCGGCGTCAGGAAGCAGACGCGGCCTTCGAAGAGCTGGGCGGAAGCGTGTGAGGCGCCGGCTTTCTCGCCGCCGGCCATGGGATGGGCGCCGACGAACGGATTGGCCGCGGGGAGGCGGCGGGCGGCGAGCAGGATGGCCCCTTTCACGCTCCCGGCGTCGGTGACCACGGCGCCTGGCGCAAGGCCGGGGGCGATGGCGAGGAAGGTCTCTTCCGCGGTGTCGACGGGCGTCGTCACGATGACGAGGTCTGCGCCGCGGACGCAGTCGGCCGCGCTATCGAAAACTTCCGCCACGCCGAACCCACGCAAGGTCTCCCGCGATCCCGCCGAGCGCGACCAGCACGCCAGCGAACCGGCCAGGCCCTTCCGCGCCGCCGCGAGGAGGATGGAGCCGCCGATGAGGCCGGCGCCGACGACGGCGATGCGCTTGAATTGAGCCATTTCCAATATTGAAGGTATGACTTTGATGAACCAGAGTGACGAACTATTAAAGCAAACAAACCGCCGGCGACGAAGTTGTCGGTCCGCTCATGAGCAACGGCCCACAACCACCCAGACCCGACTTCGTGCCCGCCGCGGATCCCCGGGCGCGCCGCGGACGTTTCTCCTTCGAGGCCGTCTGGGCCTGGCTACGGCTGCCCTTGCTTTTGGCGGTGATCGCCTCCCTGGCCATCGCCTCCCTCCTGCTTTACACGGCGGAGCGTCGGACGACCCGTCAGTCCGAGCTCACGGTGTCCGCCGCGGACACCGCCGCCCTTCGTCAGCGTTCGCTCTCGGCGGAAGCGGCTTTCGAGAAAGTCCGCCAAGAGCGCTTCGAGCTCACCGAAGACGATATCCGTCTGCTGGAGCAGGCCTTGCAGGCCCAGGAAGAGTATCTTTCCGCCCTCCGCTCCGTCGGGACCGAAGATCCGCGTCTCGTTTCCCTCCGGCGCCGGTTGCACCTCCTCCGGGGAGAGCGGCTGCGCCAGGAGTCGGCCGCCCTTGAGGCCGCTGCGCTCGCCCTAGCCAAGTCCGACGAAGCCGCGGCCGTGGAGAAGCTCCGTCGGGCGGTCGCCTGCGAACAGGAGATCGCCGAACGCTGGCAGTTCTCCGGCCTGGCTGATTCCGGACGTCGCGCGTTGCTCGACACCCGCCTTCGTCGTCTGGAATCCTCGGCGCTGTGGCAGAAGGGACGCGCCTTGGAAGCCGAGGCGGAGAAGTCCTTCGCCGCCGGCCGTTATGCCGAGGCAGCGGAACGTTTCACGTCGGCGCTCGACGCCGAGAACGAATTCCTTGCGCGCTATCGCGACGTACGTGACACCGCCTTCGGCCGCGCCGAACAGCTGGCCATCCGCCGCGAGACCGCGGCCTCCGGCCTCGTCTGGGAGGAAGTCGGTCGGCATCAGGCTGCCGCTCAAGCGGCCGAAGCGAAAGGCGATTGGCCTGGTGCCGTCGCCCGGTGGCAGGACGCGGTCGATGTTTTCGCGCGGCTGCTCACGGCCTATCCGCGCAGCCAGTTCGCCGACCGGGCCAAGGAAGCCGCGATGGCGACGCGCCTGAACTACGCCCGTTTTCACGACGACATCGTGCGCGTGCGCGCCGCTGCCGGCCGACTACGTCAGGCCTTGCGGGCCCGGCAGGCCGACGACGCCCTCCGGTTGGCGGATACGGTCCTCGCGGACGGCCGCCGTCTCGCCGAGGCCGGCACCGGAGTCTTTCGTCCGGAGGATGAAGAGCGCCAGGAACTGGAATTCATCGCCTCCCATGCGGCGACGATCCGGGGTTACCTGCCGAGCGCGGACCGGCAGCTGCTTCCTGTTCCTGGTCAGAGCGTCCGGATGTACCGCACCGAGATCCCACAGGGACTCTACGCCTCGTTGATGGACGCGAATCCGAGCGCCGTGCGTCGTGAAGCCAATCCAGTGGAGTCGGTCGCCTACGCCGACGCCGAACTTTTCGCCCGACGCCTGGGGTGGATCCTCGGGGCGCGCGCCCGTCTCCCGACCGTCGCCGAGCATGCGTCGGCGGCCGGCGATCTGACCAAGCCGGCTTCGGCCGATAACGCCTGGACTGCGGCGAACACCGAAGGCGTCGACGCCCGGCCAGCGGGTTCCGCCAAAGCCGATGCCCAGGGCTTCCATGACCTCGTCGGTAACGTGGAAGAATGGGCGGCAGCCAAAGAAGGGGAGACCCGGGCCCCTGTCGTGGGTGGCAGCGTCGCCTCCGCCCCCGTCGCCGGGCTGGCGGTCCGGCAGGTCCACAAGCGCGAGAAAAGCCGGACCCTCGGATTCCGCATCGTCATTGAATAATCGGCCCGGGGGCTCAATCATCGCCAGACCCCATGGCCACTTCCGCCTCCCGCCTCAAGCGCGCCGCGTTCTTCTTCGCGGCTTACGGGATGCTGGCAGCCCTCTCGCTCTGGTTCGCCTACGAACTCCGTTTCGTCGGAGCCGACGAACCGACGACCGCGGAGCACCTGGCCTTCGAAGCATATCTCTATGAGCAGCGTCCGATCGCGCTGCTCTGGCTCGTGCCGCTGAAGGTCGGTCTGCTCGCGCTCTGGGGTCAGTTCCGCGGCGTGTTCTATTACTTCCGGCTGCCGGATGCGCTGCGCACGGGTCTCGCCTTGGCGACGGCGACTTTCGCGGCGCTGGCCTTGCCGAGTCTCCTCAGCAGCGGTGCGGGCGGCAATGCCTTCAGCCTGCCGCGCGGCGTCACGCTGATCGACTTCAACCTGTCGCTGGTCTTATTCATCGGCTTCCGCGTCTCCGTCCGCGCGCTGCGCGAGCGTTTCTCCGTCGGCACGGGTTCGCCGGTCGGCATCGTCGAGCGTATCGCCGTCGTCGGCGCCGGCCAGACGGGAGCCCAATTGGTCGCCGACCTCCTCGGCCGTCGCGGCCACGGCCTCGAACCGGTCTGCTTCCTCGACGACGACGTCGCCAAGCATGACCTCCACATCCATGGCGTCCCCGTGGTCGGCTCGCCGGCCCGCATGGGCGAGCTTGCGGAGAAGTTCGGCGTCACCGAGATCATCCTCGCGCTGCCGTCCACCAGCGTGCGCCGCATCCGCGAGGTCAGCGCCCTCGCCGCCGCCAACAACCTCCGCGTGCTCGTCGTCCCCTCGATGGCGGAGCTCGCCGGCGGCCGCGTCCGCGCCTCCGACATCCGGCCGATCTCCGTCGAAGACATCCTCGGCCGCGCGCCGGCGCAACTCGACGACGCCGCGATCGGCGCGATGGTCAAAGGTCGCGTCATCCTGGTCACCGGCGCGGGCGGCAGCATCGGCCTCGAGCTCAGCCGTCAGGTCGCGGCGCATGGCCCGGCCCGGCTCCTCCTGCTCGACCAGTGCGAGGTGCTCCTCTATCAGGCTGAGCAGGAACTCATCGCGGCCGGTCATGGAGACGTCATCACGCCGCTCGTCGGCGACGTCACGGACGTCGCCCGGATGACGGCCGTCTTCACGGCGTATCGTCCGAGCCTCGTCCTGCACGCCGCGGCGCACAAGCATGTCCCGATGATGGAAGCCCAGCCAGGCGAAGCCCTGAAGAACAACGTCGAGGGCACGTGGGTCATCGCCCATCTCGCCGCGGAGCATGGCGCGGAGAAGTTCGTGCTCATCTCCTCGGACAAAGCGGTCAACCCCACCAACGTCATGGGTGCCAGCAAGCGGCTCGCCGAACTCATGCTTCGCTCGCTCCAGGCCCGGCCCGGCGTCCGCACGAGCTTCATGGCCGTGCGCTTCGGCAACGTGCTCGGTTCGTCAGGCTCGGTCATTCCCATCTTCCGACGGCAGATCGCCGCGGGCGGTCCGGTCACGGTCACGCACCCGGACGTGAAACGTTATTTCATGACGATCCCCGAGGCGGTCGGCCTCGTCTTGCAGAGCGCGACGCTCGGGCAGGGCGGCGAAATCCTCGTCCTCGAGATGGGTGAGCCGCTCAAGATCATCGACGTCGCCCGTCAGCTCATCGAACTCAGCGGCCTGCGGCCGGACGTCGACATCGAGATCCGGATCATCGGCCTGCGGCCCGGAGAGAAACTGGTCGAGGAGCTCCAGTGCGAAGGCGAGCAGTTCCGGCCGACGACCCACCCGCGGGTCTTCCGTTTCGTGGCCGCGGGCGAGACATCGCTGTCGTCCGAAGCCTTGCGCGCGCAGGTGACCGACCTTCTTCGCCTGGAACCGGGCGTCTGCAAGCAGGGCATCCGCCGGCTCGTCCCCGAATACGTCCCGTACGCGGAGTAGTTTTTTCGCTTCGGGCTTCACAGGCGGGGGAGCCTCCGACACGCTTTGGTCATGGCTCGCGCGCTTTCCTCCGCACCTCAGGTCGGCATCATCATGGGTTCCCAGTCCGACTGGGAGACGATGGTCAACGCCGCCGACACGCTCAAGAAACTCGGCGTCGCCTTCGAAGCCGAAGTCGTCAGCGCGCACCGCACGCCGCTGAAGCTCAAGGACTACGCCCTGGCGGCCCGCCGCCGCGGCCTGAAGGTCATCATCGCCGGCGCCGGCGGTGCGGCCCACTTGCCCGGCATGGTCGCCGCGATGACCTCGCTGCCCGTCATGGGCGTCCCGGTGCAGTCCAAGTCCCTCGACGGCATCGACTCGCTCCTCTCCATCGTCCAGATGCCGGCCGGCATCCCTGTGCATACCTTCGCGATCGGCCGGGCCGGGGCGATCAACGCCGCCCTTGGTGCCGCCGCGGTCCTCGCCCTTTCCGACGCCAAGCTCGCCAAGAAACTCGACGGCTACCGCGCCGCGCAGACCAAGGCCGTGCTCGATAACCCGATCCCCGGTCGCAAGGGCAAGAAGCGCTAAGCCATGGAGCGACCCCTGCAGCCCGGCGGAACGATCGGTATCCTCGGCGGTGGCCAGCTCGGCCGTATGTCGGCTATCGCCGCCCGCCGCCTCGGTTATAGGGTTCGCACGTTCGATCCTTCCGCGGGCGCCTGCGCCGCGGCGATCGCCGACGAGCATGTCACCGCCGACTGGAGCGATACCGCCGCGCTCACGCGTTTCGCCCAAGGCTGTGGCCGGGTCACGCTCGAGTTCGAGAACATCCCGCCCGCGACGGTCGAATTCGTCGCGAAGTCCGTGCCGTGCCATCCGTCCGCCTCTGTCCTGGCGACCTGCCAGAACCGCCGCCGGGAGAAAGAATTCCTCCGCGCCTCCGGCATCCCTTGCGCCAACTTCGCCGTCGTCTCCTCGCTCGCCGAGCTGCAGGCCGCGGTGAAGTCCATCGGTTTCCCCTGCGTGCTCAAGACCGCTGACTTCGGTTACGACGGCAAAGGACAGGTCAAACTGCCGACAGCCGAAGCCGACTTCGCCGCCGCGTGGGCGAAGATCGGCGGCGCCGTCGGCGTCCTCGAAGCGTGGGTACCTTTCCAGATGGAGATCTCCGTGCTCGTCGCACGGACTATCGATGGTCGCACCGCCGTCTACGATCCCGCCGAGAACATCCACCGTAACCATATCCTGCACCTCTCGCTCTCGCCGGCCCGCATCTCCGCGGCCACCGCCGACGAAGCCCGCGCGCTCGCGCTGAGCATCGCCGACAAGATCCAGCTCGTCGGTCTGCTGGCCGTCGAGATGTTCGTGCAGGACGGACGCATCGTCGTCAACGAGCTCGCCCCGCGTCCGCATAACAGCGGCCACCAGACTTTCGACGCCAACGAGACCAGCCAGTTCGAACAGCACGTCCGCGCCGTGTGCGGCCTGCCGCTCGGCGGCACCAAGCCCCTTGCGCCTTCCGCGATGGTGAACCTCCTCGGCGATGTCTGGCGCAATGGCCAGGAGCCCGACTGGACCAAGGTCCTCGCCGACCCCTCCGCCAAGCTGCACCTCTACGACAAGGGAAAGGCTGCGCCGGGCCGGAAGATGGGCCACATCACCGTCACCGCGCCGACCCTCGAAGAAGCGATGCGTCGCGCTGAGGCGCTGCACGCCGCGCTCTGATCAGTCGAGCAGCTCCGGCTTGCGACTGAAGAGCTCGAGCGGGATCTGGCCGAGGCAAAGGAACAGCAGGACCGCCTGGAAGACCGGGATGCGCGCCTTCATGCCCGCGGCCTGGGCGACGTAGTTCTTGGCCATGACTTCGGAGATCATCGCGAAGGCGAAGATCAGCGAGGCGACGCAGAGCACGACGAAGAGCCGGTTCCAGACCTTCGCCGACGTGATGCGGCGCCAAGGCAGGAAGAGCAGGCCGGCGTAGGCGATGAGGAACCAGGATTCGGCGCGCAAGGCGCGGGGAAAGGTCACGACCGCGGGATCCCAGCGCGGCGGGATCCGGGCGAAGCCGAGGTTCAGGCCGCCGAGCAGTTCGTTGAGCGCCATCAGCAGGCAGAAGACGCCGAAGCCTAAGGCGATGAAGCGTCCGTAACGGATGCGTTGGGCGGTGTTCTCGTGCATGCGGGAAAGGTTGGGCGGCGCCGAGGCGGACGCAAATCCTCAGAGCGGACGGAACAGCGCGACGTCGCTCCACTCGCCCATGATGCGGCCATCGGCGCGGGTGCCGGCGCCCCAGGCGGCCTGGCACTTCGCTTCGAAATGGGCGCGGACGGCGTCCTGCTCCTTCGCAAGGATGCCGCTGAGGGCGAGGACGCCGCCGGGGCTGACGGACTCGACGAGGTTGTCGGCGTAGATGCAGAGGACGTCGCTGATGATGTTGGCCAGCACGACGTCGGCCCGTCCGGTCAGGCGGAAGCCTTCTTCCAAGCCGGCGTGATGGAAGGCGACCGCGTCGTCGGCGATGCCGTTCTCCTCCCGGTTGGCGATGCTCACGCGGACGGATTCCGGATCGCGGTCGAAGCCGGCGATGCGTCCGCAGCCGAGCTTGGCGGCGGAGAGGGCGAGGATGCCGGAGCCGCAGCCGGCATCGGTGACGGAGACCTGCGCGGCGGGATGCGTCTCGAGGAAGTCCATCATGCGGATCGCGCACAGGCGGGTCGTCGGGTGGTCGCCGGTGCCGAAGGCCAGACCGGCGTCGAACCAGATCACCGCGGCGTCGGCCGGGACGGCGTGCTTGCCGCGCATCCAGGCCGGGACCCAGTGGAGACGTCCGTGATCCCACGGCTTGAGGTGTTCCTTGTAGGCTTCCTTCCAGTCCTTGTCGGCCATGACGGTCTCGTCGTAGGCTTCGGGGAGTTTCTTGAAGGCCTTGCGCAGTCCGGCCCAAGCCTCGTCGGCTTCGGCCTTCGTGTCGAAGTAGCCCATCACGAAATGCGGCTTCCCGGGGCCTTCATGGAAGAGCATCCAGGAGGAGCGGGTGAGTTCGCAGAAATGGTCTTCCAACGGCTGGACCATGTCTTCGTGGATGGGGCACTTCAGTTCGATCATCAGGAAAGCTTCTCGCTCAGGCGGGCGATCACCGCGGGCAGCAGGGCATGCTCGGCGGCGTGGATCTTCTGCGCGAAGGTCTCGAGAGTGTCGGCCGGTTCGCGGGTGACGCGGGTCTGGCCGAGGTGGGCGCCGCCGTCGATCTCGGCGTTGACCCAATGGACCGTGCAGCCGGCTTCCGGCACGCCGGCATTCCAGGCCTGGCCGATGCCGTCGAGGCCGGGGAAGGCGGGCAGGAGGCTCGGGTGAAGGTTGATGATGCGCCCAGCGAAAGCGTCGAGCAGGGGGGCCTTGATGACGCGCATGAAGCCCGCGAGCACCACCAGGTCGACTTGGGCGGCCTTGAGGGCGTCGGCCCACGCTTGCTCACGTTCGGGCGAGAACTTCGTCTTGAAGGGGCCGGTGTCGAGGAAGCAGGCGGGGACGCCGTACTTCGGACCGAGCTCCAGCATCTTGCAGGTCGGGACGTCGCACCAGATCCCGACCACCTTGGCCTTGCCCAGCCGGCCTTCGGCCTGGGCGCGGAGGACCGCGTCGGCGTTGGAGCCGCGACCGGAACCGAGGAGGGCGACGCGCATGACGGGAAGGTGTCGGCGGGGACCGTCGCCTGCAAACGGATTTTCGATTTCGGACTTTGAACCGCTCGGCGAAAGGCCGATGATGCGGACACCGCTTCCCCATGGACCGTCGCGACTTTCTTCACCTCACCGCCTTGGGTTCGCTGGGCGCTTACGCCCTATCCGGTTGCGCCGGCGGTGGCGGATCCGTCAGCGTACCGTCCGTACGACCCGCTCCCTCCGGCGGCGCGCCAGCTGGCAAGGTGATGCTCGGCATCGACGTCCTCGCGGCCGAAGGCTTCGCCCGCTTGCAGGGTCTCCGCTGCGGTCTCGTCACGCATCGTGCCGGCGTCAACGGCCTCGGTCAGCGGACCGCTGACGTGCTCGCGCGTGCGCCCGGCGTGAAGCTCTTGAAACTCTTCGGTCCGGAGCACGGCATCGACGGCGTGGCCAAGGCCGACGTCAAGGTGGGCCACGCGAAGGACGCGCGCACCGGCCTGCCGGTCTATTCCCTCTACGGCGCGACGCGTAAGCCGACCCCGGAGATGCTCGCCGGCCTCGACGCGATCATCATCGACTTCCAGGACATCGGCGCACGCTCCTACACCTACGTCAGCTGCATGCGCCTCGTCATCGAGGCCTGCTTCTCCCTGCCGCGCCCGGTGCGCGTCATCGTGCTCGACCGACCCAACCCGCTCGGCGGCGAGAAGGTCGACGGCCCGTTCCTCGATCGCAAG
>JBKCKE010000264.1:0-2374 GCA_046301395.1 Verrucomicrobiota bacterium | reverse complement strand
CTGGCGTACCCGCCTGCGCGACTGGGCCCTCACCCTGTCCGCCTCACCCCTCAAGTCCGCCCGCCGACGGCTGATCGACGAGGTCTTCGCGTGCCTGCTTTCTGACGGCCGCGCGGACACCCTCTGCATCAACGCCCTGCTTCCCTTGCTACAGGACGCCCGTCACTCCATGGACCGGAGCTGGCTCGATTGGCCCCCGGGCCATCACCCCGACGACATTCAAGACGCCCGCGGACTGGTCGGCCTGACCGGGGCCGCCCGCAACTGGGAAGTCCAGGGCATCCTCGACGTGCTGCGTCGCTCGATGAATGAGACCGAGCCCAGCCAGTCGGCCTAGTCCAATCCTCTAGTCCTTGATGAGTAGCGGAAACCTTGCTCCACTCTGCGGGTCAGAACATCCCAACATCCCGCCATGACCAAGTCCCTCCGACTGCTCCTGCTCGCCTTCGGTGCCACGCTCATCGCCAAGGAACTCCCCCAACCGACGAACCCGAATCCGGGCCTGAAGTATTATTACCCCGTGCCGAAGGTCGCAGAGCCGAAGACGTTCGACTTCGACGTGGTGATCTACGGCGCGAGCCCCGCGGCGGTCTCCGCCGCCTGCCAGGCGAAGAAGATGGGCAAGACGGCCGCCATCTTCGTCTTCCGCCGTCACGTCGGCGGGATGTCCTCGTCCGGCCTGAGCGACGTGGACTACGGCAAGAAGGAATCCATAGGCGGCATGGCGAAGACGGTCTTCCTCGATTTTTTCAAGAAGCAGGTCCAAAGCCCAGCCGAGGTCGAGACGCTCTTCCTGAAGATGCTCACCGACCTCGATGTGCCGGTCTTCTTCGAACACCGCCTCGCGCAGGTCGAGAAACAGGGCGACCGCCTCACGAGGCTCGTCTTCGAGAACGGCAACTGCGCCCGCGGCAAGGTCTTCCTCGATACCACCTACGAAGGCGACCTGATGGCCCGCACCGGCGTCTCGCAGGTCGCCGGCCGCGAAGCCAACGCCGACTTCGGCGAGAAGCTCAACGGCATCCAGATCGGCGCCCGCTCCGCGCCTCACAACTTCCAGTGGCGCGTCGACCCTTATGTCGTCCCGGGCGACCCCCGCAGCGGCGTCATCGAGGGCGTCGACGGCACGCCGTACGCCGCCGAAGAGCACGGCAAGGCCGACAAGCGCTACCAGCCCTTCTGCTTCCGCGTCTTCGCCACGCAGAAGGACCCCCTCCCCTGGCCCAAGCCGGCCGATTATCGGGCCGCACGCTACGAACTGCTCAAGCGTTACGTGAACGCGGCGCCTGACTCGACCTGGTGGAACCTCATCTACTCCCGCGGCCCGCTGAAGCTCAACGAAGGAGACTGCAATAGCGCCGGGCCGGTCTCGCTCGACTACGTCGGCGGCAGCTTCGGCTGGGCCGAGGGCACCTACGAGGAACGTGAGAAGATCTTCCAGGACCACGTGAACTACCAGCAGGGCTACCTCTACTTCCTGGCCAACGATCCGAGCATCCCCGCGGAGCTCCGCGCCCGTGTGGCGAAATTCGGCCTGCCAAAGAAGGAATTCCCCGAGACCGCCGGCTGGCCGCACGAACTCTACGTGCGCGAAGGCCGCCGTCTCCGCGGGGATTACGTGCTCACCGAGCATGACTGCCTCGGGAAGACGAAGGTCGAGGACTCGGTCGGGCTCGGCAGCTTCATCATGGATTCGCACGTCGTGCGCCGGATCATCTACAAGACGGCCAAGGACGCCCACATCACCCACCTGCGCACCTCCAAGTCCGAGGAGATCACCGCCGCCCAGCGCGACTGGCAGGGCGACATGGTCGGCCTTGAAGGCCAGTTCGACTACGCGGTGCCGAAGCCCTACCGTATCAGCTACCGGGCGATTCGGCCGAAGAAGAGCGAGTGCGTCAACCTGCTCGTCCCCACGGTCATCTCCTCCACCCACCCGGCCTTCGGGTCCTCGCGCATGGAGCCGGTCTTCATGATCCTCGGCCAGAGCGCCGGCGCCGCGGCCGCCCTCGCCATCGACGACTCACTCGCCGTCCAAGACGTAGACTACGCGAAGCTTCGGGAAATCCTCCTCAAGGAAGGCCAGAAACTGGACTGAGCTGCGTCGACCTCTCCACGGAAAAGGCCCCGCCACCGGGGCCTTTTCTTTGAATCCAAGCCTCAGGCTTAGGCCATCATCTTCCGCGCCCTTTCGAGCGAGACGGCCAGACGGTCGACTTCCTCGAGGGTGTTGTAGAACGCGAACGAAGCGCGGGCGGTGCCGCTGAGTCCGTAATGCTTCATGAGCGGCATGCAGCAGTGATGGCCGGTTCGGATGGCGATGCCGTCCGCGTCGAGCAGCGTGCCGACGTCGTGCGGGTGCCCGCCCTCGAGA